>JANYEI010000043.1 GCA_025363205.1 Frigoribacterium sp.
ACGCTTCAGCACCAGCGTCGATCCCAAGATCCTCGCCACCCCCGACGCGGCCTGGATCAACAAACCTGCCGAAGCACAAGAAGACGAGCCGAAACTAGCCGCCTAACTCACCCTGGCCCCATCCACCTTGACAAATTCCGACTCGGGGATGAAGTCCATAGTCATCCGTCCCCATGCCGAGACTCACCAACCAGTCCTACCTATTGCAATGTCACCAGATTCGTGATCTTTGGCGCGATGAGTCAAAGAACACATTCTTCCTGCTGACGCCAACCGAGCAGTGGATGTTAACGCCGACTGAAAATAGGGCCACTTCTGCCACGCGGGTTCTAGGTCTCGTCGCAACACTCCCGTACCATGCTGAACCTCCTGTTCGGATTCGCACTCCGTCACGACGCCATAGCCCGAAACCCCGTCGACGGGACCTCCCCGCTGAGAAAACCGAAGGGCTCCCCGCGGGCTTTGGCGTTGGAACAGATCGCAGCGATCCGGCACGCCGCCTCGATCTGGCGTACCGGCGACAACGTGCTCGGACCGAAACCCGACGGGCAGGTACGCGATCTGTTGGAAGTGCTGCTTGGAACCGCGCTCCGAATCGGAGAAGCTCTTGCTCTGCGCCAGTGCGATGTCGAAATCGGGAGGAAAGGGATGGTGGTCTCGGTCCGGGGAACCGTCGTTCTTCGGACCGGAGAAGCCGCTTTCAGGCAGGACCATCCGAAGACCGAACACTCGGTGCGTCGGATCGCAGTCCCGGAGTTCGCCGCCGAGGTCCTCAACAGCCGCCTCGCTGATATGACCGATGCTGACCGTGAGCGGACTATCTTCCAAAATCGGGAGGGTGGTCCGCTCAGCCCCTACAACGTCCGCCGGACTTTCCGAGCATTCTTGGAATTGGCCGGCCTCATCGACGCGGGAATCTCGCTGGGCTGGTTTCGACGAACCGGGGCGACAGTGACAGCCCGCGAGGACAGCGTCGGGGCTGCGGCGACCTTTCTCGGCCACGGTTCGACCGCGATCGCCGAGGGCCACTACATCTAGCCTGACGAGACTGTTGACCGTGCTCCCGCCGGCATGCTCCAGAAGACGCTTCGGCCGATCAGCCCGGACAACGCGCTCCTGCGCCGACCTACATCTGACGACGAGGAAGACACGCTCGAGCAGCTTGAGGGTACGGATAGCGACAACCTGTAATCAGACCGGTCGAGACAGTCGCTGCGGTCTCCGACGGGAAACCATGGGACTGAGCGCCGCGGCTAATTCGATCGCCACCATCGTCCTTATGCGGCCGGTTTTCCATCAAAGAGTCGGATGAATTGTTCTTCCGCTGTTCTCCGGCTCGAGACATCTTCAGCCACGAAGAGGGACTGCTGTCGGACGGTCCTATTACATGTCAAGTGAGACCGATATCGGTTTTTAAATCGTTGAAGACCTCTCTGGCGATGAAGCGTTTGAGGCAGCGGAGAACGTCCTTTTTTGATAAGCCGTCGGTGATTCGTCGCTGCATGTATTCGATGGTTCTCGGGTCGTAGCGGAGTCGGCAGACGGCGATCATGTGCAAGGCTCGACTTGCTTGACGGTCTCCGCCGCGGTGCAGTCTCATCCGATGTGTTTTGCCGGACGAGACTGGTATCGGGGCAGCACCACAGAGGCGGGCGAATGCCGCCTCGGAGCGTAAACGATCAACGTTCTGCCCTGCCGTGACCAAAAACTGGGCCGCATGCCCGGTGCCAATCCCTAACCGAGACACGAGCGTGGGCGCTGTCGCGCTCACGAGCAGTTGCATCTGCGAATCAAGGGTCGAGACCTCCTCGTCAAGGAAGCAGAGCCGCCATACCCGTCGTTCCGAGGCGGTAATACCCAGGGCTGGCAGCTCTTCGGAGATGAAGCGGTGGCCATAGGCCGGGTCTTCAGCATGCAAATTGACCGCCGCATGTGTCAGATGCGCATCCGACCAATCGCGGTCAGTCACCGGGGTTTTCAACCACACGTAAAAGGTTACGTCCCCGTGAGTGGTGTGGTTTCCCGGTCCTGAGCGTTGCTTCGACAACGTGAAGAGCCACCGTGGGGTGGTCAGTGAGTAACGACTAAACCACTCACGAAGGACACAAACCACGATGGCTCTAGATCAGTCTGCCCTGCTCGAACTTCTTGCTCAACTGAAGCTCACCGATGTCACCGACCGGATCCGATCCGCGACCGAAATGCTGTACCAGGAGCTGATCGATGCGGAAGCGACCGCGTTCATCGGTGCTGGCCCGTTCGAGCGCACCAGTGAGCGCAGCGCCCACCGCAACGGGACCCGAGCTCGGACGTTGACGACCACTACCGGGGACCTCGATTTGAGGATTCCGAAGCTGCGACAAGGGTCGTTCTTCCCGGCTCTGCTGGAGCGGCGGCGCCGGGTCGATCAGGCCTTATTCGCGGTCGTGATGGAGGCCTACGTCCACGGCGTCTCAACCCGGAAAGTCGACGACCTCGTCAAAGCGCTCGGCGCGGACACCGGGATCTCGAAGTCGGAAGTATCGAGGATCTGCGCGGGCCTCGACGCCGAGGTGGCAGAGTTCCGCGACCGCACCCTCGCCGCGCAGGACTTCCCCTACGTGTTTCTTGACGCGACCTACTGCAAGGCCCGCGTCGGGCACCGGATCGTGTCCCAAGCGATCGTCGTCGCGGTCGGGGTGGCCGCCGACGGGCGCCGGGAGGTGCTCGGCTTCGACGTTGGCGACAGCGAGAACGAGGGCTTCTGGACCAGCTTCCTCCGGTCGTTGAAGACCCGGGGCCTCAACGGGGTGAAGCTGGTCATGTCTGACGCTCACACCGGCCTGAAAAAGGCCATCGGCATCGTGTTCCAAGGCGCCGGATGGCAACGCTGCCGGGTCCATTTCATGCGAAACGTCCTCGCGGTGATCCCGAAGGGATCGCAGGAGATGGTGGCCTCGATCATCCGCACTATCTTTGCCCAGCCCGACCGTGAGCACATTGAGAAACAGTTCGGCGAGGTGACCACGATGCTGGGTCGGTCCCACCCGAAGGTCGCCGCGATGCTCACCGACGCGCAACCCGACCTACTCGCGTTCGCCGCGTTCCCCAGACGGCACTGGCGACAGATCTGGTCCACGAACCCGCTGGAACGGGTGAACAAAGAGATCAAACGCCGCACCGACGTCGTCGGTGTATTCCCCAATGCCGCGGCCTTGCTGCGCCTCGCCGGATCGGTGCTGATCGAGCAGCACGACGAGTGGGAAGCCGGCGAACGCCGCTACTTCTCGGAAAGCTCCATGCTCGAGCTGGCCGTCATGAACAACCCGATCGAGGTCATCGACGAGGCGGTGATCCTCCCAGAACTGACCGCCGCCTAAACTAAAACAACTGACCCGCACGGTGTTGAAAAACTCCACCACTCAGCGGGACGTGACCCACGTAAAACCCTTGAGTGGAGAAGCGCAATACCCAGCAGGCCACCGCGACCGGCACCCGAATTCGGGCGTCTTTCGCAGCAAGGTCACGGACCAGCGGGTACATTTTGGGTTGATCTCCCGAGAGAGGTATCCCACCGCCCGCCGCATAGCTTCCGCTTCTTGGTCCAGCAGCTTGTTACGCCGACGTAATTCCCGCAGCTCCGAAATATCGGCTTGGCTCAAGCCCAGCCGAGGACTGTCACCTTTTTCGGATTTCCGCACCCAGTTCAGCAGAGCCGTTTTAGCGACCCGGAGATCCTTCGCTACTTGCGCCATCTGGGCCCCGTTTTCACGAGCCAGCGCGACAGCATCGAGTTTGAATTCGAGGGGGTAGGTCTTTCGGGTAATGGTGTTGATCCTTCGACTGCCGGAACCTAATTCCAGCAAGTCAGGCGTCAACTAAAACGAAAGCAGTCCTGTCGGGTCCAAGGACGACCGCTGCGACTGTCAGTCTGTTTCTGCCGGGACGATGATGGTTTCGGAAGTCCTGGCCGTGGCGGCTTGAATCTTGCTTACGACTGGCCCTTCGTGTGCCTTGGCATTGATCTGTCAGCCTCCCGGCCGGGCGCAGTAACAAAACACTGCGTCGGACGGGCGTGACCTAATAGGAGCCTGGAGCAACCATTCGAGAGCGTCCCTGTGACAGTCCTGTCCACCGCGGGCGTCAGTGCAACACCACCATAACCTCGGCAGAACAGGATCACCATGGCAGTTGCAGCACCCCTGAACCTCACCCGCTCCGGCCACGTTGTTATCGGCGTCCATACCAAGAAATATGTGCACGTCGCCGCGGTCGTGGACTCCATCCTGGCATCACTGACTATCGCGACCGATACCGGGGGTTATCAACAGCTGCTCGACTGGGCGACCCGGTTCGGGCAAATCATCGGATTCGGCATCGAGGGAACCGGCTCCTACGGGGCGGCCTTGGCCTCGTTTGTACGCAGAAACGGGCACCGGGTCATCGAGGTGAACCGGCCCGATCGGCGGATGCGCCGCCTTATCGGGACGTCCGACAGCCTCGATGCCGAGAATGCCGCCCGAGCAGTGTTGGCCGGGTTCGCGATCGCGGGATCCAAGACCACCGATGGCACCGTCGAGATGATCCGACAACTGAAAGTCGCCCACGACACGGCGCTGAAAGATCGTTACTCAGCCATGATCGCTCTCAAAGCAATGCTCATCCACGGCTCCGACCAGCTCCGCCAGGACACCGCACGTAAAACACAGGTAATGCTCGCCCGCGACCTCGCCTCACTACGGCCAACCCGGCTTGAAACCCCGGACGACAGCATCCGACGCACGCTCCGTTCCCTCGCCCGGCGCTGGCTCGCTCTCGACGCAGAGACATCGGAGCTGCAGACGATGATCGAGCGACTTGTTCTCCGAACCGCCCCGCAGCTCGTGGAGCCGTTCGGCATCGGGGTCGACACCGCGGCCGAGATCCTCATAGTCGTCGGCGACAACCCCGAACGCATCCGATCCGAAGCAGCACTAGCGAAACTCGCCGGCATCAGCCCCATCCCGGCGTCCTCCGGGATGACCTCTGGTCGCCATCGCATTAACCGCGGCGGCCACCGACAACTGAACCCAGCGATCTATCGCACCGTCATCGTCCGCATGCGGTTCCACCAGCCCACGGTCGACTACGTGACCGCCACACCGCCGAAGGCCTCAGCAAACGAGACATCATCCGCTGCCTGAAGAGAAACGTCATCCGCGGGGTCTTCCACCTCGTCTGCCCCGCCGAAAACGCAGTCCAGAAAACGAGTTGACCACCATAGGAACATCAACGCCCTCGCAGAGGCGTTCAAATCCCTCTTCAAAGCCGAACTGATCCGCAACAAGGGACCCTGGCGAGGCATCAACAACCTCGAGATCGCGACGGCTGAATACATCGACTGATTCAACCATCGCAGGCTTCACTGCGAGATCGGCTACCGACCACCGATCGAGGTTGAGAACGAGTTTCTGAACAGCACCACCCCGGCCATCACAACGATGGAACGGGTCGAACCGAGCCTCCACCAAACCCGGGGCTTGACAACTCGACCCGGAGCTCCGGCGGATTATCGATATGAACAAGCTCAACTACCCCACGAGCGCTCCTGGGATACGGGCCCCCGAACTCGGACGCGTGAGCCCGGGTCGCGGCTATCGGCAGCCGCGGCAGGCGCCCAGCAACGACCATGGATAGGGCCGATGCCCGGCGAGAGCGCGGATGCTCGGGTGTTTTTTCGGGATATTAAGCCCTATGACGCACCCGACGGGTATACGCTAAACGCCGGGGTCGCGGAGCAATCGAAGGCGGTCTCGATGATAAGTTCATCACGCTATGGCGCCGTACGATCGCGCCGGTGGCTGGGCGCAACGCTGGCTTGGGCGACTGGTGTGGTACTCCTGCATCTGATCGTGCTGTCCTCGCCCGTCGAAGCTGCGAGCGGTTGCGGATCCGGTAACGCCATCACCTGCGAGAACGCGCTTGCAGGCGACCCCTCGAGCGACTGGCAAGTGTCCGGGGCCGGAGACGCGACAATCCAGGGCTACACGATTTCGATGAGCGTGAACATCGGCGACACGGTGTCCTTCAAGATCAGTACTCCGGCGTCGAGCTATCACATTGACATCCTCCGAATGGGCTACTACCAGGGCAATGGCGCGCGCAAGGTTGCCGCCGGGCTGACACCCTCGGCGCTCCTGCCGCAGAGCCAGCCCGCCTGCCTGACCGACGCCAGCACAGGTCTCATCGACTGCGGCAACTGGGCGGTGTCCGCGAGTTGGCAGGTCCCGGTCACAGCGGCATCGGGGGTGTACCTCGCTCACCTGGTGCGCAACGACACTGGTGGTAGCAGCCTTATCCCCTTCGTCATTCGCAATGATGCGAGCACCAGCGACATCGTCGTCAAGACCAGCGACGAGACCTGGCAGGCCTACAACACCTATGGTGGCAATAGCTTGTACAGTTGCACGGTGGCCTGCCCGCCGGGAAACCCAGGAGGGTACAAGGCCGCGTACAAGGTGTCCTACAACCGCCCGTTCCACACGGCGCTCGACGACTCAGGCCGAAGCTGGCTGATGTACAGCGAGTACCCGATGATTCGCTGGCTCGAGTCGAACGGATATGACCTCAGTTACGTCAGTGGGCTGGACGTCGCCTCCCGCGGTACTCTGCTGACCAACCACAAGACCTTTCTTTCCGTCGGCCACGACGAGTACTGGTCCGGGGATCAGCGTGCCAGCGTGGAGTCTGCGCGAGCCCACGGAGTGAACCTCGCCTTCTTCAGCGGCAACGAGGTGTTCTGGAAGACGCGCTGGGAGCCGAGCGCGGATAGTTCGAAAACTCCCGGACGGACGCTGGTGTCCTACAAGGAGACGCACTTCGACGCGCCTACGGATCCCCAGGACCCGTCGACGTGGACCGGGACCTGGCGTGATCCCCGGTTCAGTCCACCCGCCGACGGAGGTCGGCCGGAAAATGCCCTCACGGGGCAGTTCTTCATCGTCAACTCGGGTACGACGGATATCCAGGTGCCTGCGCAGTACGCCTCGCTGCGGCTATGGCGCAACACCGCGGTGGCAGCGCTTAGCGCCGGGCAGAGCCTGACCCTCGGGTCCGGACTGGGAACGCTTGGCTACGAATGGGACGAGGATGCCGACAATGGCGCCCGCCCGCCGGGCCTGTTCGACCTCTCCTCGACTACTTCGAGCAATGCGGAGGTGTTCGTCGACTACGGCACAAACGTTGCGACGGGAAGAACAGCGACTCATCATCTGACCGAGTACCGCGCCGCGAGCGGTGCCCTGGTCTTCGGCGCCGGAACGGTCCAATGGTCATGGGGTCTGGACAGCGGGACCACCAGTCGCGCGACCGACAAGAACATGCAGCAGGCAACCGTGAATCTGTTGGCGGACATGGGCGCCCAACCCGCCTCTCTCGCCTCGAACCTGATCGCGGCGGTGGCCTCGACGGACACCACAGCGCCGACATCGAGGGTGACGTCTCCGGTGTCCGGGGCGAGTCTTGCGGACGGGGCGGCGACGACGATCTCTGGCACGGCGACCGACGCCGGCGGCGGGACCGTGGCCGGAGTGGAGGTCTCCGCCGACGGGGGAAAGACCTGGCATCCGGCAAAGGGAACCACGAGTTGGACCTACTCGTGGGTGGCCCACGGTAGCCCGACCGAGACAATCCTTGTGCGAGCCACCGACGACAGCGGCAACCTCGAGACGCCGGGCCCGTCGACCACGGTCAACGTATCCTGTCCGTGCTCGCTCTGGGGGGCCGCCGTCACGCCAGGCGGGGTCGACTCCAAGGATGCCAATGCGATCGAGGTCGGCGTGAAGTTCACGACGGACACGTTCGGCACGGTCAGCGGTATCCGATTCTTCAAGGCCACCACGAACACCGGTACACACGTCGGCAACCTGTGGACCGCGACCGGGCAACTCCTCGGCCGGGTCACATTCACCGGCGAGACCGCCTCGGGATGGCAGCAGGCCCAGTTCGCGCAGCCCATCGCGATCAGTCCTGGGGCGACCTATGTGGTGTCCTACTTCGCTCCTGTGGGTCACTACTCGCAGGATGAGGCATACATGTACAACACCCCTGCCCCGGAGCCCGATGGCAACGACAGCCTCGACAGTCCTCCGCTGCACGCCCTGCGTTCGACCGCGTCGAATCCGAATGGCGTGTACGCCTATACCAGCTCGACGACTTTCCCCAACAATTCCTTCAACGGCGAGAACTACTGGGTCGACCTGGTCTTCTCTCCCTCGCCCGCGCCGGGCCAGGTCACCAACGTCGTTGCCACCGTAGGCAACGCCTCGGCCGGGGTCAGCTGGAGCGCCCCGAGCACCGGGGCCGTTACGACGTACACGATTACCCCGTACGTCGGGACTACACCTCAGGCGGCGAGTACCGTCACCGGCAACCCACCGTCCACCTCTACCGTCATCACCGGGCTGACCAACGGCACCTCGTACGCCTTCACGGTGACTGCGTCGAACCCCAATGGGTCCGGAGCCCCCTCGGCTGCCTCGAACACCGTCACGCCCTCGGCCGGGGCCTCGTCCATTCAGAACGGAGGATTCGAGTCCGGAATCACGTTGTGGACCACGGGCGGCGCACCATCGTCGAGCGCCAGCACCGTCACGGTGCACTCCGGCACCGGGTCGGCCCTTCTCGGTACCGTCTCCGGCACCGAACCCGGCGGCGACGGCTGGC
Source organism: Frigoribacterium sp. (assembly GCA_025363205.1). Classification (GTDB taxonomy): domain Bacteria; phylum Actinomycetota; class Actinomycetes; order Actinomycetales; family Microbacteriaceae; genus Lacisediminihabitans. The sequence continues at coordinate 8,683 of JANYEI010000043.1, forward strand.
TCAGCCAGACCGTGGCCGTGCCGAGCGGCACCAGTTCATTGAGCTTCTGGTACTGGCCGGCCACCACCGACGCGCTGTGTTCGGGGTCGGGGTGTCTCTATGACTGGCAAGAGGCGCAGATCCGTACCACCGCCGGTGCCACGTTAGCCTCGGTGTTCAAGGGCAACAGCAATTCCCGAACGTGGACGCAGGCCACTTTCAACACCAGCGCCTACGCCGGGCAGACCGTCGTCCTCTGGTTCAACGTCCACGAGGACGCGTCCAGCCCGCCGGACGATACCTGGATGTATCTCGACGACGTTGCCCTGACCGGGTCGCAGCCCACGGCGCCGGCAGCGCCGACAGGGGTGACCGCGGTCGCCGGTAACGGCCAGGCCACCGTGTCGTGGACCGCGCCCGCGTCCGGCGGCGCGCCCATCGCGTCGTACACCATCACTCCATACGTGGGAACGACAGCGCTCACCCCGACCATCATCGTCGGATCCCCGCCGGTGACCACGACCACCATCACGGGGCTGATCAACGGCGCCGCCTACACCTTCACGGTGTCGGCGACGAACAGCGTCGGGACCGGCCCGGCCTCGGCACCCTCCAACAGCGTCACCCCGAGCCCGCCGACACCGCCGGGGGCGCCCACGGGCGTCACCGCGATCGGGGGCAACGGGCAGGCCACGGTGTCGTGGACTGCTCCCGGCGACGGCGGCTCACCCATCACCGCGTACACGATCACCCCCTACGTGGGAGCCACCGCGCAGGCGCCGACCACCATCACCGGGACGCCGCCGGCGACAACGCTCACGGTCACCGGCCTGACCAACGGAACCGCGTACACCTTCACCGTCACAGCGGCCAACACCCTCGGTTCCGGCGCTCCGTCGTCGCCGTCGAACGCGGTCACCCCGGCCGTGGCGCCTCCGGTTGCGTTCGTGCAGCAGGCCGTCGGTCACGGCAGCGGGACGACGAGGTCTGTCACGCTCGCCTCTGCTGTTGCCTCCGGCGACCGGATCGTGGTCGAGGTCAGCATCTGGGCATCCAATCATCCGACCGCGTCGTCCGTGACCGACTCGGCGGGAAACACCTACACGAGCGTGCTTCGGTTCACCGCTTCCGACGGCGATGAGGAAAGCATCTGGACGGCGCCGATCACGGCCGGTGGCGGTACCAAGCCGATCATCACCGCGACCAGCACGTCGACCGCTGACATCGGAGTCGCCGCGCTCGAATACGCAGGTCTGTCCACTACGGCCGGCATCGGCGCAGTCGACGTCACGAAGAGTGCCACCGGAACCACGACGGCGGCCGCGACCGTCTTCTCCGGAGCGGTACCGCCAACGACGGCCAACGGACTGGCCATCGGCTTCTACGCAGATTCCGGTTTCGCCAGCACCCCGGCGGCGTCGGCAGGGTTCACCCCGCGGGCCTCGGTCAGCGGCGCGACGGACATGGACCTCCTCGTCGAAGACCAGCTCGTGGCCGCCGGGTCAACGCCCAATGCCGGTGCCGCCACATCGGCGAATACCGTCTGGCTGATGTCGACGGTGGTGTTCCTCAGCGCGGCAGGAACTTCGCCGACCAAGCCCGGGGCGCCCACGGGGGTCACTGCCACGGCCGGTGACAGCCGGGCGACCGTGACCTGGACTGCGCCAAGCAACGGCGGCTCGCCACTCACCGCCTACATCGTGACCCCGTACATCGGCACCGCTGCGCAGCCCGCGACAACGGTGACCGGAACGCCGCCGGCAACGACGGCGACCATTGCCGGTCTCACCAATGGAACGGCATACACATTCACCGTGTCCTCGACCAATTCGGTCGGAACAGGACCGGCCTCCACGCCTTCCAACAGCGTGACCCCGGCCAGCACCGCCCAGGGTCAATGGGGCGCACTGCAGACCTGGCCGCTCGTTGCGATAACCAACGTCGCGTTGAAGAACGGGAAGTATCTCCTCTTCGACGGATGGCAGAGCCCCACTCCGACGATGGTGTGGGATCCCGTCACCAACACTTTCAGCACCGTCAACGCGCCGGCCAGCATCTTCTGTTCCGGAATATCACACCTGCCCGATGGACGGGTGCTGGTCGCCGGTGGATTCGGCAGCCTCGGGATCACCACGACGTCGATCTTCGACCCGGCCACAACCGCCTGGACCACAGCGGCGAACATGAATCTTCCGCGCTGGTACCCGTCGCTGCTTCAATTGTCCGATGGTCGGTACGTGGCGATCAGCGGCAATTCGACCGACGCGAGCCACTGGGCGGACACTCCCGAGGTCTACGACCCGGCTACGAACAAGTGGACCTTGCTCAGCGGGGTCAACACCTCTCAGATCCACGAGGAGGAGTATCCCTTCTCGGACCTGATGCTCAACGGGAAGGTCTTCGCGATGGGACCGTCGGAGGACGTCTCCTACGTCCTCGACGTGAACGCGCAAACCTGGACTCCCGTCGGGCCGAGCGGTGTCGTCAACGGGTCCGCCGTGATGTACCGCCCGGGCAAGATCCTCTACAGCGGCGGAGCCCCCAGCGTCATCACAACGACAACGGCAGCCGCAACCACGGCCGTCATCGATACCTCCGCCGCCACGCCCAGTTGGCGCCAAACCGCCCCGATGAACACCGCGCGGGTCTATCACACGCTGACGATGCTCGCCGATGGCAAGGTTCTCGCGGTCGGCGGTGAACAGACCAGCGATCAGACCAACGTGACGTCAGGTGTGCTGTCGACCGAGATATGGGACCCCTCGACCGAGACCTGGACCACCGGCGCGTCGATGACCGCGGCCCGCAACTACCACTCGACCGCCGTCCTGATGCCCGACGGCCGGGTTCTGGTGGCCGGTGGCGGACACGAGGACTCCCTCACCAATCCCGGCCAGTACTCGGCGCAGATCTACACCCCGTCCTACCTCCTCAACGGTGCGAGACCGACCATCGGATCGGCTACCGCATCGACGTCCTACGGCGGCACCATCAGCGTCAACACTGCTGACGCGGCGAGCATCACCGCCGTCAATCTGGTTTCCCTCGCTGCAGACACCCACCAGGCCGACATGGGGCAGCACTTCGTTCCGCTGACCTTCACCGCCGGAAGTTCCAGCCTGTCGGTCACCGCGCCCGGCTCGGCCGCGATCGCGCCGCCCGGGGACTACATGATGTTCATCGTGAATGGCAACGGCGTGCCGTCGGTGGCGTCGATGGTGCACATCGGTTCCGCGGCAACCACCGCACCGGGCGTCCCGACCGGAGTGGCCGCGTCGGCCGGGGTCGGGCAGGCGACGGTCTCGTGGGCGGCACCAGTGGACGGTGGCTCCCCGATCACGTCCTACACGGTGACCCCCTACATCGGTGGGACCGCTCAGACGCCGACGACGATCAGCGGGACACCGCCGGCCACCACCGCCACCGTCACGGGGCTCACCGGAGGGACGGCCTACACGTTCACCGTGGCAGCGACGAACGCGATCGGCACCGGGTCACCGTCCGCCCCGTCGAACTCCGTCACACCGACCGCGCCCACGGCGCCCGCGGCTCCGACCGGAGTCGCCGCGACCGCCGGAAATGCGCAGGCAACCGTGACCTGGACGGCTCCGAGCAACGGCGGCTCGGCCATCACGAGCTACACCGTCACTCCGTATGTCGCGGGTGTTGCCCAGCCCGCGACCACGGTGAGCGGGTCACCTCCGGCGACATCGGCGACCATATCCGGGCTCACCAACGGCGTGACCTACACGTTCACCGTGTCTGCGACCAACGCGATTGGCACCGGTCCGGCGAGCGCGTCGTCGAACTCCACCACCCCCAATTCCGCGCCGAAGTTCGTCCAAAGCATAACGGCACACGGGGCGAACGCCACGACACGGACGGCTGTCCTCCCCGCCGCGATCACGACGGGCGATCGGATCATCGTCGAGGTGGGGGTCTGGTCCTCCACGAACGCAACGGCGAGCAACGTGACCGATACGGCCGGAAACGTCTACACCGAAGTGCTGCACTTCACCGCCTCGGATGCCACCGAGGAGAGCGTCTGGACGGCGCCCATCACCGCCGGTGGCGGAACCAAGCCGACCATCACTGTGACGGCGTCGAAGGCAGCGGATGTCGGGATCGCGGCGCTCGAATACTCCGGGCTGTCCGTTGCGTCCGGCGCGGGGGCGGTCGACGTCTCCAAGACGGCGACCGGAACCGCCGCGGCGGCCGGCACCGTGGTCTCCGGCGCGACTCCGGCGGCGACCACCGCGGGCCTCGCGCTCGGCTTCTACGCCGATTCCGGGTTCGGGGTGACACCGGTCGCCAGTTCCGGCTTCACGCCTCGAGCGACGATCAGCAACGTGACCGACATGGACCTGCTCACCGAGGACCAGCCGAACGCGGTAGGCGCTACGCCAAGCGCCGGTGCGGCCACGAAGGCGGGCACGATCTGGCTGATGTCGACGGTGGTGTTCAAGGGGGCATGAATTCCAGCACCCGCGCCTGGCCCAGGTGTTGGCCAGCTCCTCAGTCGCCGAAGGTGATCGAACTGGCTACTTCGGCGACGTGTCGGCGTTATTCCTGCGCTGCCTGCTCGGCAGCGATCCGTTCCCACTGAACTCGTGCCCGCAGTTCAGCCACCCTACGTTCGGTGTCCTGCAGAATCTGCCGGAGCGCCGCGTGCACGTCCTTCACCTCTTCGATCGTGGTCCGATCGAGCCCGATAACGTCGCGAGCGACGCTGAACGCAGTCTCACTGCCGTGCGACGCATCCTCTGGCAGAGCTCATTCCAGGTCGTAGTGATCACGTCCGCCTCGTGGTCTGCGGCCCGGCGCGAGAGCCTGATCGGAACGCTGTACAGGCGCTAATCCGAGCCGAGGTCGCCGGGCTTGCCGACCTCTTCAGTGATGACGTTAGCAATCTTCAGGGGTTCTGTCATGGCGTGATTTTGCCAAAGCGCGGCGAATTGTGCTGCTGTCTTGAAGCGCGGGGAATATAACGGCTCCCTGACCTGATCCGTGGGTCACCGTGTACTCTCGGCGGTCGTGCACGCTGACCTCGCCCGCCGCTACTGCCGAGGTCGAGATCCATTGGGCGGCGCGATGGGCGTTGTCTGCCCAGTGGACGCGACGTGCGAGCCCCCGGTTCGCGCGCTTTATCGAAAGCATGAAGACCGGGAACTGGAAGAGGGTCTGCGGGTGAGATGGGCAGACCGAAACGCGAAGCTGACCGTATTCCCGCCTTCTACGGGGTCCCGTGCAGGGAAGGGGCCACAGTGACAGCAACAATCCTGGTCGCCATCAACGATTCACCGGCAGCGTTCGCCGCGCCGCGGGTCGCTATCGAGTACGCGCGGCGATGGGAGGCGCGACTGGTCGCCTTGACAGTGATCGAAGACGGCGAACTCGGGGCCTGTTTCGTCAGAGTTAGCGCGGCCACCGAGCGTCGAGAGTCAGCGGCGGGAGCGGTACTCAGTCACCTTGTGGCTCTGGGTCCGACCAGCAATGTAGTCGTCGAGAGCTGACGGCGTCAAGTGAGAGTGGCCGCGGGAATTCCGATGAAGCACGAGCAGTCGAGGCCATGCTGAACTCACTCATCGAACTCACTACGCAACGTGGAATCGAAGCCGACGCGGAAGCAATGGTTCTAATACCCAAGGTGACGGGGAAGATGCCAGAGGCGTTTCTGAGCTTCAAGTTCCCCCAATATGTGGGCTCGATTGAGGAATCTGTCGAAGCCGCGATTGCTGAATCCCAGAGCCCGCTCGGATCTTCTGGCAAGCCCTCATAGAGGGCATCGACATTAACGCTCACATGCTGTGGCATATGCTTCTGGCGAATCGGTGGATGTTCGTGGTCCTGCCTCTGATCCTGGTCCTCGCCTTCGCGACCAACCGGATGGTGCCAAAACGACGCAGAGGTACCTGAACTGGCGGCCCGCGCCTCGATCGCCAAGACGGGTTTTGAGGGCGCTGGAGTTCACCCCCGTTAGCCATGCAAACACTTTCACAACAATCGATCAGTCGACACTTATTCGACAGTTCAGGCCCGGCGAGACCGACCTGGACGACCCGAGAATGCCCTTCTATACTGGAAGGGTCAAAAACAACTCGTTCCGGGATTTTCAGAACCATCAGGAGTTTTGCCGAGAAACGCCTAGTTTCTTGGATTGTGGCGAAGCTGGCAGCACCCCTACATTTCATGCAGGGGGTCAGGGGTTCGAATCCCCTTGGATCCACAAATAGCCCCCGTAATCATTGAGATTGCGGGGGCTTTTCCTTTCTCAGGGTGTCAGAAATCACGTTTGTTTAATCTCGTTTGCAGCCAGTCCGTGTCACTAACGTGCTCAAACGAGACGGCGTCCACGAATCAGCCGATTGGGAGGTTAGGAACCGCGCATTAGCGGGGCAGGCCGCCCCTACGGCGGGCAACCCCCGTCTACTTCAACGCGGTCTCAGCCTCAGGAGGAACGACTGTGACTCATATGGACTCGTGCTGTTGTGCATTGGTGCAGATAGCCTCTGCACGAATTGACGTTGTGTGACGCTGACGCCACGGCAATACTTTGTAACGCTTTACGTAATGCTTTTGTCGTCGCATTTGTTTACATCGATGCGCTATTTCACGCAGTGTCAAAGCTGACACCAGAGGAGATTCAATTGAGCACGCAAGTTCCCGCAAGCCAGGGCGTCGCCGAACCAAAACCGACAGGGCTGAAGAAAGTAGTGGCGGCCTCGATGGCTGGCACTGTCGTCGAGTGGTACGAGTTTTTTCTGTACGGCTCGCTCGCGACCCTGGTCTTTGGCCGGGTGTTCTTCCCCAATGCTGGCTCGCAACTTGACGGCATCCTCGCGGCCTTTCTGACTTACGCCGTCGGTTTTCTTGCACGTCCAATTGGCGGAATCATCTTTGGCCACTTTGGTGACAAGTTCGGGCGCAAGCGATTGCTTCAAGTCGCTATTGTGTTGGTCGGTGCATCCTCATTCCTGATGGGATGTCTGCCAACATTTGCCCAGGTTGGCTACTGGGCACCGGCACTTCTGGTGTTCCTGAGATTTGCGCAGGGCTTTGCAGTTGGCGGCGAATGGGGTGGCGCAGTATTGCTTGTCGCTGAGCACAGTCCCAACAAATCCCGCGGGTTCTGGGCCAGCTGGCCGCAGTCAGCCGTCCCTGGAGGAAATTTGCTGGCCACGGTCGTTCTCTTGGGACTTTCCGCGACTCTGCCCGAGGAGGCCTTCCTCAGTTGGGGCTGGCGAGTTGCATTCTGGCTCTCAGCGGTGATCGTCATTGTCGGGTATTACATCCGCACGAAGGTTCGGGATGCTCCGATCTTCGAAGAATCGCGCCTCAAGGCTGAAGCCGCACCCACGCCGGGCTACGGTGCCATTGAGGTATTCCGTCGTTACCCGCGCGGTGTCTTCACCGCTATGGGACTGCGATTTGCGGAAAACGTGCTGTATTACCTCGTCGTTACGTTCTCGATCACGTACCTGGTGGTGATCGTCAAGATGGACACGGCCAAGATCCTGTTGCTGATGCTCATCGCGCATGCGATCGAGTTCTGTGTTGTTCCGCTCGTCGGGAAGCTCTCCGATGCGATTGGCCGGAAACCTGTCTACCTGACGGGCGCGGTACTGGGTGCGACCTGGGGATTCTTTGCATTCCCCATGATGGAAACCGCGAATGAACTGATCATTATGATCGCCGTCACGATCGGACTCATGTTCCATGCACTGATGTACGCCGGGCAGCCATCGATAATGTCGGAAATGTTCCCCACCCGCATGCGGTATTCCGGTGTTTCACTCGGTTACCAGGTCACGTCGATCGTGGCTGGTTCGCTCGCCCCGATCATCGCCACCGCCTTACTGAAGGGCACCGGGTCATCGATTCCGATTGCCGTTTACCTGCTCATCGCGTGTGCGGTGACAGTTGTGTCTGTGGTGTCCATGAAAGAAACGAGAGGAATCTCGCTTCACGATGTCGATGCAGCCGACGTAAAAGGGACGGAAGCACTGAAGGTGAGCATCGACGCGAGGTAAAGCGTCACGGAGACAGTCCCGGGGCTGCGGCTGAACTGTTGCCCGCAGCCCGTGTTCCCCTGAATTCACGGCCTCGTACGCGCCCGGTGATTTTGTGTCAGGCGATGGATGGCCGGGACAGCTCGGTCAGTCATGCCCATGTCGGGCCGCTTGTCTTAAGGGGAGTTGGACCGTCCGGAGCCACGTGCAGGAGAACTGGCTTTCGCTGACATCCACTCCGGTTTTTGCCACACAGCCTTTCGCCTTGAGGACGGGTCGCATCGCGGAAGCCGGCGGCGACGGCGTGAATATCGCGATCGAGGAAGTGGGCTCTGCGGCGGGTATCCGCTCCTGTCTGGAACTGGTGACCCGGGCGCTGCTGTCGGCTCGCTCGGCCTGCCGCATCCGTATATGGGGGACGCTGTTCCCGCTCGGGTCATCCCGTTGCACCTCGACTCTTGGCATTGAGGCAGCCTCCCGGGGGAGCGGCTTAATGCAGACACCGCACCGCTGGCGGAAATCGACCTTGGGCTGGATTCGCTAGCCGCTTGCACCATGTGATCGCTCAACCGCACAGCTGTGATCTGCGACAAGCCGATTTGTATGCCCACGGACCGGGCGGGGTCGCAGCGCAAGTCGTCAGGCCGCCAGCTCGCTGCGGCGCTCGGAGATCTCGTGCCGGATGGCCTCAATTGCTGCCTTCACTGCCATGGATCGAAGCGACTCGGCGCGGGCGGCAGCCCAAATTGGCAGCTCTCGGTGGAAGGCATCTGGTAACACAGGGACAAACCCCGGCCGCCCCCACACCATGAAAGACGGCAGTAGTCCGATGCCGCTGTGACGGCGAACGGCTTCGACCTGGGCGAAAATGCTGGTGGATTGGAAGCTCGCGGTCGGCTCCGGCAACTGTGACGAGCGATGCCCCAGCTCGGCGACCTGGAGAGATGACTCAACGTAGGACACAAAATTGTGGTTTTTGATGTCGTCAACAGTCTCCGGAGTTCCCCGCACCGCGAGGTACTCCGGGCTGGCATACAGTCGGAGGAAATAGTTCGTCAAAAAGATCGTCTGCGCTCTACTCGCGTCGATTGGCCCCACCACGACCTCCAGGTCGACGCCGGAGCGGTTCTGGTTGATCTTTCTCGTCACGCTAATCATCTCCACATTCAGCTTGGGATGTTCTCGTTGAAGCTTGATCAAGGCGGGGGTGACAAAGGCCGCGCCGAATCCGTCCGGCGTGCTGATTCGCACCAGGCCGGAGAGCGGATCCGCGTCATTCGCCAGCGTCGTGGTGAGAACGCCCAAGCTGTCCTCGATGATCTCAGCTGCACGGACCGCCTGGTTCCCCAGCTCCGTGAGCTCCCATCCGTGCGGGCTCCGCTCAAGCGTGCTCCCGCCCAGCCGCTTATCCAGCGCCAAAATCCGGCGGGAAATGGTGGTGTGTGTGGTTTCCAGCGCCTCCGCCACGGCATTGAATCGCCCCAGGCGCGCCACGGTGAGCAGGATGAGCAGGTCATCCGGACTCGGAAACCGCTTGAAGTCAACCATCACGCGCCCGCCTTCTGTCGATCAATGCGGATGTGCATAATTGCACATAGTCTCTGTATTTTTTTGTCTTGTTTGCACCCTAACACGGTGTGAGGGTGGTCCTAAGAGAAGTGCGTTTTTCGACCGGAAAGAGCGAAGGAGCTTGGAGATGGCTGCAATTGGATGGATCGGTCTGGGCAATATGGGCGGCCCGATGACGGCGAACCTCGTGAAGGCCGGGCATGAAGTGCGCGGCTTCGACCTAAATCCGCAGGCGCTCGCGACCGCGGCAGCCAACGGAGTCACACCGGCAAGTAGCATCGCGGATGCGGTCTTCGGCGCCGAGGTCGTCTTCACCATGCTGCCAAAGGGCGAGCACGCCATTGCCGTGTATATGGGTGAAGGCGGTGTGCTGGCCTCGGTCACCCCCGGCACCCTTCTTGTGGATTCCTCCACCATCGACGTTGAATCCGCGCGGAAGCTTCACGACGCGGCAGCCAAGGCGGGATTCTGCTTTGTCGACGCTCCCGTTTCTGGCGGGATCAGCGGTGCTCAGGCCGGAACGTTGACGTTCATGATCGGCGGTGAACCCGGCGCCGTCGCTGATGCCAGCGCGTTCATTGAACCGATGTCTGCCAACATTATTCCTACCGGACGTGCGACCACCGGCCAAGCCGCAAAGATCTGCAACAATCTCATGTTGTTCATCAATCTCGCGGGCACCGCGGAAGGGGCAGTTCTGGCCGATCGGCTCGGCCTCGACAAACAAGTGTTCTGGGACATAGCGTCGGTTTCTTCCGGCGATAGCTGGGCCCTGCGCACGTGGTATCCAATCGCCGGAGTCGTGCCATCCTCCGCTGCTAACAGTGATTTTGCGGCGACGTTCACAACAGAGTTGGCCAATAAAGACATCGGCCTGGCCATCGCCGCCGCACGGGCAACGGGTACACCACTCGAGATTGGTGAGCACGTGCAGCAGCTGTTCCAGCGCGTTCTCGACTCTGAACAGGGCGGTAAAGACTGCTCGATAATCGTCAAGCTCGTCGACGGAACCCTGGCTCCTGACCAGAAACCGGAACAGGTTCCGGCACCAGCCAAGGCGCAGGTCAACTAGGTCAGGGACTGCTGTCGATTTGGTTGACTCCTGATCTGTGAGGATTTCGGTTCTCACGAGAGGATGTTCATCATTCCGAAAGCTTTCCCCATTGAGTTCCACCGCGACGTTGTTGCCGTTGCCCGGAAAAACGAAGCCCCAATCGCCCGGGTGGCAAGGGACTTCGGGATCTTGAGAATCTTGTTTGCAACGCTGGTTGAAGCTGGCCGACATCGAAGACGGTAACCGGCCCGGGATCACCTTGGCATCAGATGTATCTGCTGGTTGGTGAGTTGGCTGCTGAGCGGAAAATTCCGGTCGCGGTGACCTGCCGTGTGACAAGGCTTTTCCAAACAGGCGTATTTCCGTATTTCGTTTGCGGAGAAACCCGGTGTCGCAACGGGACTGGGATAACGCCCACCTGATTAACGCAACCGTCGCTATTCATGGCGACGGGCCGGGGTTTGGGTATCGGCTCAACGCGGACGAGATCGAGGCGGAGTCTGGCATTCCGGCGTCGGAGCGCTGGGTGTGGCGGCTGTGCTCCCAGCGGAGGATCTGGTCATCTTTTTCGAAGAAACGTGGCCTGAACCGTAAAGCTGGCCCTCCTGTCCATGACGACGTTGTGCAACGCGACTTCACCGTGCAGCGGGCGAATCAGCTGTGGCTGACCGACATTACCGAGCACTGGACCGCTTAGATTCAAGGGACTAGTGCATTCCAAAACCAGCTCACCAGACCGTGTCCAACCACGCGCGTCCGCTCGTCGACGTGGTGGGTACCTTCTGCATTTGTCGTCGGGTCTCTCGCTTGTCAGATTGCAGACAAGCACCGCCTGTCTCGCTGAGTTGGACTAGAAGGCGAGGAGACCGTTCGGTGTGCCGAGGCCGGTAGGCCCGTCCCAGCCAACTCCCGCAGTGCACCACACAGTTGTTGTGCATGTGCCGTTGCTGCCAGTGGTCACATCTCGGAGGTTCGCGGTGTGGGCCCAGGTGTACTGCGCCGGGTAGCCGGAAAGGTTGCCACCGAGGGCATAGGTAGAAGCGATGATCGGCGAAGCGACGCTGGTGCCGCCGAAGACCAACCAGCCACTGGATCCTTTGCTTGGAGTGGAGTCGTATACCGCGACACCGGTATTGGGATCGGCCACCGCAGAAACGTCCGCGTTAGCCTTGCCGCTACAAGTGGTCGCGGTCGTTTGCCACGCCGGCTTGGGGTTGATGGTCGAGCAACCGCTGCCGGCGCCTGACCAAGCGCTGGTCGTGAAGCCTGTGGTGCCGCCCACCGCGATGACATGCGGGTAGGACGCCGGAGACTGCACACCGTACCCGCTGTCGCCGGTGGAAGCGGTAATAGCGATACCCGGGTGGTTGTAGGCCGACAGTTCGGCCTGGTCACTGCCGCCATAGGAGTTGCTGATAGCTACGACGCCCGCAGTCGCGGCGGCGGTGTTGACCGCTGTGGCGAGGTTGGCTAGGGACGGTGTGGTGGCTTCGACCAGCAGGATGTGGCAGCCCGGGCAGGCGGCGGAGACCATGTCCACGTCGAGAGAGATTTCCTGCGCCCAGCTCGCGTTCGTGGCCGGTAGGGTCGAGGTCCCAGTCTGGCTTACTTTTTTGAAACATCCGTTTGCGGTGGTGCATGCGGTCAGTCCGAACTGGGAACGGTATACGCCAAGGTCAGCCTCGGCCGTCGGGTCGTTGTAGGCATCCACGATCGCCACCGTCTGACCGGCACCGCCACCGAGACCATATGCAGCCACGATGTCCGCCGGCTTGAAGCCCGAGGGAGTGACGTTTGGTACTGGCTTACCGTGGCTGTCCAAAACGTCGCGCCGAATCGCGTTACATGTGGCGAGGCCTTGGGTGGCAGCAGCGCAGATGTGGGAGTCGCGCACGCTCATGGCATTGCTGGCCTGAGCCGCACCAACGGCACCCAAGCTAGCCACCAGGGCGCCAATTGCAACAGCAGCAAAAATTACACGACGCATCACGGGGCTCCAATAACAGTGGGCGAGCTGCACCACCAACCGGAGGAGCAGAGGAAGATAACAATCGGTTTATCCCCAAATGGTGCTGATTCGGGGTCTTTCTGGGGTGTCCGTGGGTGTTTTGGGACCACGGGCGAGTAACACGCCGCTCTCGCTCAAGTTTCCTGATTTCTCATGGTCTAGAGCCAAAAGCGGAGAAGAGAATCGGTGGATTTAGGCTACGCCGAGCCCGATCGGGCGTCAAGAAAGACGCTGATAGTACTGATCGAGTCCGATGAGGTCTCGGATCCACTCGTCGCTCCTGTAGGGCCAAGGCAACGACCACGGGCGCGCTGTCGACGACGGCGGAGCGGGCGAGACGGTGCTCGGTGAGGAGTGACGAGGGCGCCTGGCGGCGAACAAGGGGTGCAGCGCATCGAGGTTCTCGCGACGATCGCGTGCAGAGCCACTATCGCTCGGAAAACAGTACGGGAGTGGGGACCAGACGGGAACCGCCCCGCCTGCCGGCATGACGCGGCGTGGACGGTGAGACTCGGATGCGAGGTGATACTTGGGGACGATAACGCTCGCCGAGGCGACGTCCCGTCGACTGGTGTACCTGAGTCGGTGTGATCCTACTGTTGGTTAGGCGCTGAGGGTTTGGAGGTTTGTGGTCGCCGCCCCGGGTTGTTTTATGCCGGCGGATTGAGAGTCGGTAGGGCGTCGAGGCCGAGGTAGCGGCGGGACTCGGCCCATCCGTCGCATTAACGGCGAGGACAGTGCCGATCAGCCGTGCCGGCTCTAGAGGGCTTGCAACCCTAAAGTAATGGTCCGGCTGGGCGACCTTTGCGTGGGCCGCCCAGCCACAAGAACTACGCAGGGATCAGCCAGACGCTGTCAAGCGCGAGCCGTTGTCCCCCCGCCGCCCCACCGTGGAAGCGAACACGGATTACCGAACTTTCCGGGTGAACGATAAAACGAGTTCTTCGGATGAGGCGCCAAGGCTGATCGTTCGGTCACCCGATCCGATGACCCACTTCTGACCGATAGTGTCCCAAGCGGATACCTGCTGCCGGTCAACGTGGAGGGTTTGAGTCTTCGACTGACCGGCGGCCAGTTGGATGTGATCGAACTGCACCAACTTCTGTGCGGACTGTTGGAACCCGCCAGTCACGATGCCATTGGCGTCATAAATCGGTGCGGCAAGATCGGGGGAAGCTCCGAGGTATACCTGAGGTGAGTCTGCTCCGTCTTTCTTGCCGGTGTTCTTGACGTTGAACGTGACGTCAAGCCCGCCGTCCTCCGCGTTCTTCACGTGAAGACCGGAGTACCGAAACGTCGTGTAGGAGAGCCCGAAACCGAACGGGTAAAGCGGCTTATAGCCATTGACGTTCGCCGTCGGGTCGGTGTACCACCGGTAGCCCACATCGACTCCGTCTGTCCA
>JANYEI010000127.1 GCA_025363205.1 Frigoribacterium sp.
CAGCAGCGTGTCGAGCAGGCCCAAATCGCGGATATCCCCGTGCACGAACTCGTAACGGGGAGAGTCGGCGATAGGCGCGAGATTCTCGAGGTTGCCAGAGTAGGTGAGGGAATCGAGCACGACCACTTCGGCACCTTCGAGGCCCGCATAGGCGTCCTGAAGGGTGCGGCGAACGAAGTTCGAGCCGATGAAACCGGCGCCGCCGGTTACGAGTATTTTCACGAAGAGCACTGCTTTCTGTTCCTGGGCGTCAAGGGAGTTTATCCGGCACGGTCGCGGGGTCCCGATTGCCGACTCGATTCGTGCCATCCGCGAAAAGTCTCCGGTGTCGTGGCGTCGCCGAATAGCCAGAATTGGCTAGGTGAATTCGCGCCGAGGTGATTGGATACAGGAGCGCGTATTCTGTCGCGGGTTGTCGGGGGGCAATGGTGGTGAAAGCACGCAGGATAGCGCGAGCGCGGGGTACTCGCGTGATAACAATTGCACTCGTCGGTTCACTCTTCATTTCGGTTGCACCGACCGCGGCGATCGGGGCAGCCGAACGGGCGGGTGCCGCGCAGTCGCGGTCGCTCGCTGACGACATGGTCACGCCCACCACACTGCTCGGTCGCGCCGCGATCTCGCGTATGCCGCTGCCCAACACCCAGGCCGATGTGAACGCTTTCGCCCAGTACAACCACTCCGCCGACATCGCCGTGGTCGTTCCGAGTGACTCTGCCGGCTGGTCGACCACTTTCAGCGATTCGAACACGGCCACCTTGGTCTCTCGCCTCGCGGCATATTGGAGCGCTCAGACCAACGGCCAGGTCGCGTCCATCACCCGCACTGGTGTCGTGCAGCGGTACTTGAGCGGCTACCCGTGCAGCGACCAGCAGAACGCCTGGTCTGAGGCCGCGTTGTGGTTCGGGCATTCGCTCGACTACTACGTTTCCACCACGTCTCACCACCTGATCGTGCTCGTTCCGGCGGACTGCGCCGAGTCGGGCTTCGGCAGCGTGGGTACCGGAGCTAATTCCGCCGTGAGCACCTCCAATGGAGGCACGATCTGGGCGTCTGTCAACGGGCTCAACGACCTGGACACCGTGGCCCACGAATTCGGGCACAATCTGGGACTGGTGCACTCGCACAGTCAGTATTGCCCCACGACGGCCACAAACGAGGGGGTCTGGCGCCCTCTCACGGCCACCTTCTCCGACGGCTGCATCGATCAGGAATACGGCGACGCCTACGACATAATGGGGGCCGCCTGGCGTGTGATGACCGCTGGAGGTCTGATCGCCAACGCAAATCCGACGACACTCAACGTGACCCAGGAGCAGCGGCTGGTGCCGCTTGCTGCGGGCCAAGAGCAGGTCATCGCCAGTGCGGCAACCCTCATGACCGCGTCTCTCGCCTCCACTGGTGCCTCCACGGGGCTTCGTGATCTGAAGATCACCGATCCTGTATCTGGCGAGGTTTACTACGTCGACTACCGCGGTGGCGGCGGGGCGGATGCCGGGTCGCTGTATGAGGGGCATTACCTGAAGAATGGCAGCGGAAACCAGGCCGGAGCGGATCTCGGGGTTCGGGTGTCGACGGTTCGGGGCGATGGCGGTTCGTCCGTTCTGATGTCCCCGGATACCAGCTCCGCCAACGGACGCAAGCTGTACCTCACGGTCGGGCAGTCGCTCACTACCCGCACGGGAGCGGTAACGGTCACCCTGAACAACATCACAGCCAGCAACCAGGCGATGGTCACCGTCTCACTCTTGCCAGCACAGCGCATCTCGGGAACCGATCGCTTCGCCACCGCCATCGCCATCGCCCAAGCGGGATACCCGACAACGGAGCCGCCGACCACGGTACCGGTGGTCTACCTCGCCACCGGGAGCAACTACCCCGATG
This sequence comes from Frigoribacterium sp., assembly GCA_025363205.1. Classification (GTDB taxonomy): domain Bacteria; phylum Actinomycetota; class Actinomycetes; order Actinomycetales; family Microbacteriaceae; genus Lacisediminihabitans. Next base: position 1,885 of record JANYEI010000127.1, read on the forward strand.
CTCTCGCTGCAGCGCCAGCGGCTGCCCTCCTGCACGGCCCGCTATTGCTTACTCCGTCCGATTCCCTGCCAGCGAATGTCTCTGCGGAGATCACGAGGCTGCGTCCGGCCCGAATCGTCGTGGCGGGAGGAGAGGGTGCGATCTCGGCCCACGTGCTGAGTCAACTCGCCGGCCTTGCTCCAACGGTCATTCGTATTTCGGGGACCGATCGGTACCAGACCGCTCGACAGTTAGTGCGTGACGCTTTCCCCGGATCCACGAGCCCTGGTGCTGTCAGGTCGGCCTATCTCGCCACTGGACTCAATTACCCCGATGCCCTGTCTGCTGCGGCGGCGGCGGGCGCAGCGGGTGTGCCGGTGCTGCTGGCGAACGGCCAGGCGGATTCCGTCGATGCGGCTACCCTCGAACTGATCCGCTACCTCGGCGTCACGACGGTGACTATTGTCGGCGGCACCGTGGTCGTGTCACCCGGTGTGGAGTCGTCGCTCGTCGCGGCCGGGCTGACCGTCTCGCGAGTGGGCGGCTCGGATCGTTTTCAGACATCGCAAATGGTGAGCGAGAATGCTTTTCGCACTGGGGCCCCCCAGATATTCCTGGCTACCGGTTACCAGTTCCCCGACGCACTCGCCGGGGCGGCACTCGCTGGGTTGCGCCGCTCGCCGCTTTACGTCGTGCCCCCCACCTGTGTGCCGGCACGGGTGCTCAGCGACATCGCTTCGTCCGGCGCGAGTCGCATCACGCTCCTCGGGGGCGCCACCGCCCTCAGCGACTCCGTGCTGAAACTTCAATCATGCGGTTGACAGACGTTGAGTTTTTCCGCGTGATCGCTATTATCAAATTCGGGGGTATGACATGAATGAATTCGGCCGGGCGGATAATTCCATGGGGACTGGTATCACAGTGCCCCGGCGACTGGCGAGGGTCCTGAGCCTGCTTCTCTCTGTGAGCCTGGCCACGATCGGTCTCGTGGCTTTCCAACCGGCAGTTCAGGCGCAGGCCATTGACGGGTCGCAGTTCAATGCCGGGTACATCATCGACGACTCGAACTTCTACGATGGCAACGCGATGTCCCAGGCACAGATTCAGTCCTTCCTCGAGGCGAACGAGCCCGGCGCGTGCGGCAATGCCTCGTGCCTCAAGAACTACACCGGGGCTTCGTCCTCCCAGGGCCAGAGAGTCTCGGACAGCACCGGCCGCGTGCGCTGCAACGCCTATACCGGGGGAACCAGCGACACCGCGGCGGCCATCATCTTCAGGGTGCAGCAGGCCTGTGGCATCAGCGCGAAGGTCATCCTTGTCACACTGCAAAAGGAACAGGGGCTCGTCAGCAAGACTGCGCCGTCCGACGCGGCAATGGCACGCGCGATGGGATTCGCTTGCCCCGATACCGCGCCGTGCGCGACATGGGCACTCGGCTTCGGCAATCAGGTCTACTGGGGAACTCTGCAACTCAACACCTACAAGGCCTCTAATTTCGGACTACAGCCGGGGTTGAGGACCATCGGGTACAGCCCGGATCCCTCGTGCGGCTCCAGCACCTTCGTCGTCTCCAACTACGCAACGGCAGCCCTTTACAACTACACCCCCTACACGCCGAATGACGCGTCGCTGGCCAGCCTCTATGGCACGGCGCCGTGCGGCGCTTATGGCAACCGCAACTTCTGGGTCTACTACAACAACTGGTTCGGCGGCCCGACTGGTAACCCACAGGGCGCCCTGCAAGCTGTCGTGACCGCGAATAATGCCGTGACTGTGACCGGGTGGGCTGTCGACCCAGACATCCCCTCGAGTGCAACCAGCGTGCAGGTCAGCGGCGTCGGCTGGAGCCAGGTCATCAGCGCGAACAGCGCGAATGCTGCCTCCCAGGGCGCTCTTGCCGGGGCTGGCACGAATCACGGTTTCTCAGCGACACTGCTCTCGGCGGTCGGCACCCAGCAGATCTGTGCCGTTGCAATCAACCAGGGCCTTGGCGTCGATGTGAGTCTTGGCTGCCGGAGCGTGACGGTGCCGACAAAGGTCGCGTCCACTTCGCGCATCGGTGGCACCGATCGCTATGACACTGCGGTACAGATCGCCAAGGCGAACTTCACGACTGCAGGAATCCCCGCGGTCTACGTCGCGTCGGGCGAGAATTTCCCGGACGCTCTGAGCGCCGTTCCGATTGCTGCTGCGACGGGTGCACCTTTGCTTCTTGTGACGAGTGCAGGCGTTCCGCAGGGAGTCCTCGACGAGCTGAATGCCCTGCAACCGAAGCGGATCATTGTGGTCGGTGGCTCAGAAGCGATCTCACCCGCCGTCGTTGCTACGCTCACGACGGTAGCCGGGCTGGCAAAGAACGGTAACGGTGCCCCCGACGTCGTGCGGATGCAGGGTACCGATCGGTACCAAACGTCGATTGCTATCGGTGACAGCCTTTACGCCCCTCCGGCGCTCCATCCCACCATGGCCTATGTTGCGATCGGTTCGAACTTCCCCGATGCGATCTCCGCGGCCGCGGCCGCGGGGCACACCAAGTCGCCGCTTCTGCTGATCGACGGGGGAGCGACCACGGTTCAGGCCAATATCGCTGCTGCGCTCACTAAGTGGGGTGTCTCCAAGATCACCGTTGTCGGCGGCACGGGTGCCATTTCTGACCAGCTCTTCTCGGCGCTCAATGGCATCGCCCCCGCGACGCGGGTGTCGGGCAGCGACCGCTTCGCTACCTCGGTTGCTGTCAACGTTGCGGCCTTCCCGAACGCGACCGGGGCTTACGTGGCCACGGGGTCCAGCTACGCTGACGGCCTCACCGGCGGCGCGGTGGCCGGCGCGAAGGGTAGTCCGATGTTGCTTTCGCAGGACAGCTGTGTGCCGCAGGGTGCGATCGGCCAGATCGTGAACTGGGGGGTGACTTCGGTAACATTATTGGGCGGCACTGAGGCGCTTGGTTCGGGTGCCCAGTCCCTCGCGCCCTGTTGACCGCGACCCGACCGTGGAGGCCAGCCTCACGCCTCGGAACGGACGCACAGTAGGCTGTCGCTGCTGCGCGAAATCCCGCCACTGTTGAATCGAGTCGTCTGGCGGGAATTGAGAGGAATAGTACGTGAATCAGGGAGCGCCGCGACGGGTTGTTTACACAGCCTTGATCGGGAAGTACGAGCAATTGAACGAGCAGCCTGTGGCTGCGCAGACCGATGTAGAGTTCATTTGCTTCACCGACGACACCGAACTTGTGAGCGATTCATGGACGATTCGCATCGTGGAGCCCAGGTTCCCGCTTGATTCCGTTCGAAGTGCGCGGTACCTCAAGGTGCGAGGAATCGAGTTGCTGCCCGACTATGACGAGATTCTGTGGATCGACAACACCGTGCGTCTGCGTGCTACCCCAGACCGTCTGCTCGAAGAATGGCTCAGGGACTCCGACTTCGCACTGCCCGATCACAGCTGGCGCACCAGTGTAATGGGCGAATTCGATGCCGTCGCAACTGATGGTTACGATGATCCGGCCCGCGTTTACGAACAGTTGATCCACTACTCGACGGTTCTACCCGGAACCCTCTCCGAGACCCCGTACTGGACCGCAATCCTGGCGCGAAGACCAACACCAGCAGTCGATGCAGTAATGGCACTCTGGTGGGATCACGTCCTGCGCTATTCGCGGCGTGACCAGCTGTCGATTAATTTTGCCCTCGCCAGCGTCGGCTACCAAGCCAATCGAGTAGTGGTTGACAACCTCTTCTCCACTTGGCACGAGTGGCCAGTGCGAGCTGCGAGGAAATGGAACGTCACCCGAGATCGAATGGTGACTGCCTTGCGCATTCCGTCGGCTGAGATTGGTCGACTCGAGAATGAATTGGTGGCGATCCGAGGCGACCAAACCGCGCTTCTCGCTGAATGTCAGCAGCTGAAAGAGGAAGCTGACGATGCCAGGGAGTTTGCAGAGTCAGTCACCAGCAGTACCACTTGGAAACTGGCCACGCGAGTTCGCCGTTTTAGCTCGCGACTGCGAGGTCGCTGATTCCCTCGGAGTGACCGGGTCAACCCAGGGCACTGGGTCGAGCGGGTACGTGACCGGGCTGAGACATCCAGCTGTAGAACAGTTCTTTGCGGTCGAACAACGCATGCCCCTGGTCGAGTTCGCTCAGGACAAATGTGAACGGTGACTCGACCATCGTTAGCGGCCAGCCGTTGTGAGAGGCGTAGCGACTCATCCACATGTCCTCCATGAACAGATAGCCCGGGGGGATGGCGAGAAAGAACTGAGGATCACCGACGATCGTGGAGTCACAGATGCTCCCTCCGGTTCCGACGTGATCCGCGCTGCCCCCCGTCGTCTCGAGCTGTTTCCGATTCCAGTAGGCGCCATCATTCGTCCACGCCCACACTCCAGCGAGTGAATGGGGGGCTGACACCGCCAGCAGATCGCTGACAAAGCTCGGCCCGAAGTCCTGGTCATCGTCCATCATGATGAAAGCGTCCGAGTATCCGCGCGAAACCAACTCCCGAGCGGCCACAAAACGACCTATTCCTCCGATGTTGATCGGCGAGTCAAAGAACTCGATGCTCGACAGGGGTCCGGATATCGAGGTCTCCGAAATTGCTCGTCGATAATGGAGCGAGTCCTTCGGCTGGTTATTCCAGAGC
>JANYEI010000158.1 GCA_025363205.1 Frigoribacterium sp.
TGGAATTTTCCGATGACCATTGCGGCGTGGGGCTTTGCCCCCGCTCTCGCCGCCGGGAACGCGGTGTTGCTCAAGCCGGCCGAGTGGACTCCGCTCACCGCGATCCGACTCGGCGAGCTGGCCCTCGAGGCGGGTATGCCACCCGGTCTTTTCCAGGTGCTGCCGGGCAAGGGTACGGTGATCGGTGAGCGATTTGTGACGCATCCCGAGGTGCGCAAAGTGGTCTTCACGGGCTCGACCACCGTGGGCAAACACGTGATGGCCGGCTGCGCCGACCAGGTGAAGGCGGTAACCCTCGAGCTCGGTGGCAAGTCGGCGAACGTCATTTTCGCCGACTCCGACCTGGAGAAAGCCGCGGCGACCGCTCCTTACGCCGTGTTCGAGAATGCCGGACAGGACTGTTGTGCCCGCAGTCGAATCCTGGTGCAGCGCAGCGTCTACGATCGTTTTCTCGAGCTGCTGGAGCCCGCGGTGAAGGGCGTGCGCGTCGGCTCTCCGCTTGCAGACGACACGGAGATGGGCCCACTTGTCTCTGCGGCACACCTGGCGAAGGTGCGCTCGTATGTTCCCGACGATCGTCAGGTCGCCTTTCGGGGCAGCGCTCCGGATGGCCCGGGTTACTGGTTCGCCCCGACGGTGCTGCTGCCAGACTCGCGAACCGATCGGGTGGCAGAGGATGAGATTTTCGGTCCAGTTGTCAGTGTGCTGCCATTCGAGGACGAGGCGGATGCCATCACCCTCGCCAACGACAGTATTTATGGGTTGAGCGGCTCGATCTGGACGAGGGACCTCGGCCGCGCCATCCGCGTCTCCCGGGCGATCGAAAGCGGAAACCTCTCGGTGAATTCGCATTCCTCGGTGCGCTACTCCACTCCCTTCGGTGGATACAAGCAGAGCGGTCTCGGGCGCGAGCTCGGACCGGATGCCGCCTCCGCATTCACCGAAACCAAGAACGTCTTCATCAGCATGGATTAGGAGCACAGCACATGCCAGTAGCGAAGATCGACCTCACCCAGCGCCTCGCAGGCAAGGTCGCCGTCGTCACCGGGGGAGCGAGCGGGATCGGTCTCGCCACCGCCCGGCGTTTCGCCGCAGAGGGAGCCACTGTGGTGATCGCCGACTTCCATGCGGTGTCCGGTGCGGCTGCGGCCGCCGAAGTCGATGGGCTGTTCGTGCAGGTGGACGTGTCCGATGAGGCCCAGGTGAATGCGCTCTTCGCGACAGTCAACGAGACCTACGGATCGGTCGACATCGCGTTCAACAACGCCGGAATCTCCCCGCCCGACGACGACTCGATCGAGACGACCGAGTTGCCGGCCTGGCAGAAGGTGCAGGATGTCAACCTCAAGTCGGTCTACCTGTGCTGCCGGGCCGCGCTCAAATACATGGTCGTCCAGCAGTCCGGGTCGATCATCAACACGGCGTCGTTCGTGGCGGTGCTCGGGTCGGCGACGAGCCAAATCTCGTATACGGCGTCGAAGGGCGGCGTGCTCGCGATGAGCCGCGAACTCGGTGTGCAGTTCGCCCGCCAGGGTATCCGAGTGAACGCGCTCTGCCCCGGACCGGTGAACACGCCGTTGCTGCAGGAGCTGTTCGCGAAAGACGAGGAGCGCGCCCAGCGGCGTCTCGTGCATATTCCCACGGGTAGGTTCGCCGAGCCGGAGGAGCTCGCCGCCGCGGTTGCGTTCCTCGCCAGCGACGACTCCTCCTTCATCACCGGCTCGACCTTCCTCGTCGATGGCGGCATCAGCGCTGCCTACGTGACCCCGCTGTAATCATGAGCGAGCGGGGCGAGGGAGGGCTGCTGCGGGTGGATGTCGCCGGTGATGCCCTCTTCCGACCGGTGCGCGCGGGTAACGCCTTCGAGGAGACCGTGAGCCGCCTGCTGCAGGCCATCCGCCTCGGGATCGTTCCGCCCGGGGATGCCCTGCCGGCCGAGCGCGACCTCGCCACGCGATTCTCGGTGAGTCGTGACACCGTGCGTGTCGCCATCCGCTCCCTGTCTGACGCCGGCTTCCTGGTGTCGCGGAGGGGGCGCTACGGCGGCACCTTCGTGGTGGATGCCCCGCCACCCCGGGTCGCGGGCTCCCGGATCGACGGGGTTGCGGCATCCGCTCCCGCTACCGCCGAGGAGATCGAAGACGTGCTCGCCCTCCGCGACATCCTGGAGGTGGGGGCGGCTCGCTCCGCTGCGGCCCGCAGTCTCTCCGCCGGCGATCGCGAACTGCTCTGGACCCGGCTGCGAGAGACGGCGGCCGCGTCCGTCACCGACTATCGACGGCTCGACTCGCGGCTGCACCTCACGATCGGCGAACTGGTTGGGGCTCCGTCGCTCGTGCCGCTGCTCGCCGAGAACCGGATGCGGATCAATGGCCTGCTCGACGACATTCCGCTGCTGCAGCCGAACATCGAACACTCGAACCAGCAGCATGAGCGCATTGTGATCGCCGTCCTTACCGGGGATGCGGAGCGGGCGGCATCCGCTATGCAGGAGCACCTCGAAGGCTCGGCTGCGCTGCTGCGTGGATTCCTCACCTGAGGTCGCACTGAGCGCGCGGGTGTCCCTTCGCTTCGTTCGGCGGCTTCGTCCTGCGGCTTGCTGGGAGGCGGTTTCGTCCCGCGGCGTGCAGGTGCCACGAATGTTCACGAAACGGGCGATTCGCGGACCACCTCCATACGGGCGTCGCGCTGGTGTCACTACGTCGTGGTGGTGTTACGACCTCACGGAGGGAGTTGTGACTTCCTCCGCGTGGGCATTGCGCTGGTGTCACAACCTCGTGGCGGTGTCACGACCTCGTGGCGGGAGTTGTAACTCCCTCCGCGATCCCCTTGAGCCGCCGCGAGCGGTCTTATCTCCCGCCGCGAGCAGATGGCACGGAGAATGGCTGGGAAAAGTGGCCGCCGTGAGAACGTGACCTGAAATTGTTGTTAGACGGACGGGGGAGACTTCGGCGTGCGGGGCTCGGACGGTGACTTGACCACCGGAGTCTTCCGCGCGGGAGTTTTTGCGGCCGCGGCCTTCGGCGCAGTCACCGTGGGCATGGTGCGCGTCGGTGTGGGCGATGCGACGGAGGGCCCTGCGGCAGTCGGCATCACTTCGGTCACGGCGGTCGGGGTTGTCGAAGCGGTGGGAGCTGTCGGGGTCGACGATGTCGCGGTCGGGGTGGATACCCCTGCGGAAGCCGTAGGCGCGGAAGCCGTAGGCGCGGAAGCGGCAGCCGCAGAAGCCGCAGGCACGGGAGGCGTTGGACCAGCAGGCGCTGACACGGGCGGTGTCGAAACCGAGGACGGTGTGGCGGCGGTCGGTGCGCTCGGCGCTGACGGCGTGGGGCGTGTTGCGGCGGGCGGCTTCGGCGGCTCGTTCTTCGCCACGTACAGCTGCGCGGCGCGCGTCGCTACGAGAAGGAAGCGCACTAAGAGAAAGACGAGCCCGATGACGACGGCCAGGGCGAGCAGCGAGAAGAAGCCCCACACAACGAGCCCGGCGAATCCGAGAACTCCCGCTCCCATGTCGTACATTCCCGGAATCAGTGGGTTGTGCATGGTTACTCCTCTAGCTGGTCGGCAGCGCGCGACCGCTCCAAGACTGAGTCCACCGCAATCACTACGGTGATGGCCCAGCTGACCCACAAGAGGATCAGCCGCCAGTCGCGCGGACCTTTTCGGGTCGTTTGGAGGGTACCCCACCCGCCGATGACGGCGCTGATCAGGGTGCCGCTGAAGATGAATTTGCGCAACGTGTGCCTCTCGGATCGTTTTTTCCACGGTACTCCGCCGCAGTCTGGGCACACATCTCGAGATACAGTTGACCGCCGGTGCGGCGCCGAGTAACCGAAGGAATCCGTGCGAACTGCGATCCTCGGAGCTGCGCTGCTCCTGCTCGGCTTCATCGCCATTGCCACCGGCATCCTCCCAGTGGCGGATGCCCTGGCCATCGGGGAACGCGTGTGGCCGATTCTGCTTTTTGTGGTTGCGATAACCGTGGTCACCGAGCTCGCCGCTGAGGCTGGACTGTTTCGGTTAATCGCGCAACAGACCGCTCGCTGGGGACGCGGCCGGGCATGGCTCCTCTGGCTGCTCGTGCTCGCCCTCGCGGTGGTCGGCACCATTTTTCTTTCGCTCGACACGACGGCGGTGCTCCTGACCCCGGTCGTGGTGATCCTCGCGAGGCACGCCGGACTCTCGCCGCTGCCGTTCGCCCTGACAACCGTGTGGATGGCGAACACCGCATCCCTGCTGTTGCCCGTGTCGAACCTCACGAATCTGCTCGCCGAGCATGAACTCGACGGTGTTGGTCCTCTCCAGTTCGCAAGCCTCACGGCGGTACCCGCGCTGATCTCGGTGCTGGTTCCGGCGATCATCCTTTTTCTGGTTTTCCGCCGCGACCTTGTGGTGCGTTATCGCACCGAGCCGGGGGAGGCCACCGAGGACAGGGTGTTGCTAATCGCGAGCGGCGTGGTCGTGGCGCTACTCATTCCCTCCCTCGTCTCGGGCCTCGAAGTGTGGATCCCCACGGTGGTGGCTGCGCTCGTTCTCGGCGGATTCTTTGTCGTGCGACGCCGATCGGTGGTGCGATTCGGCTTACTTCCGTGGCAGCTCGTGCTGCTGGCATCCGGACTCTTCCTCGTGGTGGAGGCGGCGCATTCCCTCGGCCTCGGGATGCTGCTCGCGACGGTCTCGGGCACCGGACACGACCCGCTCAGCCTTCTGCGTTTGGCCGGTGTGGCCACTCTCGGCGCAAATGCGATCGACAATCTTCCGGCCTATCTCGCCCTCGAGCCGGTGGCTGGCGATCCCGTGAGGCTCATCGCGCTGCTGATCGGCGTGAACGTCGGCTCGCTCATCACCCCCTGGGCATCGCTCGCCACGCTGCTGTGGCATGAACGGCTCAAAGCCCTAGATGTGGAGATTTCGTGGGGCCGATACGCCCTGCTCGGGTTGATCGCCGCGCCGATCACCGTTGCGCTGGCTACCCTCGGTCTCGCCCTCGTCCAGAGCTAATTTCCCGAGTGATTCTGCAGGCTCCAAAGCTCCAGAGAATGCGGCGGCTTTGGCTGTGAATGCTCACACGAAGCCCGAATGGCTGATCGCGGCCTTTTAGCGTTAAACGCACGGATTCCATTCGTCACAACTTTCCCTGGAGGAACTCATGTCCCGTGCAGTCGAAGACTGAACCACCGAGACCCAGACGCCCAACCACCGAATGGTCGTCCTGAATCGCCGCGTTGCCGTTGGGCTCGGACTCGCTTCGGTAGCCGCAATCCACATCCTCGACCTGCCAGGAAAGTTCGCCGAAACGCCCTACCTCGCGGCGTTCTATGTTGTGCTCATCATCGCCTCGTTCGTGTTGACGGAGCGGCTATTCGTCGCAGGAACGCGGCGCGACTTCCTCGCCGCCGCCGCACTTTCGGCCGCCGTTATCGTGGGCTTCACGATCAATCGCACCGTCGGGATGCCCGGAGCTACCGGCGATATCGGCAACTGGCTCGAGCCGCTTGGGCTTCTCTCCATCGTGGTCGAGGCATTCGTGCTCTGGCAGTCCATTGCGGCAGTCGTTGCGATGCCCCGGAAGGCGCGCTGACAAGCACCGGAGTGCGAGACATCCGTAGTGCGGATGTTTCGATCTCTGACCGCAAGCTGGCAAGCCGCTGGCAAACTGACCGATCGGACAGGCTCTGACCGATCGGTCAGCTAATTTCAAACAGTGTCCACGTCCTCAGAAGATCTGCGCTCAATCGCGCTCGCCGAATTCGCTACGGCCGGTTACGCCGGCACCTCGCTTCATCGCATCGCCGATATCGCCGGGCTGTCTAAATCGACCGTGCTCTACCACTACTCCTCCAAGGAGACCCTGCTCGAGGCGGCAGTCGCACCGGCCATCGACCGGATGACCCAGATTCTTGAAGCGCTCGAAGTGCGCACGCTCTCTGCCGAGGGACGCCTCGCATTCCTCAGCGAATTCGTGGACTTCCTACTTGAGTACCGCCGTGAAGTGCACATGTTCATCAACCAGGGGCCGTCACTCGTTGACGTTCCGGTCATTGACAGGGCCAACGAACTGGTGATCAGGCTTGCCAAATTCTTTGCGGCCAACACAGCTTCGGTCGAAGAAAAAATGCGCTTCGGAATCGCCCTCGGCGGCGCCGCATACATGCTCTGTACCCAGGACTCACTCGGATTCGACAACACCCCGGTAGAAGAGACCCGGGCGGCTCTCATCACCATCCTCACCGGCCTCCTCGCGCCGGGCGCAGCTTCCGCCAGCGCAGCTACCTTGACTACAGCGAACGGGATCTGAACGTGGCCACTCTTCTGTATCGGCTCGGACGGTTCTCCTATCGCAGGGCGTGGGTCGTCATCGGGGTCTGGCTCGTGCTGGTCGTCGGGGTGCTCGGCGCAAGCGCGGCACTCGGCGGCAAGACCCAGGAGTCCTACGCAATACCTGGCACGGAGTCGCAGACTGCCCTCGATCGCCTCGACGCGGTCTTCCCCTCCGTCGCGGGGGCAAGCGCCCAGGCGATTGTCGTCGCGCCAACTGGCGGTGCGATCCGTGATGCAGCCGTCACGGCGGCCATCACCAAGATGGATGTGCGGATCGCGAAGATCCCTGGCATCGACTCGGTCATCAGTCCTTTCTCGCAGTATGCGGGCAACGCCATCAGTGCGGATGGACGCTACGCCCGCACGCAGATCCAGTTCACCGGCGCCTCGACCAACGTGACACCGGCCACCATCGCGGCACTGAGGGCTACCGCCTCGATCGCCCGGGATGCCGGACTGACCGTCGCATTCGGCGGTCAGGTCTTTCAAAACAACACCGTTGGCCTCACGATCACCGAGGTGTTCGGGCTTCTCTTCGCCGCCGCGGTGCTTTTCATCACCTTCGGGTCGCTCGTGGCCGCCGGGATGCCCCTGCTCAGCGCGATCATCGGCGTCGCCATAGTCGTCGGGGGCATCAGCGCCATTTCCGCCTTCACCACCGTGTCGAGTTCGGCGCCACTGCTGGCGGTGATGATCGGGCTGGCGGTGGGGATCGACTATTCGCTCTTCATTCTGTCGCGACATCGCAACCAACTCGCCGCAGGAATAGATCCGGAGGAGTCGGCCGCAACCGCCGTCGGTACGGCGGGCAGTGCGGTCGTCTTCGCGGGCGTCACGGTGATCATCGCGCTGCTCGGGCTGCTTGTGGTCGGTATCCCGTTCCTCAGCGTCATGGGCGTCGGTGCCGCCTTCGCCGTACTCATCGCGATCGGCGTGGCCACCACCCTGCTTCCCGCATTGCTCGGCCTCCTGAAGGGTCGCCTCGCGCCCAAGACGGGGTCGCGAGCCTGGAAGCGGGCGATGGTGCACGACGAGGGCAGCCGCCCCACCATGGGCCTTCGCTGGGTCACGGGCGTCATGAAGCGCCCGGTCCTCGCCACGATCGGGGTCATCGTCGTGCTCGGCGTGCTCGCTATCCCCGCTCTCAGCCTCGACCTCAACCTGCCGGACGGCGGATCCCAGCCGAAGGGATCGACCCAGCGGCAGGCATATGAGCTGATCAAGAAGGGGTTCGGACCGGGCTACAACGGTCCGCTCATCGTCGCTGTCGATATCACCCAGACCACCGCCATCCAGTCCGACCTCGAGAAGATCGGCGCCGAGCTGAAAACGCTCAAGGATGTCGACTACGTCGCACAGGGCTTCCCCGACACCACTCTCGATACCGCGATCATCCAGGTCGTGCCGTCCAGTGCTCCGGATGCCCCGGCGACCAAGGCGCTCGTACAGTCGATCCGTGACCTCGCTCCGTCGATCGAGAAGAAATACGGCACTGCGGTCACCGTCACGGGCGGCACCGCGATCGGCATCGACATCTCCAATCGCTTGACCAGTGCGCTCATCCCGTTCGGGGCGATCGTTGTCGGCCTCTCCATCGTGCTGCTGATGATGGTCTTTCGCTCGGTGCTCGTTCCCCTCAAGGCCGCGCTCGGCTTCCTGCTCTCCGTCACCGCATCCTTCGGCGTCATCGTCGCGATTTTCCAGTGGGGATGGTTCAGCGATGTGCTCAACGTCGAGAATCCGGGGCCGATCCTGAGCTTCATGCCGATCATCCTGATGGCGGTGCTCTTCGGACTCGCAATGGACTACGAGGTCTTCCTGGTGTCCGGTATGCGCGAGGAATTCGTTCACTCAGGCGATGCGAAGCAGGCGGTTCGTCGCGGGTTCGCCAACGGCGCCCGCGTAGTCACCGCTGCCGCTCTGATCATGTTCTTCGTCTTCTTCGCCTTCGTGCCGGAGGGCTCAGGCACCATCAAGCCGATCGCCCTTGGCCTTGCGGTCGGGGTCGCGTTCGATGCGTTCCTGGTGCGAATGACGCTGGTGCCGGCGATCATGACCCTGCTCGGTCGGGCGGCCTGGTGGATGCCGCGCTGGCTGCAGCGCGCGCTGCCCAACATGGATATCGAGGGCGAGAACCTGCGCGAGCATCGCGAGGCGATTCTGTGGACCCGGGGCCAGCATGGCACCGCCCTCAGTGCCGAAGGGCTCCTGGCGGGCTCGGCGGAGTCTCCTGACGGACCTCTCGACTTCAGCATCCCCACCGGCGCCCTTGTGCTCGTGAGCGGGGAGATGAGTGCTCGCCGCCTCGTGGCCGCAACCCTGGGCGGCCGGCTCGACCCGCTGTCCGGGCGAGTGCAGGTGGCGGGGCATCCGCTTCCCTCTGAGTCGGCGAGGGTGGCCCGTCTGGTTGCCATGGCGGATGTCGGCGGGCTCGAACGCGAAGAGGCCCCGGTGACTCTCGGCGACCTGCTCGACGAGCGAATACGCCTCACCCAACCGTGGCATCGAATCGGTTCCCGCCGCCATCTGGTCGAGCGGTGGATCATGCGCATCAACGCCGAACTCGCCGTCGTCAGCGGTGGTCGCGGAGTGATCGTGACCGCGCAGTCCACACCGCAGGAGCTGCCTCAGCGGGAGCGCGCGATCGCCCTCGCGGCCGTCGCTCTCTCCGAGGGAACACCGGTGGTCGCGCTCGACCTGCTGGACTCGTTCGCGTCGCCGACCGATGAAGAAGCCTTCCTCGTGGCGGTGTGTAACCTCACGCCGGCGACGACAACGCTGTTGCTCTTTAGTCCCGCGACGATCCGCACGGGTGCCGCGCCAGAGCGCGACCTTGTCGTGCTGCCCCTGGTTGCATTCGACCCCTCTGCTTTCAACCCCTCCGCTTTCGACTCCGCTGAATTTGATCCCGCTGCTTTCGATATCTCCGCTTTTGACTCCAACTCTCTCGACTCCACCGCTCTCGACTCCAAAGGAGCGTCCAAGTGAGCCAGCTCCTCCCACCGGCCACGAGAGCGCGGCACCGACCGGGGAGGCGCATCGCGGCCATCGTCGCGGTCGTGCTCGTGCCTCTCGCGTTCGCCGGGCTGTTCGTCGGCGCTCTGTCGCAGGCATCCTCTGCAGTCGGCCGCATTCCCGCCGCCATTGTCAACAGCGACAAATTGATTTATTCGACTGCCGCCGACGGCACTAAGTCGCCGATCTTCGCCGGGCGCCAGCTGGTCACCGAGCTCACCGGTGGCACGAACGCGGGCAAGTCAGGCGGCTTCGACTGGACCATCACCAATAGCTCGGACGCCCGGAAGGCCCTCGCTAACGGCACCGTCGACGCGATCCTCACCGTGCCCAAGAACTTCTCCTCGTCGATCCTGTCTCTGCAGTCCTCGAGCCCGACCAGGGCCAACATCGCGATAAAGACGGATGATGCGCACAGCTACCTCACCGGTGCAGTCGCGCAAGCGGTCGGCGACGGCATGGTCAACACCTTTGGCAAGGCCATCACCGAGCAGTACATCTCCGGGATCTACGCGAGCGTCGGCACCCTTGGCAGCTCCCTCACCACCGCAGCGGATGGCGCGAGGGGCCTCGCGACGGGTGCCACCGCCCTGAGCGGCGGGCTTGGCAGCCTCACCGGGGGTGCGACCTCGGCTGCGGGGGGAGCGGCATCCCTCGCGTCGGGCGTCGGCAGGTATACCGGGGGAGTCGACTCCCTGAGTTCGGGCCTGCGCTCGCTCAGCTCGGGGGCCGCCGGGCTGAGCCAGCTGTCGGCGGGGGTGTCGAGCTATACCGGCTCCGTGACGCAGCTCTCCCAGGGCCTTGACCAGGTCTACGCCTCTCTTCAGGGCACCGACCCCAGCGCGGCGGCATCGATAAAGCAGATCAAGGACAGTCTTTCGGCCGCGTCGGCGGGCGGGGTCACCCTCGCGCAGCAGACCGCGAGTGGCGTGACTGGCATCCAGAACGGGATTTCACAGAGCGCGACCGGCGCGGCGAAACTCGCCACCGGATCCGCCGGTCTCCGTTCGGGTGCCAGCTCACTGGCCAACGGGATCGGTGAGTTGTCGACCGGGGCCGCGTCTGCAGCATCCGGTGCCTCGGCGCTTGCGACCGGAGCATCCCAGCTCGCCACCGGACTCAAGTCGGGGGCCGACCAGCTGCCAGCGACGGACACGGCGGCCGCGGCGAAGTCGGCCAAGATCGCGGCAAGCCCGGTCTCGCTCACCGTGACAAGGGACAACAAGATCGATGACATCGGCAAGCTCATCGCGACTTTCTTCGTGCCTCTCGGCCTCTGGCTCGGTGCCCTCGCCGTCTTCCTCGTGATGCGGCCGGTCACCCGCCGTGCTCTCGCAACGAGCGCCGGAAACGGCCGCCTTGTGCTGTCCACGCTCGCGCGTGCCAGCGCCATCACCGCGGTGCAGGCTGTCCTCCTGGTGGCGCTGCTGCACGTAGCGCTTGGAGTGGCGTGGACCTCGCTGCCCGCAACACTCGGATTCGCGCTGCTGCTGTCGCTCGCGTTCACGGCGTTTCACTACCTGCTCACCATCGCCTTCGGTCGCGCAGGACTGGTGGTCTCGTTGCTGATTCTTGCCATCCAGGTCACCTCAACGGGCGGCCTCTATCCGGTGCAGCTTCTCGCCGCCCCGTTCCAGGTGGTGAGCCCGTTGCTGCCTCTCACCTATGGGGTGCAGGGCATGCAGGGAATCATCGCCGGTGGCGATTCCGCGCCGATCATCGCCGCCTCCCTTGTGCTCGCCGTATTCGGGCTCGTCAGTGTGCTGCTCTCGATACTGTCGCTTCGCCGAGTACGACGCGCCGATGCGCTCGCGCTCACTTCGAAGGCCGGCACCGCTCGGGCCGCGATCGCTCCGGTGCGGGTTTCGTCGGCGACGGGCTAGAGCCAGTCGCGCTTTCGAAACTGCAGGTACAGGGCGAACGACGCCACGACGATGAGGCCAACAGACGCCCAAGCCCCCCACGTGGTGCCGAACCCGATGAAGGTGAGATTCTGGCCGAAGAATCCGGTGATGGCGGTGGGAACGGCGATGATCGCCGCCCAGCTCGTCACCTTCTTCATGATCAGGTTCATGCGATTGCTCTGGATGCTGAGATTGGTCTCCAGAATCGTCGAGATTAGGTCGCGCAACGACTCTGTCCACTCGGTCGCGCGCAGCACGTGATCGTAGACATCCTGGAAATAGGGTGTCATCTCCCTGTCAAGGGTGTCCAGATCGCGGCGAAGCACCGTGTTCACGACCTCGCGCATCGGCAACACCACGCGGCGTAGCAACACGAGTGACTTGCGGAATTCGAACGAGCGCCGCTGCACCTCCTTGTCGCGGGGGCGGTCGTCGAACAGGGCATCCTCGAGTTCATCTGACACGGTGTCGAGCTGCTGTACCGTCTCGAAATGGCCGTCGACAATTTCGTCGAGGAGCCCCCAGAGCAGATAAGCAACCCCGTGTTTCGCCAGGTTTTTATCGCTGTCCCAGCGCGCAACCACCTTCGAGATGTCGAAATCCGGTCCGTGCACGGTGATGAGCGCGCGCGGGGTGATGAAGGCCTTGATCTCGTGGGTCTCGAGCTCGCCCGTTACCGTGTCGAGCGTCACTCCGTAGGCCGCGAGAAACAGGTGGGTGTCGTAGCGGTCGAGCTTTGGCCGCTGGGACGAGTGCACGGCATCTTCCACCGCGAGGGGGTGCAGGCCGAGCTCTTCGCTGATGGATGCGAGGTCCGCCGTATTCGGCGAGAGGAAATCAGCCCAGACCGTGCATTCCGTTAACTGGATGTGATCGGAGATATCCTCGACCGCAAATCCCTGGGTCTTCAATTTGCCGTGGCTATAGAGCCGGGTAGTCACCATCGGGCAATGCTAGTTGTGCTCGGTGCGGTAACCTTGTCGGCACCGTGAATTCCTCGATACACGGCACGTACGACTTCGTCGTCGTGTCTAACAGACTCCCCGTCGATCGCGTGATCGAGGCCGATGGCACCGCCTCCTGGACTGGCTCTCCCGGAGGCCTGGTCACCGCTCTCGAGCCCGTCATGCAGCAGCACGAAGGCGCCTGGATAGGGTGGGGCGGTCAGCCGGACCTCGCACTCGACCCGTTCGACAGCGACGGCATCCACGTCATTCCGGTGGCACTGAGCGCCCTCGAGATCGAGCAATACTACGAGGGCTTTTCCAACGACACGCTTTGGCCGCTCTATCACGACGTGATCGCGCCGCCGAGCTTCCACCGGGAGTGGTGGGAGAGCTATGTCGAGGTTAACCAACGATTTGCGGATGCTGCAGCGCAGGCAAGCGCCACCGGAGCGGTCGTCTGGGTGCAGGACTACCAAATGCAGCTCGTGCCGAAGCTCCTTCGTGAGATCCGGCCTGACCTCACCATCGGATTTTTCAACCACATCCCGTTTCCGCCCTACGGCATCTACTCCCAGCTGCCCTGGCGAACCCAGATCATCGAGGGGTTGCTCGGAGCTGACGTCATTGGCTTCCAGCGCGTGGCAGACGCGAGCAACTTCCAGCGCGCGGTGCGTCGGCTCAAGGGCTATGGCACCAAGGGGTACCAAGTGGAAGTACCACTAGTCGATGGGTCTCCCGGGGTGCGGGTATTCGGTGAGATTAAGCGCCAGGGGTTGTTCCGCACCGTGGTCGCCCGCGCGTTTCCCATTTCGATCGACAGCGCAAGTTTCGAAGAACTCGCACGCACCCCCGCGGTGCAGGAACGGGCGAGGCAGATTCGCACCGAACTCGGCAACCCGCGCACCGTGATGCTCGGCGTCGACCGCTTGGACTATACGAAGGGTATCGCGCACCGCCTCAAGGCATACGGTGAGCTGCTTGCAGAGGGCCGACTGAGCTCCGAGGACGTCACGCTCGTGCAGGTGGCCAACCCCAGCCGCGAGCGGGTGCAGGCCTACATGGCGCTGCGAGACGAGATCGAACTGACGGTCGGTCGCATCAACGGCGATTACGGCACTATTGCGCATGTGCCGATCAGCTACCAGCACCACGGATTCCCTCGCGAGGAGATGGTCGCGCTCTATCTCGCTGCCGACGTGATGCTCGTCACTGCCCTTCGCGACGGCATGAATCTCGTGGCAAAGGAGTATGTGGCGTGTCGCTTCGACGACGACGGAGTGCTCATCCTCAGTGAATTCGCCGGGGCATCCGACGAGTTGAAGCGTGCGCTGCTCATCAACCCGCACGACATCGACGGCGTCAAGGAGGCCATTCTCCAAGCTATTTCGATGCCGAAGGTCGAGCGAGCGGCCCGAATGAGGTCGCTGCGCAAGCGGGTGCTCGAGCACGATGTCGCGCGCTGGTCCCGGGACTTTCTTGAGGTGCTCGTGAGCCGGGCGCACCATGGATCCGGGGGGCACGAACTCGTCTGATGGTTGACGTCGACACCCCACCCAACTTCTCCCGCCTGCCCGAGCCGTTCATCGGAGCGTTGCGGGAGCTTGCCCGCACGCGACGATTGCTCGTCGCCCTCGACTTCGACGGCACCCTCGCGCCGGAGGTCGATGCCCCGGAGCACGCGCGCGCGCTGCCCGAGGCCCGCGCTGCCGTGCTGCGTCTGAACGATATGCCGAACACGAGGGTTGCGCTCGTCTCCGGCCGCGCGCTGGACAGTCTCATTGCGGTCTCCGACCTGCCGGACAGCGTGCTGCTCGTCGGCTCTCACGGTATCGAACTGCGGCTCGATAACCCCGGGGACAGCGTGACTCTCAACGCCATCGAATTCGAGCGGATCGATCTTCTCGGCGAGGTGCTCGGCGAGGTCGCCAAGTCCTTCGACGAGGTATGGCTTGAAGAGAAGCCGGCCGGCTTTGCGTTGCACACCCGGCTGGCCTCTGATCACAATAGCCGCGTCGCCCACCTGGTCGCGCGAAGCGAGACAGCGGCGGAGCTCGACGACCTCACCATTCGAAGTGGCAAGAACGTGCTCGAGTTCTCTGTGCGCTCCACCACAAAGGGCGAAGCCGTGCAGCACCTGCGTGCCTACACGAACGCCACCGCGGTCTTCTACGCCGGCGACGACGTGACCGATGAGGATGCCTTCGCCGCGCTCAGCGCCGATGACGTCGGGCTCAAGAGCGGGCTGGGATCGACTCTCGCAAACTTCCGGGTCGGTGGACCGATCGACGTCGCCCGGGCGATCAACCTGCTCGCTGACCTGCGCGAGGGCGACGTGCACGAGCAGTAGCCCCGTCGCATCCGCCGCTCCCTCTCCGACTGCGCGCCTGCACGCCTGCATTGCGCCTGTAACTCGCGGTGGTGTAACTCGCGCCTGCGCCTCCCGGTGGTGCTGTGACGTCGTGGCGGGGGACGTGCCTCCCTCCGCGAGACGGTGAGCCCTCCGCGAGGTGGCGTATCCCCCGCCAGGCGGCGTATCGTCCGCGGGTCGGCGAGTCGCGGTGGCGCTGTGACGTCGTGGCGGGGGACGTGCCTCCCTCCGCGAGACGGTGAGCCCTCCGCGAGGCGGCGTATCCCCCGCCACGGCGGAAAAGCGAGCGGTTGCGCGGCATCGGCGGCGATTACGCACCCATGGTGGCGTTCTAGACTCAGTTACATGCCCGAAACAGTTGACTGGAAGCCCCGCTCGCGTACCGTCACCGACGGCATCGAGGCGATGACATCCCGGGGAATGCTCCGAGCGGTCGGGATGGGGGATTCCGACTGGGAGAAACCCCAGATCGGCATCGCGAGCTCGTGGAACGAGATCACCCCCTGCAACCTCAGCCTCGACCGGCTCGCGCAGGCCGCGAAGGAGGGCGTGCACTCCGGCGGCGGGTATCCGCTCCAGTTCGGCACCATCTCCGTCAGTGACGGCATCAGCATGGGCCACGAGGGCATGCATTTCTCGCTTGTGAGCCGCGAGGTAATCGCGGATTCGGTTGAAGTGGTCATGCAGGCCGAGCGCCTCGACGGCTCGGTGTTGCTCGCCGGCTGCGACAAGTCATTGCCTGGCATGCTTATGGCGGCCGCTCGCCTCGACCTCGCCTCTGTATTTCTCTACGCCGGCTCGATCGCGCCAGGCTGGGTGCGCCTGAGCGATGGCACCGAGAAGGAGGTCACCATCATCGACTCCTTCGAGGCGGTCGGTGGCGTCAAGGCC
>JANYEI010000166.1 GCA_025363205.1 Frigoribacterium sp.
GGAGATGTGTCATGTCAGTTCGATCCCGCTCAAGGTCACGCAGATCCGCCGAGGTGAACTGCCTGCATCCCATGCGCCGGTATTCACGTTTCGCATCGCGGCTGATGCAAAGAAGGGGATTAGGGAGCAGTTGGAGCAGCGGTATGGCTATCGGGCATCCTCCATCTACTCCGACATGAGTGGGTTGGCAGAGAACCTTCGACTCGATCCGCAGTCCTTGCTCTAAATCGAACGAACGAAGAGTCGCGCCGGCTTCCCCACAACCCCCTGCACCGTCTCTCCGGTAGCCCGAAGCAGCGGTTCCATCGCTCGCCGGAATGTATCGCGGGGGAGCGCGGTGCCGGCCACGCCTTCATGGAGTAGTTGAAGGTCCCGCAGCGTGAATGGCTCGGGAAGCAGCCCCGCCGGATCCGGGCGCCCGGCGTAGTCGGCGCGCAGGGTCGCCACCGCGAGGTCGATGATCTCTCCATGCCCGTAGGGGAGGGGCGGGACGTCCGTCACCGGCACTAGGCGCGCGATCTGCTCGTCGATCGCCAGGCGAGACGCTGGCACAGCATCGAGGTGTGCGACGGAGAGCACCCAGCCGCGGTCATCCCGGTGCGGATCGTCGAAGACGTGGAGTTGCCGGGGGGAGAGGCCGGTAACTCCGGCCTTCACTTGCAGGGACCGGAGCACGGCATCCGCGAGTCGCTCGCCCTCGTGCAGGAAGGTGCCGGGCAGGCACCAGCCGTCGCCGGTCCGCACGATCAGCACGCTGAGCGCACCACCGGCGCGCACCGTCAACACGGCTGTGTCGACGGCGACCGAGGGATGCGGATAGTCGGCGAGCGTGTGATTGTGTGAGTCGCGATACTCCGTCATGAATCGATTATCGCAGATTTGCGCATAATGTCGGCGGTTCGCGCTATCTTCTAGTTAGAGCAGAAATGCGCAAATAGAGGAGATCGATATGACCATCACAATTCCGCCCCTGCATGTGGGGCACGGCACGAGCTTCGGGGGGCTCACGGTGTTCCCGGTCTGGCTCGACGGACCGGGCATCAGCGGCCTGGACTGGACGCCCGGGAACATCCGCGTAGCCGAGCGCGAAGGGTCGCCGGTGGTCGAGGAACTCGTCGTCGAGAATGCGAGCATCCGCCCGCTGGTCGCGCTCGAGGGCGACCTGCTGAAGGGCGGTTGGCAGGACCGGATGATCGCCACGAGCATCCTGCTCGCCCCGCGCGAACGCCGCGTCGTGGAGGCCGTGTGTGTGGAACACGGGCGGTGGAGCGGCGGCTCGGGCCATGACTCCCGCGGGGAGCGCGGATCGGCGAGCGTGCGCCACGGGAACGTCTCGTTGCGCGGATCGCTGGCGATCGGCGAGGACGCCCAGCATGAGGTGTGGCGTCGCATCGGTCGCTACGAGAGCGAACTCGGTCCGACGGAGAGCTCCTCGATGCTCGACCACCTGCAGGGATCAACTGGAGTTCCTCTGACTCGCGTCGCCGGCCAGAGCGGGGTGATCATCGGCATCGGCGGGCGGGTGATCGGGGGTGAGATCTTCGGGAGCCCCGCCGGTCTGCGCGCCCGCTGGAGGGGGATTCTGGATGCCGCGGCTCTCGATTCCCGGCTCGCCCCGCCCACCCCGACCCCGTCGGCTCTCGCCCGTCGCTTTGCGCGACAGCTGACGACCGTGCCCCTCGAAGACGGTGGGGACGCGGGACTCGCCCGACAGGTACGGTCGACACGAGGGGATCTCAGCGTTTCGGGAATCGCCGTCGGGAACGACCGGATCATCCACCTCGCTGCTTTTGATGAATCACACACTCTTTTGGAGAACGCATGAGCACGATGACGTTGTACACCCGGTTCAGCGATTCGCAGTTCCTGCACATCGGTACCTATTGCGAATTCATCATCGACGGCGAGACGCGGTACTTCCAGTGGAACGGCCACTGGATCGACCTCAAACCGTCGACTTTCGAGTACTACCGCGACAACGACGACACCCACTTTGCCGAGTCATCCATCGAGGAGATCGCGGTGCTCGTGCCGGAGGCGTTCATCGCCGCCGGTGCCCTTCTCGATTCGCTCACCGCCCAGTCGATCGCCACGGCGGCTCATGCCGGCCAGGTCGACAAGCTCGGCGCCGATTATATCGAGCACCCCGCGCGAGTGGCGGCGAACTTCGACGCGGTCACCCAGTCGACCGAGCATTGCGCGGCCTGGCTGCATGACGTGATCGAGGACACCCCCGTGACTGCGCGACAGCTGCTGGATGCCGGGGTGCCGCGGGCCGTCGTGGAGACGGTGCTGCTGCTCACCCGCAACAGCTCGGTCCCGAGCGACTTCTACTACGACCGCATTCGTGATCACGAGGCTGCGCGTGCGGTGAAGCTCGCGGACATCGCCGACAACACCGCCGAGTGGCGCACGAGCCAGCTCGACCCCGCCACTCGCACGAAGCTCGCCGAGAAGTACAGCAAGGCACGTGCCGCTCTCGAGACGAGGCGCAAGAAATGAGGCTGACCCCCGCGCAGAATGACCGAGCCGCCGGCGTCATCCTCGGTATGGCCTGCGGCGACGCCCTCGGCGCCGGCTACGAATTCGGGCCACCGCTGCCGGAGGACACGATCGTCACCATGAAGGGTGGCGGCGGGTTCGGCTGGGCACCCGGTGAGTGGACGGACGACACGTCCATGGCCATCCCCATCGCCCAGGCCATTGCGGCCGGCCGCGACCTGCAGGATGAGGCAGTGCTCGATGACATCGTCGCGCAGTGGGTGGACTGGGCGAAGACCGCACCGGATGTCGGCATCCAGCTGAGAGCGGTGCTGGGCAGGACCGAACCGACCGCCGCCGCAATCCGGGTGGTCGCCCGCGAACACCACGACCGTCACGGGCGCAGCGCCGGCAACGGGTCGCTCATGCGAACCGCACCGGTCGCGCTCGCCTACCTCGACGACCCGGCTGCCCTCGCGACAGTGGCACGTGATGTCAGTTCATTGACGCACTTCGAGGAAGATGCCGGTGATGCGTGCGTGCTCTGGTGTCTGGCGATCCGCCACGCGGTGCTGACCGGGCAACTGGACGTGCGGATCGGCCTCGACGCCCTTTCGCCCGAACGCCGCACGCTCTGGGCTTCCCGCATCAAGACGGCGGAAATGTTCCCGCCTAGCCACTTCACGAAGAACGGCTGGGTCGTCGAGGCGTTCCAGGGCGCCTGGTCCTCCACCATCGAACGAGTTACTGTCACCTGCACCGGCGATGTTCCCGCCGACCACCTGCGCCAGTCGCTTGAGCGTGCGGTGCGCGGGGGGCGCGACACTGACACCGTGGCCGCGATCGCTGGCAGCCTGCTCGGGGCCGCGTGGGGCGCATCAGCGGTGCCGGCCGAGTGGCGTCGGATCGTGCACGGATGGCCCGGACTCTCGGGTGCGCAGCTCGTGCGCCTGGGGTTGCGGGCTGCGAAGCATGGCGTGGCTGGCGACGGTAATTGGCCGGCCGCGGAGCAGTTCGACTATTCCGTCTATGGCAACATCTCGGAGCTGGCGCGGCATCCGCACGACGCCGGGCTCTGGCTCGGGGGAGTCGGAAACCTCGACCACTTGCCCGCCGAGGTCACCGCGGTCGTCTCGCTCTGCCGGGTCGGCACCGAGCAGGTTCCTGCGGGACTTGAACATATCGAGGTGTGGCTCCTCGACGAGGAGGATCCCGCCCTCAACCCGAACCTCGATTTCGTGCTCCGCGACACGGCAGATGCCGTCGCGGACTTGCGCGCTGAGGGTCACGTAGTGTTCCTGCACTGCGTTCAGGCGATCAGTCGCACGCCGACGGTCGCCGCGCTGTACTCGGCGCGGCACCTCGGCATCCCGATCGAGACGGCTCTGGCCGACATCACACTCGTGCTGCCGCTGGCCAACCCCAACCCCACTTTCGCCGCGGCCCTGTCGCCGCGCTACATGGACGGATCGTTTTGATGACCGCAAAGAAGATTCTCTACATCGACCTCGACAACACCATCGTCGACTTCGCGACCGGCATCGCCGCGATCAGCGACGACCTCCGGCGCGAGTTCGACGGGCACCTCGATGACGTTCCCGGGATCTTCGCCCTCATGGCCCCGATGCCCGGCGCCCTGGATGCCTATGCGCGGCTGGCAGAGCATTACGACACGTACATCCTCTCGACCGCGCCGTGGGACAACCCCTCCGCCTGGCAGCACAAGGTCGAATGGGTGCACCAGCATCTCGGCAGCGTCGCAGGCACCCCGGCCTACAAGCGACTCATCCTCTCGCACTACAAAAACCTCAACCGCGGTGACTACCTCATCGACGATCGTCCCAACAACGGGGCGAGCAAGTTCGAGGGGGAGTGGGTGAAGTTCGGCGCAGACGACTACCCCGACTGGCCGGCCGTCACCGCCTACCTGCTTCCCGATCCGAAGGGCACGAAATGAGAATCTTCCGCTACCGCAAACCCTCGCTAAGCACCCTGCTCGGGGTCACCGCCGCCAAGCGGAGCATCAAACGCTCCCTCGGGATCTCCCAGGTGCAGGGCTTCATCGAGCCCAGTCGTCTCAAGCAGAAGACCAAATACCGTGCCGGCCTGTACACACCGCTCGCCCGCGCGATCCGCCAGACCGCCAAGGGGAAGTTCCGGACCCCGTTCGGACTGTGACCGAAGCGGGACTGCGCCCGAACTCGATCGCCGGCGCGCGCGATTACACACCCGGTCAGCGCTTGTCGTCTGATGTCTCGAAACCGAACTGTTCCTTCGCCAGAAGTTCGCGCACCTCCCCGTATCTCGCAGCCCAATTAACGAGATCCGCGAGCTGCATCAGTGTTTCCCCACGGGCGATCCGCAGCAACCGGTCGTAGCTCATGCCAGGTACCCCGGGTGTTGTTTCCACGAGGTTCTGAAGAAGCTCCCCTCGAGCGAGCAACGCCTCGCGCACGCTGTTTGCGACCTTGTGCTGAAGGCGAGCCGCACCCAACCTCGGATCGTCGAGCCCTATCCCGTCGGCCGGCTCCAGGACAGCGCTCGACTTGCCGAACTGCCTCGGGCTGCGAACCATTTCGCGCGGCTGATACTTGAAACCCGTCTGGGAAGGGTCTGATTTTGGCATGCGGCTCAGCCTACAAGAAGAATCAGCGTGAGATGGGTTCACCACTATAAAACTTGGTAACAGGCTGACTATAAGTGCTATCTCCTAGATCAAGGGTTGATTCTCAGTTCAGGCTCCAGCCGATCTCCGCGTGTCGGCATAGAGAGGATATGGATACCAAACAGCCTCGACTTTCACCGTTCGAACGAGCCCTGCTTCGCACGCCCGGCGAAGGACGGCCAAAGGGTCTTGCCGACCACCAACTCAAGTCGCGCGATGGACTGGAGGTCCGCCCAGGTACCTCCGTTGACGATGCCGGTAATGGTGGCGCGGTCGAGTCCAGTATCGCGGGCGAATTCGCGAATGCTGCGCCCGCCCATCTCCGCGCGCACGTTCAGCGCAAATCGTCGCGCGACTTCGGCCGAGTTGTCGTCGCTAGGGGAATCCGGCCATCCGACACACAGCTGGTGTGGGGCGAGACGCGCTGGGCGAGGGCTCATGCCCCGAGCCTACTGACACTGGTCGGGTCCTTCGGTACTCCGGTGTCCGGTGCGCATGGGATGCTCATCGGAGGTATCTACAGCCACGTGGGGGAGGGGGTGTTCTCAGTGTTCGAGACCTATACCCCCAACAACGGGTTGGAGACGTGGCCGGAGGTTCGACAGTTCGTCATCGACGCTGCCACGCTCGCCGCACCTCAGACCGTCTACACCGCCCAGCGGCTCCTCACCGTCAGCGCCCCGTACGTCATCTGGTGCCGCCAGTCGCGGGGCTTGCCACTGTCGTTCGATGTCATCTTCAGCCGACAGGTAATCGAGCTATACGTGCAGGCCGACCGCCGCAAGCGCGTCGCTCCCGGTGGTCGGCAGCTCAGCGACGGAAGCCGTCGGAACTACCGGTCCATGCTCCTGCGCATCTCGGAAGTTCTCGTCCCGGAGGACAACCCGGCACCCATGACGGCGCTCAACGCCCGCACAAGTGAACCCCCTTATGACGCAGCAACCATGAGCGCGCACCAGCGATGGGCGCTAGGGCAGTCCACCGCTCTGCGCGTTCAGAAGGCCACCACGATGCTTGCCCTGTGCGCAGGAGCGGGACTGCGTTCATCCGAAATCGGGGAGCTCTTTGTCGGCGACCTCACCATCGATGACGCCGGTATCCTGGTCACCATCCGCGGCAGGTTCCCGCGGAGCGTGCCTCTGTTGGCACAGTGGGAATCGTGGCTGCTCCGCGCAATCGAGGGCCGTGGAGCCGGGGAACCGGTCTGGGGAAACCCGGGACGCACGCAATCCCGCAACATGCTCAGCGGCTTCACCGCCCAGAGTGACGGAAACCCTCCCCGGAGTGACCGGCTCCGCGCGACCTGGCTGGTGACCCACCTGGCTGCCGGCACCCCGATGAAGGAGCTGCTCCGCGCCAGCGGAGTTGAGAAGTTCGAGAACCTCACCCGCTACCTCGAGCACATCCCCGGACTCGACACCGCCGCCTATCGCGCCCTACTGCGTCTCGAGCTGAACCGATGACGTTTCGGCAGTCGCAGGCATCCGCGCACCTGGAGAAGCGGATGCAGGACACTTTCAACCAAGAGTCGGCCACCCTCCGCCGGGGAAGTGGGCGAGGACCCATCCCGCGCGCCTACCTGAACCGCGCCATCGACTTCATCGAGCGTTCCGAGGTTTTGGCCAAGGTACTCGAGTGGGATACCGCGTCACGCAAATCGACTGCGGGCCGTAAGTCCTACATCGATGCGCGCGCAGTGCTCGTCCTGATACTGCTGCACTTCCAACTCGGATACGGCGCCAACTACCAACACATCGCCGACAGCCTCGAGTATGCGCTCAACGCCGAAGACCTCACCCTCCTCAACATCACGAACGTCTCCAGCGACCGGGAGGACTGGTACAAGCGATTCTGCCGAGCCACCCACCGGCTCATCGCGGTCATGGACCCCCACCCGGGTCCGCGCCGACACCGCCTCGATGCCGCTGAGTACGCCGCGGCACTGGCGAACTTCTCCCCAGAGCACCTCGCCCGCATCGACTGGCTGTGCGAGAGCCTCGTTCACACCTCAGTGCGGCATCTGCCGAAGGACCTCTGGGACAAATACACCGGAAACGTCGCTGTCGACGCGACCCTCGTCTGCACCGCCGGATTCCCGAATCCCTCCGACCAGTCGGAAAAACGAGCCAACGCAGACTTCTCCTCCGGTCGCTACCGGCGCGAAGGCGCCCACGACGGTCAGGGAGCTACGACAGACAAGGCCGGGTTCGAACTGGAGACGGGCAGTATGGTCTGGCCAAACCCTGGCGAGAACGGCCTCTATCCCTCGCTCATCACCTCGGTCAGTTTCCACAAACCCGGAGAGGTCCGCCGGGAGGGGCTGAAGGTCGTCACCTCCCACAACAAACTCGGTGCCGCCCACGGGCTGGTCATCGTCGACCGCGCCTACAACAACTCCAAGGCCGACAACTTCCAACGACCCCTCCGGCTCGCGGGCCACGAGTTCGTCTTCGACTACAAGGAACACGACCACGGCAAACAAGACAACTACGAGGACCTCCTCCTCGTCGACGGCTTCTGGTACGTGAGATGGATGCCCGTCGACCTCATCACCGCCTGGGCCGATTGGCGTTACAGCCGCATCAGCTACGCAGCCGCAGCCAAACTGAGCGATGCCCGCGCGCCCTACGCGATGATTCCCAAGGGCCGACCCGATGCCGACGGCTTCCAACGATTCACCTACCCGCTGGCCGGAACCTACCTCGCCATCGACCCGGATACCCTCAAGCGAGTCAAACCGATAACCGCGAGAAGTCTCACCATCCCGATGACGACCAAAGGCCTCAAGCACCTCCAGAAGTATCCCTACCGTTCACCCGCCTGGCTGGGCCACATGGGGATGCGCAACCTTGTCGAGTCATCGAACAAGACCCTCAAGGACCACAACTTCGAAGACCTGAGGAACATCGGCAAACGCTCCGGCCGAGGCTTCGCGTTCCAATACCTCGCCGCGACCATGGCCGCTGTCTCGTCGAACCTCCGCAAAATCTCGCAGTTCTTCCTCACCGAAGCGACCACCCTGGCCGGCGGAAAACTGACCCGCCAACGGCGCCGCAAGGGACCGGACAACCAACTACTCCCAACAGTCGACCCTGCGAACCGAGCCCGACCACCGTCGTAGACGACCAGTACCACCCCCGCCACCACTAACCCGCTCCACGAGAAGCGCCAGCCTGCCGAAAAGCGGGCCTTCTTGGCTTTAACGGCGCGATCCGTCACCACACGGCGAGAAATCGCAGCCGCAGGAAGAAAAAAGAACAGGGCCAACTCGTCCGTGAAGACGAATCGGCCCTGTTCCAGGTATTTCATGACTCGATTGCTCGAATTCGATGAATCACCCTCTGTGCGCGAAGGGGGACTTGAACCCCCACGCCCTAACGGGCACCAGCACCTCAAGCTGGCGCGTCTACCATTTCCGCCATCCGCGCGCATTCGGTTT
>JANYEI010000206.1 GCA_025363205.1 Frigoribacterium sp.
GGGCATGGTCCGCGCTGGAAGTCGGTCGCGGCAGACCTCGGATACGAGGGCAAGCGCCTGCACGACGGAGCTATCGCCAACGAACTTGCCCCCTGGGTGGGAGCCTGTCCTGCCGGCCACCTGCATTACCGATATCGGCGCCCGAGCCGCACCCTCGCCTGCGGAAAATGTTCACGACAATTCGACGCGGCCCACACGATCGCCTGGACCCAGCGCGCGGTGGCCCGGCAGCGCTGACCGCCTTGGGCGTCAGCGGTTCGGATCGAAAGCGGCCGCCAGGTGAGCAGCGACGTTTTTCCAGTGGCCAAGCATCATGCGCCGTTCCTCGCGATCGGCGAGGCGTTCATGATGAATGCTGATGGTCGTGCCGCCGACCGCCCCCTTCACCGAGACCTGAAGGGTAGAGTCGTGCGGCCAGTCGTCCGGATGCCAGGTGAGTCGCAGCTTCGCGCCTTCGGTGTAGGCACGCACCTCGCCCGCCACGCCATCCACCGTTTGGTAGGTCTCGCCCTTCGCGTGCGGGAGGGTGGTTTCACCCAACCACAGCGGGAGCCCTTCGCCGACGAGGAATGCCCAGACGACCTCGCTCGAGGCGGCAACGGTCTGGCGAACTCCGACTTCCCAGCCAGCATCCTTGGTCTTTCCCGTGGTGTCGGTCATATGCCTCTCTCTTTCGTGGTGATGCCTTCGACTCTGCCATGAGTGGTGCGCCGAGCGCAGGTCAGCAGAACGGGAGCAAAAGCGACGTAACTGACTATATTGGTTACATGGATGCGACGGATGGCCGCCCAACCGGCCAGCAGATGAGCATGCGCGACGGCCGCACCTGGTGGTTCGACTCCGGGTCGCTTTCGATCGACTTCGCTTACACGGGCGCGATGGACGGTCCGGGCAGCGAGACCCTGCACGCGGCATCCGATCTCGCGGCCTGGTTGATCGGTCGGTTCCCCGAGGTGGCCGACGGCACGAGCGAGCGTGACCTCATCGATGCGCGCGCTCTGCGCGGATCACTCGCGCGGGCCGCCATCGCTCGCAGTCGAGGCACCGAGATCCACTCGGACGATGTCGACGTGATCAACCTCTTCGCGGCAACACCCGACATCGCGCCGTCGCTGCTCGGTGGCACCCGACAGGCCGGACGTTCCCGCGCCAAGGCCAGCCAGGCGTTGTCCGTGATGGCGAGAGAAGCCATCGAACTCTTCGCGGCGAACCCGACTGACCGCATCCGGCAGTGCGCGGCGGATGACTGCGAACTGGTGTTCTACGACGAGTCCCGCTCCAACAACCGCCGCTGGTGCTCGATGCAGCGCTGCGGCAACCGGGCGAAGGTGCGGGCCCACCGGGAACGCACCGCCTCCGACTCAGCCGGCTGACGGCCTTCAGGCCGTCGGGCAGCCATCCATCCCCGGTCATTCTTGACAATGCCGGTGATGGCAGCGGCTTTAGCCGACCTGCACCTCTTTCCAGAAGGCGACGTAGTTAACGAGTCAACTGAACAGCAGACCCAAGATGCAGCTTGCCTTCATCAGCCTGGGTCTCAACATCGCTGCCATAGCCAGAACCCGCCGATCCGTTTTGAGGCTGCGTTACAAGAGGATGCACAGCGGGTCGTGATGACGACCGCCCTCCTCACACCGCCCCTGGTCGCGCAGATGGTGCTCGTCATGATCGCGATCAAAACTGGCGAAAGTTCAAGGGCTTTGTCTTTGCTGAGCTGGCATCGCTACCCATGTCCGTAGTCCGGGGTTCCAGCGACCCTCGGCTACGCTCCCTCCCAGGACGGGTTCGATGACTTTCTCGACGAGGCTCGCTGCCTCTTCCCAGGTGCGAAAGCCATCGATCGGTTTGACGGTGGACGCCAGTTTTCCGTAGCCGGCCTGAATCGCTCCCGGGATGGTGACTGAAGCGAAGAACGGTAGGGCGCGGTTTGTTGCTTCCATGCGAATAGCGCGGTGAAGGTCGGCGGCATCGATCTCTTGGTGCAGGGCCAGGATGACAATGTCCACAAGGTCCTTCGCGCGCGACGAGCCTTCGCTTCCGACGCCGTAGCTAGACATGATGGCGCATACCTTGTCCGCAATCTGATCTTCAATGGCGATCATCGCGTAGTCGAAAGTCTGGAATTGTGGGATATCGAGACGGAAAGCGGGAGCACTTTTCACCACAGGCGCGCTGGGTCTTCGGTGCATGGCAAGATCCACAGCAAGAGGGTTCTGTCGTCCCACGCCCACGATCGTGACGTCAAACTTCACCGCGGCCGCCTCGACGTTTGGCTGGTTCGTCCCGCCTGCTGCGCGATGTCCCGTGTAGGTAAAGAGGAGAAAGTCACCCAGGTCGACCGAGGCTAGGCGCTTCAGGTTCGCAATGGCAGCGTCGAGTGTGTGCTCGCGCGCCTCTAGATCGACGTCTCGGGTCGCACGGCCGTTCGGGACCGCCGCCAGCATGCGGGTGCCGCCTTTGAGGAGGAGAGAGCCGTCCTGCTCTGAGAAGATGCGACACAGAAACCGGTCGTAATAGGCCTGATCGACATTCCGTTTGACATCGACGGTTCCCTTGCCTCCGGCTGCTTTTTGGGCGGCTCGGTTGATGGCGTCGGCCATTTTTCGACCATTAGGAAAGTCACTCATTGGGCTCCTCTTCGGCTTTCAGCTTGGCAAGGATGGCCATGTCGGTTGGCGCGTGTGCCGTTTCCGCATCTTTCTGCACCTCGGCCTGCACGACCTTGAGCCACGATGGATTCGCTGCCGCAATCATCTGGCGCGTTGGCTCAAGGATTCTCTGAATTGCATCATCGACACCCGCAGCGCTAATTGCGTGGCCAGCGGTGGCCTGGAGTTGTGCGCTGAGTACGTTCGCTACCAGGAGGTTAGGGGACGGCAGGTTCATGATCGCCGGAGGCAGGACGGGTATCGCGTTCCTCATCGCTTCGATGAGGGCTGGGGGCACCGTCATGGCGGGCATGCTCTTAATGATGGTTGCCACGATCGGCTTTAGTGCCTCGTTCATAGCCGCCTGTTGGTTGACAAACATCTGCTTGATGCTCGCGGCCAGGACGGGATTCTGGAGCGCCTCGAGTGCTCGGGATGCAGCATCACGCTCAGCCGCGACAAGGAGCTGGTTTAGGAGCGCATCTCCGCGTCTTTCGGGGTGACCATAGCGCTGCGCGAGGGGGGTGAGAAGGTAAACGAGACGCCCCTCGTCGAGCTCACGATCCATTCGCGTCGCATCGCGGAGACTATCTGCTACCAGGGAGATATCCCCGTAGTCGCGGAGCAGGTCGGCAATCGTGCGCTCGACCGTCGTCACCGGCAGCCCGTCGCGAACCGTGACATCTTCCACGTCGACGGGACGCTGGCTGTAGGTAATCTCCTGCCGTTGCGTCTGACGACGGTCGCGGGTGATCAGTCGATAGGGGAGGGGATCGATGGCGCCGATTCGGTGAACGAGAGCAGCCGCGGCGGAGCCAACAATGACGTCAGGGTCCGCTATGCGCTCGTGTGCGAGTTTCGCTGGATTCGTCGAGAGCCAGGCTGCGCGCAGGTCATCCAGAGGAAGCGACGGCGATCCAGCTTGTCGGTAGACGCCGTGAGCGAGACGTTCCAGACGCCCATCCCCCTCACGGTGAGCGAGATTGGAGCGATTAATGCCTCGCGCGCGGGCCTGAGTGGCTGTGAGCATGCCCCACTGGCCCGCGGAGATTTCTCCGAGGGCCAAGTCGATATCTACAGCTTTCATACTTGAATAGTGTACACAGCTACTACTTTATAAGTAACCGTGGCTAGACGAGATCTCGGCGGTGCCCAAAACCACTAACCGCGATCGTGGCACGCGGCCGCGCTTTTCACACCCGGCCGCCCTGTGGCAGGAGTCCTCGCAACGCCCCGAGGGCAAGCGGGTCGGAAAAGCAGCGATCGCTCAAAGTTTGTTTGCTCGGTATCTGGACGACGAGGCGGGTGTTTTTGCGGCGGCGGTGGGCTGCGGTCAGCATGAACACGGCGAGGGAGAGTCCAGGGAAGACGGGAACGATTGATCCTTCGGTTCCGAAGTCGTCGCCGGTGAGGAACGATGTTCCGATGACACCGGTGCCGATGGCGAGGCCAAGGAGCATTTCACCGGCGAAGCCACGCACAGCGAGCTCGGGGGTCTGCCGCCTGGCGATAAGCATCATCGTGAGCTTGTAGAAGAGCAGCCCTGCAGCTGCGCCAATCAGGGCAGAAACGATTGTTCCGGCGGTACCCAGTTCGGAGCCAATGCCGCCGAGGATGGCGGCAGGAAGGACGACAAACACCGCGCCGACGACCCTCTACGTTAACGGGAAGCTAAGGAATCGGCGCCCGAAACTGGCCCGGCCATCCTCAGTGCGCCCGATCTGCGTCATTCACAGGTTGACTTCGGGGCCGTTCGAAATGTTCCCGCTCTGGTCGACGGTCTTAGGGCCAGTTTTGGCGGCCATAACTTGATTCCCTCGTCCAAAGCTGCCGGTGCTGCTCCTACGAGCATTCGAGTGAATGAGAGTGGGCGGGTCCCTCGAAAGGACGACGGTAGGTTAATCGCCTGCAATGCCCGTCCGGTAGGCGTAGGCGATTGCCTGCACGCGGTCGCGAAGGAACCATTTCGACGACCGGGTACCCCAAGGGTGTTGCTTCTTCCGTTTCGTAAGCTCACCCCGAACTCGGGTGGGTTGGCCTCGGGCCCGATGACAGAGTTCCAGCGGAGACGAATCTTCAGAGGTCAGATGTCAACCAAACCAGGGGCAGTCCGAAGCATCCATGCTCGAGCTGGCCACCAGAACAATCCGATCGAGACCCTCGAGGAGGCGGTGCTCCTCCCCGAACTCAACTCCGCCGAAACTTGAACTGCTGACCAGCACGGTGTCGAGAAACTCCACAGCCGGATGTGACCGAGCTCAAACCCGCTTCCCGTCCAGGTCTTCTAGGGCCGGCGCTACATCTATGCGCGATGTCCGGCGGGTGGGCGGTCCTCGCCGGTTCTCCACCTTCGTGCTTTAACGGGTACCTAGCCGTCCACTTCCGCGTGTTTCCGGGGATTATTCGACTACCTGCACCTCTTTCCAGAAGGCGACGTAGTTGCTGAAGTCCTTGCCGTTGGTGCGGGCGAAGGCGGTCGCGTAGGGGTGCGGATAGCTCCAGGCGCGATCCTGCAGCAGGGTGTCACCGTCCTTCACGCCGAAGTACTGGCATTCGCCCTTCCACGGGCAGGTGTAGGGAGTGGCGCTGTTGACGAGAAATTCGCTTTTCACGCTCGACGGTGGAAAGTACCAGTTGCCTTCGATCTTGATGAGGTCGTCCTGGGGAGCGTCGGCGATAACGACGCCGTTGAGTAGTGCCTTGGTCATGATTCCTCCTGGAAGCAGTGTGGGTTCATACACGCGATATACGCTCCGGGCAACGCTACGCGCGCAACCTGAATTCCTTCAGGCGCCGATGGCAGACTTGAGCGATGCGAATCCTCCTCAAGCTCGTGCTGGACTGCACCCCGGATGCCGCCTGGGACGCCGTGCGCTCCCCGCGCGGTATGCAGCAGGTCTCAGCGCCCTTCTCCACCTTCGAGTCTCTCGAGCCTGGCGGGTTTCCTGCCATCTGGTCGGCCGGCGAGCACCCGGTGCACATCTCGAGCTTCGGGTTGGTGCCAATCGGGGAACAGGTGATCGGCATCTCCTATCCCGAGAGAAGCGATGGCGTGCGTGTGCAGGTGGACACCGGCCGCGGACTCAGCGGCCCACTCGCGCTCGTGTCGAAATGGCAGCACTCGATCGCGATCGCACCGGCGTCCGGTGGACGCACGCTGTATCGCGATCAACTCGTCTTTGAGGCTGGCGCGATTGCGCCATTGCTCTGGGTGGGTTACTGGGCATTCTGGCAGTGGCGCGGCGCCCGCATCCGCTCTCTCGCTCCCACCTGGAAGGCCGTTACCTCGTGAGTGTCGCTTCCATCTCCCACGTGCGGTCGAGCTGGGTGCGATGATCACCGCTCTGCAGGTTGCCGACTGGCGGAGACAGATCTTCGCCCTCTACGCGGAGGTGCGCGCGGCGACGGACCTCTTCGCCGCACACGACCTCTGGCGGCGCGAGCGCGATCGGCTGTTCGCGACGCATCCGTCCAGTCCGCTGCTGCCCGACGACCTCTCGGACTTCACC
>JANYEI010000182.1 GCA_025363205.1 Frigoribacterium sp.
GTGCACGGCGCACAGCGGGTGATCGTCTGCGACTCATCGTTGCATCCGACCAATGGGAGCGTAAACCCGGCATTGACGATCGTGGCCAACGCACTCCGGGTCGCGGAGCATCTCACTCGAAACTGGCCAACGGGCTCGTAGGAGAGCCGCAGAGACCGTCGTAACCCAGCCGATGCGCGACCTCCTGGCGATCATCCGTGCGCAATATGCCGCAGCACTGGCCTGAGCGGCAGCCACGGCTGGTGGCAAAGCAGGCAACGAAGGGGGCAACTAGAGCGGGCGACTGAAGTAAACAACTAGGAGACGCGCGCCGCCGACTCCCGCACGATGAGGGGAGGAGCCGTCTTCCCCGGTTGCGTGACCTCCCGGCCGTCGAGAACCGCGGAGACCGTGGCCATCATTCGGTGCCCGAGCTCAGTGAAGTCCTGCCGCATGGTGGTGAGCGGCGGCGTGAAATGGGCCGCCTCCGGAATGTCGTCGAAGCCGATGATGCTGACATCGTGCGGCACCGAGAGTCCGTGGTCGGCGAGCGCATGCATCAGTCCGAGAGCCATCTGGTCATTCGCGACAAACAGCGCAGAGACGCCCCCGACTTTCAACAACTGTGTGCCGATGGCTCGACCGCTGTCGGCGGTCCAGTCACCGTGCAGCGGCTCACGGATCGGCAGTGCGCGCCGCACCAGTTCCGTACGCCAGGCGCGTTCGCGCTCCCGGGCATCGAGCGAGCCCACCGGTCCGGCGACGTGCAGGATGTCGCGGTGACCAAGATCAGCAAGGTACGAGGTGGCGAGTGTCGCCCCCTCGAACTGGTCGATCGAGACGCTGGGAAATTCGCCGTGCCCGCTGGAGTCGGCGGTGACCACGGGGATGTCGACCTCGAGACCGTCGATCGCCTCGATCGATGACTGGTCGGTCGCAATCACTACAATCGCTTCGACCTGTTGTCTCAACAGCACGTCGACCGCCTGCAGGATGTCCTCGCGATCGGCATCCGCCATGCTCGCGGTGATGACCTGGTAACCGGCCTCCCGCGCAGCGCCGTTGAAGGCAAGCGCGATACTCGCGGGACCGTAGAGTGGGTTGCCGGTGCTCACGAGTCCCAGGGTGTGGGTCTTGCGGGTCGCGAGCGCCCGGGCGACGGAACTCGGTCGGTACCGCAGCTCCCGGATCGCCGCCTCCACCTTTGCGCGGGTCTGTGGGCGCACTGTATCTTCGTCGTTGAGCACCCGGGACACGGTCTGGTGGGAGACGCCGGCGAGCCGGGCAACCTCCATGATGTTCGCCACGAATCTGAGGCTAGCTGATCGCCGGCTGGCCGACGATCAGCCTCACCCGCGTCACCGCCCGCCGTTACGTCGCTTGTTGTACACGTCAAACGCGACGGCGGCGAGAAGCACCAGTCCCTTGATGAGCTGCTGGAATTCGGAGCCGACGCCGAGGATCGACATGCCGTTATTGAGGATTCCGATGATGAGGCCACCGATGATCGCTCCGGTCACGGTTCCGATGCCTCCGGTTACCGCAGCACCACCGATAAACACCGCGGCGATCGCATCAAGCTCGAAGCCGTCCCCCGCTTTGGGGTTCGCGAGGTTGAGCTGAGCGGTGAAGACCAGTCCGGCCAGCGCAGCGATTACCCCCATGTTGACAAAAAGCAGGAAGGTGACCCGCTTGGTTTTGACCCCGGAAAGCGCTGCCGCATTGAGGTTGCCACCGATGGCATAGATGTGGCGACCGAACACGCTGCGGCTCATTATTGCCGAGTACGCGACGACGAGCACACCGAGCACGATGAGCACGATCGGCGTTCCGTTGTAGCTCGCGAGCAGATAAGTGATCAGCAGGATGAGAATCGACGTGAAGACAAGCTTCGCGAGATACCAGGCGAAGGGCTCATCCTCGACGGCGAATTTCTTGCGGGCGGCGCGCTGGCGGATGCCCTGAGCAATCACGAGGAGCGTCGCGAGGATTCCAATGCCAACGGTGAGAGGCTCGAGCACGCTGACTCCACCGCCAAGGTCGGGCAGGAAGCCAGAGCCCAGTGCGCGAAACTCATCGGGGAAGGGCGAAATCTGCCGGTTCTGCAGCGCGATCTGGGTGAGGCCACGGAAGGTGAGCATCCCGGCGAGCGTCACGATGAAGGCCGGGATGCGGAAATATGCGATCCAGAAACCCTGCCACATGCCCACGAGCGCCCCGATGCCGAGGCAGAGCACGATCGCGAGCCACCACGGCACGTGCCACTGGGTGATCATCACCCCGGCCATCGCACCGACGAATGCCACGACGGATCCGACCGAGAGATCGATATGCCCGGCGATGATCACCATCACCATGCCGATTGCGAGGATGAGGATGTAGCTGTTCTGCACGACCAGGTTCGACACGTTGATCGGCTTGAGAGTGATCCCCGAGGTGGCGACCTCGAAGAAAATCACGATCACGATGAGCGCGATGAACAGCCCGATCTGGCGGAGCTGCCCCGCGAGATAGCGGAACGCGGCGGTGAGTATGTTCGGCGCAGCCGGTGTCTTGGTGAGGTCGCTCATTCGTGGTCCTTCTCCCTTTCCTGGGTCATCAGTTGCATGACGCGCTCTGCCGTCGCGTCTTCGCGCGATAGGTCTGCGGTGATTCGACCCTCGGAGAGGGCATAGATCCGGTCGCAAATGCCGAGCAGCTCAGGGAGCTCCGAGGAGATCACGATTACTGCCTTGCCCTCGTCGGCGAGCGCGTTGATGATGCCGTAGATCTCGTACTTGGCACCGACATCGATTCCCCGGGTCGGCTCGTCCAGAATGAGCACGTCAGGGTTCGAGTACATCCATTTGGACAAGACAACCTTTTGTTGGTTACCCCCCGAGAGCTTGCCGGTGATCGCCTCAACATTTGGCGCCTTGATGTTCATGCTCTTGCGATAACCCTCGGCCACCATGATCTCTTTGTTCTCATCGATCCAGCCGCGCCGGGAGAGCAGGCCAAGAGCGGCACCGGAGATGTTGCGTTTGATGTCGTCGATGAGGTTGAGGCCGTAGACCTTTCGATCCTCCGTCGCGTATGCGATGCCGTTGGCAATCGCGGCGGCGACCGTCTTCGTGTTGATCTTCTGGCCGTTCTTGTAGACACTGCCCGAGATGTTGTGGCCATAGCTCTCACCGAACACGCTCATCGCAAGCTCGGTGCGTCCGGCACCCATGAGGCCGGCAATGCCCACGATCTCCCCCGCGCGCACGAACAGATTGGC
Organism: Frigoribacterium sp.; assembly: GCA_025363205.1. Lineage (GTDB taxonomy): Bacteria > Actinomycetota > Actinomycetes > Actinomycetales > Microbacteriaceae > Lacisediminihabitans. The sequence goes on from JANYEI010000182.1 coordinate 3,242, forward strand.
CTCTTTTACCACCGTCCGGGAATGATCGAGGGGGTGATGAACTGTCCAATTCTCGATGCGCAGCAGCTCCTCGCCTATTTTCGGAGTGTGCGCTGGATACCGGCTCTCGAGATCGCGACCGACCATGAGCTTGATGATGCGTTCTTCCGTCACCGCATCGGCGTGCATGTCGAGGGTCTCGATCGTCTTTCCATCTCGAATGATCGTCACCTCATCCGCGATCGCCTTAATCTCGTTGAGCTTGTGACTGATAATGATCGACGTGATGCCCTGGCCCTTGAGATGCGTAATCAGATCGAGCAGGTGAGCGGAGTCCTCGTCATTGAGAGCGGCGGTCGGCTCATCGAGAATGAGCAGCTTCACCTCTTTGGAGAGCGCTTTGGCGATCTCCACCAGCTGCTGCTTGCCCACACCGATGTCGCGGATCTTGGTGATCGGATTGTCTTTGAGCCCGACCCGTGTAAGCAGCTTGCTCGCTTCTAGATTGGTCTTATTCCAGTCGATCCATCCGCCGGTCTGCTGCTCGTTGCCGAGGAAGATGTTCTCGGCGATCGAGAGATACGGGCTGAGGGCAAGCTCCTGATGGATGATGACGACGCCGGCTGCCTCGGAATCGTTGATGTTTTTGAACGCGACCGTCTTGTTTTCGAACACGATGTCGCCGTCGTAGCTGCCGTGCGGATAGACCCCGCTCAGTACCTTCATGAGCGTGGATTTGCCGGCACCATTCTCACCGCAGATCGCGTGGATGTGGCCGCGCTGCACCCCGATCGAGACATCCTGCAACGCCTTGACGCCGGGGAAAGTCTTCGTGATGTTGCGCATCTCGAGGATGTTGGTTGTCACCGATGCTTCTTTCTGCACTGAAAGCGCCTGAGCAATGGAGGGGTCCGAGCAGTGAAGGAGTCCGACGGTGGCGGCGGTAACCCGCCCCCACCGTCGGAGTGAGTCGAACCTACTTGAGGTCGGCTTCGGTGTAGTAGCCGCTGTCAACGAGAACGGTCTTGTAGTTGTCCTTCGTCACGACGGTCGGCTGGAACAGGAACGTCGGAACGACCTTGACCTTGTTGTCGTAGGTCTTTTCGTCGTTCACCGCTGGCTTCTTGCCGTTCAGCAGGTCGTCAGCCATCTTCACGGCTTCCTTGCCAAGCTGGCGAGTGTCTTTGTAGATGGTGGAGTACTGCTGTCCGGCGATGATCGATTTGACCGATGCCGCCTCAGCATCCTGCCCGGTGATGACCGGAAGGGCGGTGGTGGCGTAACCAGACGAGGTGAGCGCGGAGATGATTCCGATCGAGAGGCCGTCATACGGTGAGAGGATCCCCTGCACCTTCGCGCCATCGGAGTAGGTGCTCGCGATGAGGTTCTGCATGCGCTTCTGGGCGGTTGCCGGGTCCCAACGAAGGGTCGCGACCTGGGTGAAACCGACCTGGCCGCTCTTCACGACGATGGTTTTATCGGCGATGTACTTCTTGAGCGTGTCCATCGCGCCGTTGAAGAAGAACGTCGCGTTGTTGTCATCCGGGCTTCCGGCGAAGAGCTCGACGTTGAACGGGCCCTTTTTGCCGGTGTCCTTGCCGTCCTTGTCGACGACTCCGAGTCCGGCGAGCAGGCTGGTGGCCTGGTCGACGCCGACCTTGTAGTTGTCGAAGGTCGTGTAGTAGTCGACGTTCTTGTTGCCGTTGATCAGGCGGTCATAGGCGATGACCTTGACGCCGGACTTTGCCGCC
>JANYEI010000215.1 GCA_025363205.1 Frigoribacterium sp.
GTTCAGTCCTGGCCATCGCGCAGATTCACTCCGTGCACGCCGTTGTCATAGCGGATCGAGGGGAATACCGCCGACACGGTGAATCCGACACCGGGCAGCATTTTGGCGGTGAGGATGCCCCGGTACAGAGCGGCGCGCTCCCGCATCTCGCTCATTCCGGGGCCGACTACGACCTCGGTGAGCGCATTTAGGTCATCCTGGAACGTATAAGTGCGACTCTGAGCGAGCTTGTCGGGATCGAGTCCCTCACGCCGAGCGGCCGCACGCACACCGTCGTCATCGATCACCACCTGGAGCCCCTCATCAGTCCAGGTCGCAGTGATGCGCACCCGCGTGCCAGCTCCGCCATATTTGAGCGCATTGGAGAGCGACTCCTGCACGATGCGGAACACCGCGAGCTGCGGGCCACCACCCAGAGCGAAGGGCTCACCATTCGCGGAGTAGGTGATCTCGAGTCCGGCATCCGTCATTACGTCGAAAAGCTCTCGAGTCATGTCGGTGCGCGGCTCCAGGAGCGACTCGTCGACTGTACCGCCAACCACAGTCATCACGCGGCGAAGGTCGGCGAGCGTCGAGCGGGCGGCCTCGGCGATGGTGGCTGAAGCCCGCACGGCGGCTCCGGTATCCGCGGTAGCGGCATACTGCGCACCGTCGGCCTGGCTGATAATCGTGGAGACGGAGTGCACCGCCACCTCATGAAGTTCGCGAACGATGCGCAGCTTGCCGAGTTGCTCCTGAAGCGAGGCTTCGAGATCGAGGTTGTCTCGCTCGGCATCCACCCGGGTGAAGTATTGGCGCCGCCGCTCGCGGGCCGCACGGATCCAGAGCACGAGAAAGACGACTGAAAGCACGAGAAAAATCGCGGACGTTGCAGTCAGCACGATAACCACCAGCATCGAATGCAACTGCAGCCAGATGTTCACTCTGTTCTCCCTCTTGGCGAGACCGGCGGGTGACGACGGCTGCGGACACTTGAGGTTATCGCGAACTTGGGGCAGCGATGCGGTGTCCCTGGGTGAGAGGAATGCCTCTCCGCCGGTACCGACCGAACGGCACGGATCGAATCGTCGGATTCCGCGTCGTAGTTGCGGGTCTTGCCCGCGGCATCCGGTGTGCCCAGTCGACTCTGCCCAGTCGACTCTGCCCAGTCGACTCAGCCCAGTCGGCCGGCTGCTGCTCCGGGAGCGCGCCCGACGCACGCGTCAACGACGAAAGCCGCAGGGGGTGGAGCCCCTTGCGGCAATCGAGCTCCCCGACTTGGACTCGAACCAAGAACCGCCGCATTAACAGTGCGATGCTCTGCCAATTGAGCTATCGAGGATTGCTGAAACAGCTTGATCACTTTACCAAAGGAACGCAATGCACCAAATCGTGTAGGCAATCGCTTTGGTGGGGTGCTCGCCGCTGAATCGACGTGCCTATATTACCGGCAGCAGGAAGGTTGGCGACGCAACATTCACCGCTGAGCCGAGCGGGAAGGGAATTCCGGTGTTCGGGTCGAGTCCGAACGCCGCCACCGTGGACGAGAGCTGATTGGCCACGAGAAGCACATCCCCCGTGTCGCCCGCGTTGATCACACACAGGTGCCGCGGCCAATCCCCACCGCTGGAGACAGTCGCGACCGGGCTGAGGTCAGCCGCTCGGAACACGGCTATGCGGTTGGAGCCGCGGAGTCCTGTGTATCCGAATCTGCCCGCGGTGTCGATCGCGAATCCCGCGGCGTGATCTCCCTCGAGCCAATCGTTGGAGACACTGCCCGTCGCGGTGATCCGCCCGCGCTCGTCAAGGGCAATCAGGCCGCCATCCAATTCACCGAGCAGTATGGTGCGACCCGCAAGCGCAATCAGGTCTCGCGGCCCGGTGCCGGGCGGAAGAGCAACTGATGCCGTTCGCACGAGTTGCCCGTGCATCAGCGCGTGCACGTGCACCCGATCGGCGCCGAGGTCTGCGCTCAGGAGAGTCGAGCCACGCAGGAGAGTTGAGTGGGCGTGTGGACCCTGCTGCACGGGATTTGGACCGCTCCCCTCCGACGGGAGCGTCTGAATGAGTAAATCGACCCGGCCATCGACAGTGAGCGAAAAGACATCGATCGAACCGTCGAGATAGTTCGAGACGAACAGCCGATCCCGAGTGACACTCACGTGACAGGGAAAGCCGCCGCTCGTCGGCTGGCCACCGAGCGGTTGCAGGGTGAGACGGGGTCCCGGGCGGAATGCCTCGATACGCCCGGCCTCGTCAGTCGCGTACAGCACGCCGTTGAACCCGGCGGCGAGGAACGACGGGGACGAGGTCGGCGTGGTGTCCAGGACCTCTAGACCCGCGCCATCGTGGCGCCAACGGAGCAGCCCGATTCCGAGCGCATCGCCGCCCATCGTGGTCGTGTAGCCACCGACCCGGACATGGGTGATGATCAATAGCCCACTCGAGGGTCGACGACCCCGATGAAACGGCCGTCGCCGACGAAAGCGGCAACGTTGTCGCGAATGCGATCGGCGAGCAGTGGCGCGGTCATCGCAGGCGTATCCGCGCTGTGCGGAGTGATAAGAATGTTCGGCGCCGTCCAGAGCGGATGGCCATCCGGCAGTGGCTCCGGATCGGTGACATCGAGGCCCGCGCCCGCGATCTCTCCCGTCGCGAGTGCCACAAGCAGGGCATCCGAGTCGACAAGGTCTCCGCGCGCGATGTTCACGAGCACGGCCGACCTCTTCATCACCGCGAATTCCGCGCTGCTGAACATGCGCCGGGTGCCCGCCGTGGATGCCGCAGCGATCACCACAAGGTCGGCGTCAGGCAGCACCTCTCGCAGACGCTCAGAGGTGACGGACCGCTCCGCACCGGGTACGTCGCCAGCACTTCTACGCACGATCGTCACCTGCACGCCGAACGGCTTTAGCAGGCGAATGAGTTCGACCGCGATGCCGCCGGCTCCTACAATCACCGCTGAGAGCCCGAAGAGCGATGTGCCCGTCTTGGGTCCCCTCGGCCAGCTCGTGGCCCGAACCCGCTCGGGGATCACCCGAAGCAGAGCAAGCGCCAGAGTGAGAGCGTGCTCGGCGACCGGCTGGGAATAGGC
>JANYEI010000255.1 GCA_025363205.1 Frigoribacterium sp.
GGTGATGTATCGCTTGCCCTTGGTACCCGACGAGAGCAGGAACTGCCCCATCGAGGCCGCCATGCCGATGCCGACGGTCACGATGTCGTTCGGAACGAACTTCATCGTGTCGTAGATCGCCATGCCGGCGGTGATCGATCCGCCGGGTGAGTTGATGTAGAGGAAGATATCGCGCTTCGGGTCTTCTGCCGCCAGCAGCAGGATCTTTGCGCAGATCTCGTTGGCGTTGTCGTCACGCACCTCTGACCCCAGCCAGATGATGCGGTCCTTGAGGAGTTGGTCGAAAATACTCGAGACCAATGCCGGTTGGGCCATTGTTGCGCTCCGTTTCAGTTTGTCGCTGTTGTCGAATCTATCGGAGCCTTAGCGGCGAAATGGTCGTGTTCGCCGTGGGCAGAGCGCGGGAGTGCACAGCGCCGCGAGAATCGGCTCAGTCGCTGAGGTTGTCGCTGAGGATCGAGAGTACCGTCGAGCGTGCCGAGCGGGCGTGGTCACCGAGTCGGGTCGCGATGACCTCTACGAGCGACTCGAGGAGGATCACGTGAGGCACTCGCGAGGTGTGCTCGAGTTCGTGCCGGAACGACCCGCTCGCCGGGGCGACCACGAGGGCGACATCCGCAAGAGCTCCGAGCGGAGACGTGGCAAAGGAGGTAATGACGACCAGCTGTGCACCGGTGAGCTTTACGGCGCGTGCGGCCTTCAGGCTCGACTCGTTGGCGCCGCTTCCGCTCAGGATGATCGCGGCATCCGCGGGAGAAAGCTGCCGGGCGGCGATCTGCTGGCCGATCGGATCGGCAACGAACTCGGTGGGGCGCCCGATCGCGGTGAGCCGCATGGAGAGGTCGGAGGCCAGCGGCGACGAGAGCCCGTTGGCAAGGGCGAGCAACCGCGTGGCCGAGAGCAGCGTTATGACGGCGGCCTCGACATCCGCCTCGCTCAGCACGCTCGCGATCCGGGGAAGGGATGCCGCGAGCGCGGCGATCTCCGCACGAATGGTGCCGAGGGCCGATTCGCCGAAGTCCTCGGTCTGGTGGCCTGACTGCGCGAGCTCCCGGGTGAGGGCGACCCGGAGTTGCGGAAAGCCGCGATAGCCCAGCGTCTGGCAGGTGCGGATCACGGTAGATCGGGCGACACCGGTGCGGTCGGCGAGATCCTGGGCGGTCATCTCGACCACGCCATCGAGATCACCGATGACGTGGTCGACCACCCGGCGCTCGCTTGGCTGAAGCGAATTCAGCACCGTCGCGATGCGCGTAGTCACCGAGGCGTCGTCGTTACCGGTCCAATTCACGAACGGTCGCTCCCTCGGTGATTCGGCGGCGGATGGCACCGGACACGGCGTCGATGCTCATCGTAACGACCACGACCACGATGAGCAGCACCCCGACCACCGGCCACAGGCGGTATTGCGTGTAGCTCGTGAGCATGTCGCCGATGCCACCGACCCCGATGAGGCCGAGGACAGCGGATGCCCGCACATTGATCTCAAAGCGGTACAGCCAGAACGAGATGAACTCCGGCGTCACGCTCGGCCAGACTCCCCAGCGGATCACTTCGATACCAGAGCCGCCGGCCGCGCGCACCGCCTCGATCGGCCCGGGATCCACGCCCTCGATCGACTCGTAGCCCCACTTGCCCAGCGTCCCGATGCTGTTGACCGTGAGCGCGAGAGCACCGGTGAGCGGCGTGAGTCCGGTGACCGAGAGGATCACGATCGCGATGATGATCTCTGGCACCGCCCGGATTACCCCGAACAGCACGCGAAGTCCCCAGCGCACGGGGGCCGGCGCGAAGCCACGCGCCGAAAGCAAACTGAGCGGAAGGGCAATGATCAGGCCGAATACCGTGCCGACCCAGGCCATCTCGACCGACCGCCAGGTCTGCAGCAGAGCCTCCGGAAGCTTCGTCCAGTCCGGTGCCGAGAACATCAGCCAGAGATAGCGAACGATCTCGGCCGGAAGGCTGCCGAGACGCGCCCAGTTGATGTTGATCGACCAGAACGCGGCCACCACGACCAGAGTGACGATGATTCCGACCGCGACCCGTCCCCTCCGCGAGGGGCGTGGTGGCAGCGTAAACAGCGAGGAGACACTCATACCAGCCGCCTCCGGATCGCATCGCTCACGGTATCGATCACGATCACGACGACGAGAATCTCGAGGATGATCAGCGACAGCTGGTCATAGCGATAGAAGGTGCGCACGGCATCGATGAGAAGTCCGAGCCCGCCAGCGCCGACGAGGCCGAGCACCGTGGAGGCCCGCACGTTGAGTTCGAGCACATACAGCGTCTGGTTCACGAAGGCGGGCAGGGCGTCCGCCGTCGCGATCGCCCGGTTGATCTGAAACTGGGTGCCACCCGCTGCCCGACCGGCTTCCAGCGGCCCCGCGTCGTTGGCTTCAATGTTTTCCGACACCATCTTGACGATGATGCCGATGTTGAAGAGCAGTAGCGCGACGATGCCAGGCAACGCTCCGACCCCGACCATCGCCACCAGTACAGAGGCGTAGAGCAGATCGGGTATCGACCGCACGATGTTCAGCATGGTGCGCACGATGCCGCGCGTCCAGCGGTTCGGGTTAGTGAGCCGGGCGGCCCACAGGCTCAGCGGAAGCGAGACGAGGGATGCGACAAAGGTGGCGATGACCGCCATCTCGAGTGTCTCGAGTAGGGGCGGGATCGTGCGGGGGAAGAACGACCAGTCGGGCTGAAGCATCGCGAAGATCTTGGCGGCGCCGTTCTGCCAGTTGCGCACGATCGCGTCGAAGCTGAACGAGATGCCGACCTGGGGGCTGAGAGTAATTGCGGTGACAGCGAGGATCACCCCGAGGGCAACCAAGGGCTTCCACCGTCCGCGCGGCCGTGGGGGCAGATCGAGCGCGCTCATGTGCCGAGCACATCCCGGTTCTCGATCGAGCGACCGTAGATGTTCTCGAACACTGCGTCAGAGGCATCCGCCACCGCACCGTCGTAGACCACCTGCCCGGCCCGCAGCCCGATGAGCCGGATGCCGTATTGGCGCGCGAGATCCACTAGGTGCAGGTTGGTGATGACCGTGATGCCGAGTTCGCGGTTGATGCGGCTCAGGTCGCCCATCACCCCGTGTGCCGTTGGCGGGTCAAGGCTCGCAACGGGTTCATCGGCGAGCACGAGGCGTGGTTGCTGTGAGAGCGCCCTGGCGATCGCGACCCGCTGCTGCTGGCCGCCGGAGAGCGTGGAGGCCCGATCCCAGACCTTGCCGAGGATGCCGACCCGCTCGAGCGCCTCGTATGCGATCTGCTTGTCTTCGGCCCGATACGCGCCGAGGAACGTGCGCCAGGCCGGAGTGTGCGCGAGCCGCCCCACGAGAACGTTATTGAGCACACTCGCTCGGGTTGCCAGGTTGAAGCCCTGGAAGATCATGCCGATGTCGCCGCGCAAGGCCCGCAGCTCCCGCCCGCGCAGGGACTCGAGGTGTCGCCCACCCACCTCGAGGGTTCCCGAACTAATCGGCACCAGTCCGTTGATCGTGCGGATGAGACTGCTCTTGCCCGACCCGGAGAGTCCGACGACAGCGACCATCTCCCCCGCCTCGATGTCGAGGGAGATGCCGTCGAGCGCCACAACGCCGTTCGGGTACCGCACCGTGACATCCCGCGCATGGATGGAGAACTGCACGGCACCCATGGTTACTGCAGACCGAGCTTGGTGGCGGCGTCCGCGACCACACTGAGGGTCTTGGGATTCGCCGGTGCGAGCTTGGTAATCGAGTAAATCGAGGTGAGCACTTTCGATCCCGCCGGGGTGCCTGAGTAATCTTTGAGCGCCGCGGTGATCCTGTCCTGCAGCTTCGGCGAGAGGTCCCTGGTGAGGGCAACTCCGTCGTTGGGGATCTCGTCGGTGAGCGCGAAGACCACCACTTTCTTTCCCACGTCGGGCTTGTCACGCTTTACGATGTCCCGCGCGTCCCAGAAGCTGAAACCGACCTCGGCGTCGCCGTTATACACAGCGAGTACCGAAGCGTCATTCGCGGTAACCGGGATCTTCTCGATGTCGGTGTCGGTGTCGAGCCCGGCGTTCTTCAGCGCGAGAATCGGGTAAATGTAGCCGGCCGGGGATCCGGGGCCGAGAACGGCGACCTTTGCTCCTCTGACCTTCTTGATGGACGAGAGTCCCGCCGGCCCCGTGAGGGCGTCGGTTCCGTTGCAGAACAGCTTGCCGTCGCGCTCGACCGGTTTGTCGGTGCAGTATTTGTCGGGGTTGTTGGTCATGAACTGGGCGGGGTAGGTGATGTTGCCGTTGCGCTCGGTCTGGAGCACGACGGATGCACCGTACCGGTCACTCGCCTGCCACAGCTGCAGGGAGGGTAGGAATCCGATCTGCGCCTGGCCGGCTCCCATCGCCTCCACCGCGGCCTGGTAGTCCTTGGACACGACACCCGTCACGGGCATCTTGAGCGCCTTGGTGAGCATGTCGGTGAGGGGCTTCGCGGTGTCGACGAGGCCGGCCTGGTCCTGGGATGGCACGAGCGCGAGGGTCAGGGAGGTCGGATCCTTGGCCGCGCTGGTATTGGTGGTGGAGCCGGCCGGGGCCGAGCATCCCGAGAGGGTGATCGCGGTGACTGCGACTGCAGCCAGTGCGACCGTTGAGCGGATGAGCGCCGTTCTTGGGATCACTTTTCTACCTTCTTTTCTACAGTGGACAATACGGTGGACAATACGGTGGAGGTGCGGCGGAGTGGCGGCGAGAGCCAGGCGGTGAGCCGCGGATAGAGCTCCTCGAGGGAGACGGCGCGCAGCGTCGGCGTCGCCCCGGCATCCGCTCGTGGCCCGACGAGTGCGGTCGTGGCGCCGCGGCGGTAAGCCGGATCGAGGTCGTTGGTCCAGATATCCCCGATGCTCATGAGCGCCGCTGCTGGGTCCTCGACCATCGAGTCGGCGAGCAGCTCATCGAGGATCACGTCCAGTCCGGCTGGCTTGCCGACGGCGGTGTGCACCGCATCGAACGCACCGGCGAGGCCGAGGACGTCGAGCGCTTCGGCGATGCGAGTCTCCGGGGCGTTCGTGGCCAACACCAGCCGAGCGTGCGGCCGTGCCCTCGCGAGAAATCCCGCGAGGCCGAAGGGGGCGATGACCGGGGCTCCGGCGCTGGCGAGCTCAGCGCGGCTCGAGGCGTAGGCGGCCGAGTGGGCGGCATCCGTCACGGCAAACGGCGCCGACAACAGGCGCACCAGGTCGTACCCGTCGAGCGGGTCGAGGTCGCCGGGCAGAACACCGGAGAGGCCGGCCTCGATGTCGGCGAGAAACGATGCGCGTTCGCCCCGCTCGAGTCCGGCCGCGACGAAGCGAGCGTAGCAGCGCACGGGTCCGTCTCCGAGCGACACTGTGCCGTCGAAGTCGAACACCATCACCTTCCCGTGCCGTGCCACGTCAGTAACCCCGTTTTCCGCGCCCCCTCATGGACGCAATGTCCACAGTATGACTTTTATAGCGACGAAACGGCCACGCTGGGGTAAACAGCGTGCAAATCCTTGGTGACCGCATCCGTACGCGCATCCGTACGCGCATCCGTACGATGGTCGGATGCCGCACGCGACGATCGATGACCAGGTCAAGGCCGATGCCGCGTCCGGAGCTTTCGACGACTGGGGCCTGTCGACGGTGATCGACGAAAATATCGACGCCCCGGTGATCCCTCGCGACGAGTATGAGCGCCTCAACAGCCTCGCCGGGCTGGCTGGCGCCTGGCCGATCGCCAACGCCGGCCTGCTTCACGTCTACGGTTACCTGCTCTCGACGGTGCAGACGCCCTACGGTCTCAAACGCGACCGATGGCTGAATGGGACCCTCGCCCTCACCCTCGGGCTGCCGCGGGAGGCCTTTCTCCCGAGCGGGACCGGCACGCTGCTTTCCCGAGTGAGCGCCGCAGTGCTCCCCCGACTCATCAATCCGCCGAAGGACGCGCTGCTGGTGCTCGACCAGCAGTCCATCGATGGCGCGGCGGAGATTCGCACGGTGCTGGTGGGTCTCCCTCACGCCGCCGCAGTACTTTACGGCGTGCGCGAAGGCGGGCGGATGCGCGCGATCACGGCGTTCCCGCTGGTGGCGGAATCCGCGTCCTTCCGGCAGTCGCTCGTGGACCAGCCGCCGAGGCTGCGCTACAACGCGGCGACGTCGACCCTGTCGCCCCGGTCTCCGCTCGCGGCGAGCTTGCTCACCCAGTAGCCGAGGAAGGCGGCACCGGCCTCGTCGTGGATCGCGTCGCCCTCCACGATCACGCGATACGGGCGCTCGAGAATGCCGTCGGTGGGGCGCACGTCCACGTGCGCCACGTCGTAGCCCACTTCATGCAGGTGGTCCGCCATGAGGTAGTCGCTTCGAGAGTCGCCCACCGACCGCCACAGGGTCGGCAGGCTTCCCAGCCCGGCGAAATAGCCGAGAGCACGAGCGGCGCCCCGGTCTTTATCGAGAAGCACGGACTCGATATCAGTCGAGATGATGGTGGGATCGAGTCTGAACGGCACGTTACCCGCGGCATCCGGAGCCGATCGAGTGCTGAGCTTCACTCCGAGCCCCGCGGCAGCCATGAGGGCGAAGGCAGCGTCGTTGAACCACGACTGCGCATGCTGGTAAGTCTCTGCCGTGACGTCGGTGCGCTGCTCGACCGAGATCATCGCGCGCTTCGTCTCGTCGAAGAACATCGTGTCGGAGAATCCATCGGCCACGAGGGAGCGCACGCCGTCGACGATCGAGACTGGCAACGCGACGCTGTCGTCGACAGTCACCTCTCCCATTCCCGCGCTCGTGATCGGTGCCCATGATGCGCCCTTCTCGAACACTCCGAACATGCGTGCGCCCGGTGTGGCCAGAGCGTCCGCGAGCCCGACCTCAAGCAGCGGCGCGATCACCCGGTCGCGAATGAACGTGTCTGAACGCCCCGTGACGAAGGCGATCGGCACACCCGCCGCGGAGAGCGCCACGAGGTCATCGAGAATGCTCGGGATGCGGATGCTGCGGCTCACCGGGCTCGCGAGAGGACCGTCCACGTCAAAAAGAAGACCAAGATCAAGCACGCTACTCACCCCTATGGTGGTCGTGATGGGATCGCCATCGCGCAACGGACGAAAAAGACGGCCTATTTGTGATCGTGGCCGTAGTGCTCGTTGTTCGCGGAACGTCCGTGGTCGTCGTTCGCGCCGTCGTGGCTGTGACCGTCATGACCGGCTTCGGATCCGGCACTTGCCTCGACGAACTCGCCGTCATCTGCCGAACCGGTCACCGGAGCGGTGAATTCGGTCATGTCGACGTCGTCGCCGTTGGAGTCGACGACCTTGGCCTTGGAGAGCACAATTGCCAGGGCCTTACCGCGAGCGACCTCACCAATCATTCCGGGAATCTGGCCGTTGGAGTCGAGCACCTTGATGAACTCGCCCGGCTCCATGTTGTACTGTGCCGCCCCCTGAATGAGGTACTGGGTGAGCTCGTCCTGGCTGACCTTGACCTCTTCGGCCTCGGCGATCGTGTCGAGCAGGATCTGGCTGCGGAAAGTCTTTTCGCTCGATTCGGTAACCTCGGCGCGATGTTCATCATCCTCGAGGCGGTTCTCGTTCTCGAGGTGACGCTGCACCTCGTCGAGCACGAGCTGCGGGGGAACTGGAATCTCGACGCTCTCGAGCAGCTTGTCGACGATTTGGTCGCGTGCCTGTGTGCCCTGGCCGAAGACCTTCGAGCGGCTCACCTGAGCCTTGATGTCGTCCTTGAGCTCGCCGATGGTGTCGAACTGGCTCGCGATCTGGGCGAAGTCATCGTCTGCGGTCGGCAGCTCGCGTTCCTTCACTGCAAGGAGCTTGACGCTGATCTCCGCTGACTCGCCCTCATTGTCACCGCCGAGGAGCTTGGACTCGAAGACCGTGGTTTCGCCGGCGCTGAGGCCGTCGAGGGCCTCATCGATGCCGTCAATCAAGTCACCGGAGCCGACCTCATACGAGATTGCATTCGCGGTGTCGACCTCGTTGCCGCTGATGGTGGCGACGAGGTCGATCTGGGCGAAGTCCCCGGTGGCCGCGGGCCGGTCGACCGTGATGAGGGTGCCGAAACGCGAAAGCAGGCTCTGCAGCTCGGTCTCGACCTCGTCATCCGTAACCTCGATGGCGTCGACGGTGAGCACGATGCCCTCAAGGCTCGGCACGGTGAACTCGGGACGCACGTCTACTTCGACGGTCACCTCGAGGTCGCCGCTGAAATCCTTCGTGCTGGGAAGGCCGGTGACATCCGCTTCGGGGCGACCGAGCGGGCGGATCTTCTGCTCTTCGATGGCCTGGCGGTAGAACTTGTCGAGGCCGTCGCTCACCGCGTGATTGAGAACCTCACCGCGGCCGACCCGCTGATCGATGATGGGCGGCGGAACCTTGCCCTTGCGGAAGCCGGGAATGTTGACCGACTCGGCGATATGGCTATAGGCGTGATCAATGCTGGGCTTGAGCTCATCGGGAGTGACTGAAATGCTCAGCTTCACTCGTGTCGGGCTCAGCTTCTCGACCGTGGTCTTCACGTTGATTCTCCTGCTTGCTCTCTAGGGCGTGCCATGTGGGGGTTGTGACGGTTATGCGGTTTCTGTCGGGATGACAGGAGTCGAACCTGCGACATCTCGGCCCCAAACCGAGCACTCTACCAAGCTGAGCTACATCCCGATGGGCCAATCTGGCCCGGTGACCCCGCGACGCAACGCTGCTAAGCGCCCGTAAATAGGCCTCGGCAAGCCTATCGCACCGTTCCTGCGCACTGGTTCTCACGTGGGCACTCGTGTAATAAGGTGGTAACCGCGCAATCGGCTTCGGCCGGCAGCCACTGGGGATGTAGCTCAATGGTAGAGCCTCAGTTTTCCAAACTGATGGCGCGGGTTCGATTCCCGTCATCCCCTCCCCATGATCACTCGGATGCATGCAGACGAGATCCCCCTGGACGAGCAGCTTGTGCGGCGTCTCGTGCGCAAGCAGTTTCCCCACTGGGCCAGCCTGCCGGTGACGCTCGCCGCGACGGGAACGGTCAACGCGATGTATCGGCTCGGCGATTCGATGGTGGTGCGACTGCCCTTCGTGCCGGACCCGACCGGGATCAACTTCGAGGCCGAGTGGCTGCCGAAAATCGCGCGAGGACTGGATGTCGCGATTCCTTTCATGCTCGCAATTGGCGAGCCGACATCCGCTTATCCCCTGCCCTGGCTGGTACTCAATTGGCTCGAGGGCAACACGGTGACGCCGGGCAGGCTCGAGAATGCCGACGTGCTGGCATCCGACCTCGCCGCCTTCATCACCAACATGCGACGTCTCGATCCCACCGGCGCTCCGGCTGGATACCGTTGCGGTTCCCTCCGTCCGCTCGACAGCGAGGTTCGGAAATGTCTGTCTCAGGTCGGCGATCTCGTCAACGTCCCTGAGCTTCTCCTGCTCTGGCAACGTGCCATGGACGCCCACCCGTGGGCTGGCGCTCCCGTCTGGGCTCACTGTGATCTGCTCTCCGGCAACGTGCTGACATCGGGTGGACGGCTCAGTGGCATCCTCGACTTCGCGGCCGCGGGAGTCGGCGACCCGGCCTGCGATCTCATGGCGGGCTGGAGCATGCTCCCCGCAGCCTCCCGAGAAATCTTTCGCGAACGACTGGCCATTGATGACGATGAATGGGATCGCGGTCGCGGCTGGGCGCTGTCACAGGCGGTGATCGCCCTGCCGTACTACCGGAACACGTTCCCCGCGATGGCGACAACATCGCTGCGCATACTGAAAGAGCACGGGGGCTGAGGCCGGGTTTTTTTGCTGTAGAGCTTTTTACTGTCAGGTTTTGGCTGGCGGGCTTTTTGCTGCCGGGCTTTTTGCTGCCGGGCCTTTTGCTGCCGGGCTGGCGGCGCGATGGCCATGCTCGATCTCGGACCGCAGGGTGGCTCGATCTGCACGGTTCGGTCAGGGTGCGGCGGCGATGCGGGTTGCTGGTTCGGTGAGGTAACGGTGTCCGGTGGGGGAGATCCATTCGAGGTCGCCGTCGCCGAGGTGTTCGACCGTCCACCGGGTGTGGTGTTTCTGGTCG
>JANYEI010000260.1 GCA_025363205.1 Frigoribacterium sp.
GGGGACGGCGCAGGCACCGGGTTTCGCCTGTTGTGCGTGTCACGGTCGACTGACCGCTGAGCGCGCTTAGTCTCGACAGGATGCACACGAGAGTCACCGCGATACTCGTTGCCCGGTCGGGGGCGGCGCACCTCGAACGAACCCTCACGGGGCTCGCTCGCCAGACGAGGCGACCCGACGCGATCGTCGCGGTGGATGCCGGCTCAACTGATGGCAGCGCGGAACTGCTCGCGGCATCCGGGCCCACCCAGCTCGTTACCATCACCGGCAAGGTTGATTTCGGCACAGCCATCGAACGGGCGCTCACGGTGGCAGCCCCCAACGAGTCGGTCAATGACTGGCTCTGGCTGCTCGCCCATGACAATGCGCCGCAGCCGGCCGCCCTCGCTGCTCTGCTCGGCGCGGTGGAGATCGCCCCGTCGGTCGCGGTGGCCGGCCCAAAGCTCATGCGCTGGGACCAGCCGGAAGTCATCGCCGAATACGGCGAGACGATGACCTATTACGGCGCCTCGATCGCGCTTGTCGAAGGCGAACTCGACCAGGCCCAGCACGACGTGCGTTCCGACGTTCTCGGAGTCGCCGCTGGCGGCATGCTCGTGCGCCGCTCCCTGTGGACCGCACTCGGCGGTTTCGACCCCGCACTGCCGAGCGTTGATGCCGCCCTCGACTTCTCGGTGCGCGCACGACTGGCTGGCTTCCGGGTTGTTGTCGTGCCCGGTGCCAAGGTCGCGAGCGACGGCGGACCGGAGATGTTCGGGCGAACCACTGTCTCCGATCGACGCCGTGCGAGCACCCGCCGTGCGGCGCAGTTGCACCGCCGACTCGCCTATGCGCCCGCAGCGGCCCTGCCATTCCACTGGCTGTCGCTGCTTCCGCTCGCCATCCTCAGGGCCATTGGCCAACTGCTCGCGAAGCGCCCAGGGGCCGTCGCGGGCGAATTCGGGTCGGCGATCTCAGCAGCCTTCGGGGGCAGCCACATCGGCGCGGCGCGGCGTATCATCAAGCGCACCAGGCGGGTCGGTTGGGCATCCATCGCACCGCTGCGGATGCCGCCGGCCATCGTGCTGGAACGTCGTGCCCAGGCGCGAGACGCCCAACGCACGCATTCTGTCGTCGTCAGTACCGAAGCCCGGGCCGGATTCGTCACCAACGGTGGACTGTGGGTCGTGCTCTTCGCCGGCATCATCGGGCTGATCTCCTGGGGATCCCTTATCGGCGCGCCCTCCCTCACGGGTGGGGCTCTCTCCCCGCTCAGCGACACCGTCGGACAACTGTGGTCGCACGTCGGCTACGGGTGGCGCGAGATCGGAATCGGGTTCATCGGAGCCGCCGATCCGTTCAACTATTTGCTCGCCGTACTCGGGTCAATCACCTTCTGGTCACCCTCGTTCAGCCATGTGCTCGTCTACCTGCTCGCTCTCCCACTCGCCGCGCTCGGAGCCTGGTTCGCCGCAAGGCAACTCAGCACGCGCGCATCGTTGCCCGCACTTGCCGCGTTCCTCTGGGCGATCGCCCCTCCGCTCACCGGCGCTCTCAGCGGCGGGCACCTCGGGGCCGTTATCGCCCACCTGCTGCTGCCATGGCTCGTGCTCGCGGCGCTGAATGCTCCGCGATCGTGGGCCGCCTCCGCCGGCGCCGCGCTGCTCTTCGCGGCCATCGCGGCATCCACTCCCAGCCTGGTACCGGCGCTCGTGATCGCACTGCTGGCCTGGATCGTGGCCCGGCCGAAGAGCGTCCATCGGTTGTTGGGCATCCCGATTCCGGCGATCGCCCTGTTCGCCCCGCTGATCGTGCAGCAGGTGCTGCGCGGCAATCCGCTCGCGCTGTTTGCCGACCCGGGAGTACCCGCGCCCACGGCAACCGGAACAGCCCTGCATCTTGCGCTGCTCTCGCCATCCAACGGTGTGAACGGCAGGGACGGCCTCAACGGCTGGTCGGCCGTCGTGCAATCCTTTGGTCTGCCTGGAGTCTCGGCGATCATCATCGTCGCCGCCCTCCTCTTGCCGGTCGGAGTGCTCGCGTTGCTGTCGCTCTTCGTCCCGGGGTCGCGCCGAGCGATTCCGTCGATGATCATCGCGCTTCTCGGGTTTGCAACCGCCGCCGCTGCGTCGCACCTGCAGGTCTCGCACATCGGATCGGCCGCGGTGCCGGTCTGGACCGGTTCCGGCCTCAGCCTCTTCTGGCTCGGGCTCGTGGCCAGTGTGTTGATCGCGCTTGATGCCCTCGGTCGTTTCGCCATTCCGGTTGGCATTCTCACCGCGGTGACCGCCACTCTGCTCGTGCTTCCGATGCTGGGCAGCGTGCTGCTCAAGACGACTCCCGTTGAGGCGGGCGCGCGTATCCTTCCCGCTGTGGTCACCGCTGAAGCGGAGCAGCATCCGGGCGTCGGAACCCTGGTGCTCAGGCCCCAGTCCGATGGCGGACTCTCCGCGACCGTGCAGCGCGGGTCGGGGTCCACCCTTGACGACCAGTCGACGCTCGCCGCGACATCCGCCTCTGCGGATGCGACCTCGCGTCGCATCGCGACTGTTGCGGGAAACCTTGCCTCGCGCAGTGGGTTTGACGCCGGCTCAGAACTCACGAAGTTGTCAATCGGTTTCGTGCTGTTGACCCCGGATGCTACGGGGGTGCATAAACGCACCTCTGAGGCCCTCGACAGCAATGCCCTGTTCGCCCCGGTCGGTGCCACTGACAACGGGCTGCTCTGGCGGTTCGAAGGGCTCTCGGGCGAGAAGACGATCGCCACGGCAGGAAACACCGATACCGCTCTCGGCAACCTCATTCTTCTCGGCCAGGGCATCGTCTTCGGTATGACCCTGCTGCTCGGAATCCCGACCGCGCGCCGACGTCGACGGCTCGCGGTGAGCGGATCCAACCCCGGACAGCCCGCCGATACCTTCGATGGGGATGGTGAAAATGACTGATCCGTCTGGGCCCGCCGAGACTCGTGTGTACGTCACCGAGGTCGAGGATGTTGCTGAGCCGGTTGCCAAGCCCCCACGCACCGCCCGCGGCGCCGTGCTTGTCGGCGCGCGCATCCTCACCGGTCTGATCGGCGTCGGCATCGCGGCGGTCACCATCGGCGCGGCAATTCTTGTGCCGCTGCCGAGCCATCAGGTGACGCCAGCCTCCCGGCTGATCACTCCGGTGGCATCCGCCCAGAAACGCGTATGCGCTGGGCCGCTGCTGCGACTCGGCGACGATGCCGGGCAAGCGGCGACCGCGGTCTCGTCCGTCGGCAAGCCGGAGGTGCGTTACAGCCAATCGGTCGGCACGGCGACTCTTGCGCCGCTCCCCTCTACTGACAGCACCACGGGCGTCGCGCCCGACCTGCTCACGCTTCCTCCGCGATCGACCAGCTCGTCGCTGCTGCCGCTGCTTTCGGGCAGTCAGGTACAGGCGGTCTCATCCGGCGATCTCGTCGGGCTGGCCGCTGCGGAGTGTGCGGAACCCAGCAGCGACAGCTGGCTCGTCGGCGGCGCGACCGTTACCGGGCGCACCACTCTCGTAACCCTCAGCAATCCGAGCAACGTCGTCGCCACGGTGAACATCAGCATCTTCTCCGAAACCGGCCCCGTCATCGCTGCGGGCACGGACGGCATCGTCGTGCCCCCTGGCGGGCAGCGCGTGCTGTCCCTCGCCGGATTCGCACCGGATGTCACCTCCCCGGTCGTGCGTGTTCAGAGCCGTGGCGGCCAGGTCGTGGCCCACCTGCAGCAGTCGATCGTGCGCACCCTCGAGCCAGGGGGAGTGGAGATTATCGGGGCCTCGGCCGGCCCTTCCACGCTCACCGTGATCCCGGGTCTCGTGCTTTCGAACGGAACGGCGGTGGCGGCTCGTCAAGCCGAGAGCGGGTTCGGCGACCTCAGCTCGATCATCCGCCTGTACGTGCCTGGCACCGACTCCGCCCGCGCAGAGATCACGATCGTGCCGGAGAACGGCTCGGAGGCCGCGACGCCGGTGCGGGTTGTCGTGCAGCCAGGCATCGTCACCGAGGTGCCACTCGATTCCTACCCCGACGGCAGCTACACCGTGACGATCGCCACCGACAAACCACTGGTCGCCGGGGCACGAATCTCGACTGTTGGCACGACGGGCAAGACTGATTTCGCCTGGTCGACGTCGACAACGAAACTGTCCCGGCGCGCGTTGGTGACCGTAGCTCCGGGGCCAGCGCCTCTCCTGCACATAGCGAATCCGACGCAGAAGGATGCCGTGGTCGCCCTGGCCCAGGCGGGAGTGGCCGACATCCCCATCACCGTGCCTGCGGGGCGCACTGTCACCCAGACGGTGACCGGCGGAGCGAATTACGCCCTCACGGGCTTCGATGCACTCGCGCTCTCCGTCAGCTATGTCGGTGATGGCACCCTCGCCGCCTTCAGCGTGAGCCCGTCAGCCCCGGCGTCACGCCCGATCGTGATTTACCCGTAGGTCTTTTCGTCCAGCACGGCCGCCGGGGCTAGAGGTGGCGGAAACGCTCGGGTGCGAGGTCCCACGGATCCTTGCCAAGCAACTCGGCGACCGCGCGGAACACGCAACTCTCGATGAGCATGCGGCGGTGCAGGTCGTCGGTGCGATGGAGCCTGGCGAGCCGCTCGATCGGCAGACGAAACAGGATCACGCGCTTTTCAGGCACGATCACGCTCCAGCGGTCGATGCCGCCCGCGGGCGCGATCTTGCTCGGCAGGCCAGCGACTTCGAATGACACCCCGGCGAGATCATCCGGCCACAGGTCCTTGAGGTATTCCGCGGTGGCCGCGACGGTGAGGTCGAACAGGTCCGACCGGGTATGCAGCAGGGGAAGGTGCGGGCCCGTCACAGCGGAACGCATGCCTCGACCGTGCCGGTCGTGCGACCCGCGCCGCGCCGAGGGGCGAACGATCCGAGGGCGGGACATAAGAAAAGTGTACGCGGCGCGTTCACGCTCCACGGCGGCGCTAGGGTGGACTCAAATGGACGGTCGACCGTGTAGCAAAGTCGCGTGTACGGCCGACGCCGTATCGACCCTCACCTACGTTTACGCCGACTCGATGGCCGTACTCGGGCCGCTCAGCCGCACCGCAGAGCCGCACAGTTACGACCTCTGCGCCAAGCACTCCGATCGCCTTTCCGTGCCGCAGGGCTGGCAGGTCATCCGGCACGTCTCTCTCAGCGCTCCCGAAGACCCTCAGCGGCGCGTCCAGTAAATCGGCGCGGTAAATTGGCAGCATGACTGCCTCCATTGATCTCGCCCCATTCATCAAGGCCTACGACGTGCGCGGTCTCGTGGGGTCCCAACTCACCGTGGAAGTGGTCGAGGCTCTCGGTGCTGCGTTCGTCGATGAAATCGAGGGAGCGGGCAGGGATGTCGTGGTCGGGCACGACATGCGAGACTCGTCGCCGGGCTTCGCTTCCGCCTTCGCGGTGGGAGTTCAGGCTCGGGGCGGAAACGTGGTCTCTATCGGACTGTGCTCGACCGATGAGACCTACTTCGCGTCCGGCCATTTCGACGCCCCGGCTGCGATGTTCACCGCGAGCCACAACCCGGCGAGCTACAACGGCATCAAGTTCAGTCGGGCGAAGGCGCAGGGCATCAGTTTCGACACCGGGCTCAAAGCGATCCGCGACCGCGCACAGGCCTATCTCGCCGGTTCGATCGAGCCGGTCTCGAAGCCCGGCACATTCCGGTCGATCGACGTGATCGCCGACTACGCGGCCTACCTGCGGTCTCTGGTGGACCTCACCAAGATCCGCCCGATTCGCATCGTCGTGGATGCCGGAAACGGCATGGGAGGGCTGACCGTGCCCGCGGTGCTCGGCACTGCCGCCGGCTTGCCCGCCCTTCCGATCGAGATCATCCCGCTGTACTTCGACCTCGACGGTACTTTTCCCAACCACGAGGCCAATCCACTGGAGCCCGCAAATATCGTCGCCCTGCAGAAGGCGGTCATCGACCACGGGGCGGATCTCGGTCTCGCCTTCGACGGCGACGCCGACCGCTGCTTCGTCGTGGACGAGAAGGGGAACGCCGTCACACCCTCCGCCGTTGCCGCCGTCGTGGCCCTACGGGAGATCAGCCGGGTGCGGGCGCTGCAGCCGGAAGGCGACATCTTCGTGATCCATAACCTCATCACCTCGCTCATCGTGCCCGAGACCATCGAGGCCGCTGGAGCGATCCCGGTGCGCACGAAGGTCGGGCACTCGCTCATCAAGGACCAGATGAGGATCACCGGGGCGATCTTCGGGGGCGAGCACTCCGCGCATTACTATTTCCGCGACTTCTGGGGCGCCGATAACGGCATGCTGGCCGCCATGCACTTCATGGCCGAATTCGGCTCGCAGTCGGATCCGGTCTCGACGATCTCGAAAAAGTACACGCCGTATGCCCTGAGCGGAGAAATGAACTCGACTGTCACGGACATTCCGGCCGCCTACGACCGCATCGTCGAGGCGTACACCGGGGTGGGTGACTTCGATGAGCTGGACGGCCTCACGGTCACCGGGATCGTCGGCCAGGATGAGCCGTTCTGGTGGTTTAACGTGCGCCCTTCGAATACGGAGCCGTTGCTGCGCCTGAACGTGGAAGCCGGTACGCCAGCGGTCATGGAGCGCGTCAGGGATGCCGTGCTCGCGCTCATCCGCGAGTAGTATCCCCCGATTGTTCGCCGCCATAACGCCCGGTGCGAGAGGCACAGCAACAGTCTCCGGCGACACGCAGCCGGGGGAGCGTAATCTAAGACCATGACGATGACTGCCCCCAGCACAGCCCTTCAGTTCAAGGTCGCCGACCTCTCCCTGGCAGAGGCGGGACGCCATCAGTTCCGTCTCGCCGAAAACGAGATGCCGGGCCTCATGGCCCTCCGCAAGGAATTCGGTGAGTCGAAGCCGCTTGCTGGCGCGCGCATCGCGGGCTCGCTACATATGACCGTGCAGACCGGAGTGCTGATTGAGACTCTTGTGGCGCTCGGCGCCCAGGTGCGCTGGGCCAGTTGCAACATCTTCTCAACCCAGGATGAGGCAGCGGCCGCCATCGCCGTCGGGCCGACGGGTACGGTCGACGCTCCCGCCGGAGTGCCCGTGTTCGCCTGGAAGGGCGAGACGCTCGAGGAGTACTGGTGGTGCACCACCCAGGTGTTCGACTGGTCGGCAGAAGGCTTCACCGGCCCGAACATGATCCTCGATGATGGAGGAGACGCGACAATCCTCGTGCACAAGGGCCGCGAATACGAACTCGCTGGCGCGGTTCCGGATGCTGCGGAGGGCGACAGCCACGAATGGCGCGTGATCCTCGACACGCTCCGCGCCTCCCTCGCCGGGAGCCCGGACCGGTGGACCACCATGGCTTCCGAAATAATGGGGGTCACTGAGGAGACGACGACCGGCGTGCACCGACTTTACGAGCTCGCCAAAGCCGGTGACCTGCAATTCGCCGCCATCAATGTGAACGACTCGGTCACCAAGAGCAAGTTCGACAACAAATACGGCATCCGCCACTCGCTGCCCGATGGGCTCAATCGTGCAACCGACGTTCTCATCGGCGGCAAGGTGGTGTTCGTCGCCGGGTACGGGGATGTGGGGAAGGGTGCTGCCGAGGCGCTCAAGGGCCAGGGTGCGCGCGTCATCGTGAGCGAGATCGACCCGATCAACGCACTGCAGGCGGCAATGGACGGATTCCAAGTCACCACGATCGAGGATGTCGTGGGCGACGTGGATATCTTCGTCACCGGTACCGGCAACGAGAACGTGCTCACCGTTGACCACATGCTGGGTATGAAGCACCTCGCTATCGTCGCAAATGTCGGACACTTCGACAACGAGATCGACATGGCTGGCCTCGAAAAGCTCGCGGGCACTGAGAAGATCGAAATCAAGCCGCAGGTGCACGAATGGCGGCTGCCGTCCGGCCGCAGCATCCTCGTCCTGTCTGAGGGCCGCCTGATGAACCTCGGAAATGCCACCGGGCACCCGTCGTTCGTCATGAGTACCTCGTTCACTAACCAGGTGCTTGCCCAAATCGAGCTCTACGTGCGCGGCGAGAACTATCCGATTGGGGTGTACGTTCTGCCGAAGCATCTCGATGAAAAGGTCGCGCGGCTCCATCTCGACGCGCTCGGCGTAAAGCTCACCGAGCTGTCGGAGAAGCAGGCTGCCTACATCGGCGTGCCGGTCGAGGGTCCGTACAAGGTGGATCACTACCGGTACT
>JANYEI010000227.1 GCA_025363205.1 Frigoribacterium sp.
AGTCACCGAATCCGACGATGCTGCACAATCAGGACTGGTCCTCGGTCGACCTCGAGGCGCTCGCCCCCGACGCGTTGCCCATCACCTCGTACAAGCCTGCGAAGCCCCCGGCAATCTACGATGCCGCCTACACGCACTGGGGTCCGGATCGGATTCCCGCGCGAGACCACTACCGGATCGCGTGGCGGCGGATGGCGGCTAACACGGGCGAGCGCACCTTAATCACCGCGCTTATCCCTCCCGGGGCTGCTCACGTGAATCCGGTCTATTCGATGACGACAATTGACCATCCCGAAGCGCTACCCGTAGTTGGTGCATTCTTGACCTCGTTGATCGCAGATTTCATGGTTCGAGCTGCGCCGAAATCAGAAATCCTGTTCAGCACGATTGATCGTCTGCCAATCAACCTTGAAAGCAAACTTTCCGCGGACCTCGTACATCGCTGGCTCAGACTAAATGTGTTGTCACGGCAGTATTCCAACATTTGGGATTCCGCTGCTCCAATGCTTCGAGCAAATGATGAGTGGGCTGGAGGCCTGCAATATGCAGGGCGCTTGCCTCTCTCGAATCGGTCAGCGAGCTGGTCGCCGGAGACTCTTTTGCGACGCGCTTCAGATCGGCTGCAGGCGCAAATCGAAATCGATGCGATGGTGGCTTTGGTGCTCGGGTTGACTGTGAACGACCTCTGCATGGTTTATCGAACACAGTTCGCGGTGCTTTATGGCTACGACCACAACTCGTACCTGTACGACATCAACGGGCGCCTCGTCCCGAATTCGGTCCGCACCACCTGGCGGCAGAAGGGTGACGAGATCACCGCGGAGGAACGCACGGCAACCCACTCGGGGTCAGGCATCGACTACGTTTACGAGCTGCCCTTCGTCACCCTCGACCGCGAAGCCGACATGCGGCAGGCCTACGCGCACTTCGAGACGATCCTGCGGGAACGCTCATGAGCGAACTGCTGCCCACCGTCGAAGCCGAGCAGATCCGTCGAAGCCTGCTCGGGTACCTCACCACTACGTTCGCGCTCGCGGACGCGGACGCGGCATCCGCTCTCAGATCGTTCCTCGATGATCCGCAAGACGGGATCTTCCGCGGGCCGTACGTGCGGGTGCGCCTGCCGTTCCGGCCGGCGGCCGACGGCTGGCAGGGCAGCCTCGACTGGCACGGAAAGATCACACCGTACGGGCATCAGGCTGCCGCCTTCGAACGGCTGAGCAGTGCGAACCTTGGCGGAGACAAGCAACGCCCCCTGCCGACCCTCGTCACGACAGGCACGGGGTCGGGCAAGACCGAGGCCTTCCTGTTCCCAATCCTCGACCATGTGCTCCGCGCCAAACGCGACGGCCAGACGGGGATCAAAGCCCTGATCCTTTATCCGATGAACGCCCTCGCCAACGACCAGGCGCGGCGCATCACCGAGCTCATCACTTCGCATGACGAGTTGCGCGGCATCCGCGCGGCGATTTACACCGGGCAGAAGGGTACCGAACGATCCTTCGTGACCGCGGACGGGCTCATCAACCGGCGAGAGGCGATCCGTTCCGAAGCGCCGGACATCCTGCTGACCAACTACAAGATGCTCGATCAGCTGCTTCTGCGCACGGAGGATCAGACACTGTGGAAGCAGAGCGCCGATAGCCTGCAGTACCTGGTGCTCGACGAGTTCCACACGTACGACGGTGCGCAGGGCACCGATGTCGCCATGCTGCTGCGGCGGCTCGGCCTGACCTTGAACCGGTATCGCATGTCGACCGGCGACGATTCGAGCCGGCCGCTCGGGCGGGTGACCTCGGTCGCGACCTCGGCAACCCTGGGGGACAAGGGCGACCCCGAGGCGATGATCGAGTTCGCGAGGACCGTCTTCGGCGATGATTTCGATGAGTCCTCCGTCGTCACCGAGACCCGGATGACCTTCGACGAGTGGGCCGGGGGTGTTGACGAGACCATCACCCGTCTCGGCATCACTCCTGTTCCGGTGTCTAACCCACTCGTGAGCAGGATCACCTCGACCTTCACGTTGGCAAGCGACGTGGACGTCGACGACATGACGGCGAAGGTGCTCTCGTTGCTCTATGAGTATTCGGACGCTTCCGAGGAGCGAGCGTTCGACGCGGCAAGGCTCGACTCGGACGATCGGCTGGCACTGGCCAAAGCCCATCCACTCGTCCGCGAGATCTCCCTGCTCTCCGCCGAGGCGATACATCTCGACGAGCTCGCGGAACGGCTGTTGCCCGGCGGCCTCGGGGCCGACGAGACCTTCGAGGATCGAGCTACGGCACGGCG
>JANYEI010000029.1 GCA_025363205.1 Frigoribacterium sp.
CCGGAGACTCCGGCCAGGGTCCGTGCCAACTGCACCATCCGCTCAGCTCCGCACACGGCTCCAGGAGGCCGCGGCATCATTGCCCGATGCCACCACCGGGCTTTCGCGGGCCTCGACGCTCCACGAGCGTAAGCTGAGCCCCGGCTCAGATGCGGGACAGTCGGCCGGGCGAAATGAGGCACGGGATGGATGAGCGCCCCCCAGAGTCCGCCCCAGCGGCGCACCATACCCTCCGCATCCTCGGGCTGCTGTCTGCCCAGCGCGGGCCCGTAGCAGCATCGACCATCGCGCACGCCCTCGACCTGCCGCGCTCGACCGTCTACCGCCTGCTCGGCGTACTCGAGGCACACGGTTTCGTGCTGCATTTTCCCGAGGCGCGACGCTACGGGATCGGCATCGCCGCGTTCGAATTGAGTTCGGGATTCATGCGCCAGGAGCCGCTGACCCGCCTGGGACGGCCCATCCTGTCGGCTCTCGTCGATCGACTCGGCGAGAGTGCCCATCTCACGGTGCTGCATGGGCGGGACGTGGTCTATCTGATCGAAGAGCGCGCGCCGGGTCGACCGCACCTCGTGACGGATGTCGGGGTACGGCTGCCAAGCCACGTCACCGCGAGCGGTCGGGCGCTGCTTGCGACCCTGCCGAAGTCGCAACTGAGGGCGCTGTTCCCCACGAGCGAAGCCTTCGTGCATCGTTCCGAGTCGGGGCCGTCCAACTATGCCGAGCTCTCACTCCTGCTCGAGGGCGTGCGCAAGCGCGGATTTGCCGCGGAGGATGGTGATGTCACGGAGGGGATCGCCTCCGTCGCGGTGGCTGTTCGGGATCACGCGGGCTGGCCGGCCGCGGGCATCGCCGTCTCTTTTCCGCGCGACTCGATCCCGATCGACCGCTGGCCGGACCTCGCGGCGGAGATCGGTCGGGTCGCCTCCGAGCTGTCGCGTCGAATCAGCGGCCGCTGATTCGTCGCCCGGCCGTTCGGACTGCGGCGACCGTGCGGTGGCGAATCAGGCTTCTCCGAGGTAGGCCCAGCGCTGATTCACCCGGGCGAATCGACAGTTCTCTGACTGCACTCCGGCCGTGCCATCCGCTGCCCGCCAATAGGCGCGGAAGTCGACGGTGCCCATCGTGTCCAATAGTCCGCCCGCGGTGCGCCCGACGATGTCGAGGCGATACCAGCGCAACTCCGAATCGAGCTCGAGAGCGGCTGGGCGCACATCCGGATGCCAGCCGGCGAGGAGGAAGGCACTGTCACCGAGCGCGAACGCCGAGTAGCGTGCCCGCATGAGTCGATCGGCGGTCGGGGGATGTGAGACCCCGTGATGGAAAGGACCGCAGCATCCGTCAAAGGCGTCTCCACTGAGACAAGGACAGGGACAGGGACAGCGCTGAACCGAGGGCATCCGGCCAGTCTGCCAGCCGCCCGGGTGGTCGCCTCCACCGTATTTCCTGCGTGACAGAACCGCTCCCGGGAAACGGTGACGAGTGTCATTCCCGGTGGACCGTGCGCTGGGGGATTCTCGGACCTGTGGCGCCGATATGCAGCGAACAAAGTTATGCAGCGAACAATAGGAAACGCGGAGTATTTTCAAGAGGTGGCGAAACGTAGTGTGCGCCACTGATGACGCGAAAGGTCTCAACATGTCTCGAACCTTGGTGAGGTGGCTGCCCGCCGTGATGGTGCCGGTACTGATCGCTTCGGTCGCGGTTGCCGTTCCGCTCGCAGCGAATGCTGGCGTGAACCTTCCGACGAAGACACCGGCCCAGGTGCTCGCGCTGGCGGCCGGAGAAAAAGTGGTCGCGTTGTCGGGCACTATCTCGCAAACATCCAGCCTTGGGCTACCCGAGCTTCCCACCACCGGGGCGGATGCTTCGGCGGGCTCCGCGCTCGAGCTGCTTACCGGTTCGCACACCGCTCGGGTCTTCGTGGACGGCTCGACTAAACAGCGGGTGCAGGTGCTCGACCGCATGGCCGAGCGAGACCTGGTGCGCACTGGCTCAGAGGTGTGGCTCTATGACTCCAAGAAGAAAACGGCCGTGCACTCGACTCTTAGTGAGCGTCCGACAAGGTCCTCGGAGACCGAGGGGATGATATCCACGCCCGACCAGCTCGCGGCAACGCTGTTGAAATCTGTCGACGCAACTACCACCGTGTCGCTCGGTAGTGACCTGCGAGTCGCCGAACGCACCGCCTACAACCTGGTGCTGACCCCGAAGGCTTCGGAAACGCTGATCGGGTCCGTCTCGATTGCGGTGGACTCCCAAACCGGGCTCCCCCTCTCCGTCGAACTCTTCGCTCGGTCGCAAAAGACGCCAGCGTTCAGCGTCGGATTCTCGAAGCTCGACCTCGCCACGCCGGACGCGAGCCTGTTCGTCTTCACTCCGCCCGCCGGAGCGAAGGTCACCGAGAAGACGCCGAAAGTGGACTCCTCGCGGCCAGCGGTCCCGCGTTCCGACGCAGCTAAGCCGACCGTCTCTGGCACCGGATGGGATGCAATCGTCGCCATTCCTGCCGGCGCGGGTGCTGCAGCCAAGGGGAGCATTTCTCTGAAATCCTCGCCGCTATTTGGCAAGCTCACCACGAGCGTGACCGGGGGACACCTGTTCCAGACGAGCCTCGTCAACGTGTTTCTGACGGACGACGGGCGTGTACTCGCCGGTTCGGTGCCGGTGGCGAAACTTCAGGCGGCCGCCGCGGCGAAGTGATCCCACTGGCGAGTGAATTCGCCATCCGAACGGAAAGCCTCACCAAACGGTTCGGGTCACAAGTCGCCGTGAACAGCGTAGACCTGCGGGTGCCTTCCGGCGCCGTCTTTGGTTTCCTCGGGCCCAACGGCTCGGGTAAGACCACGACCATCCGGCTACTGCTCGGCCTAGCCTCGGCGACGAGCGGCGAAATCGAGGTGCTCGGGCGACGGATGCCCGGAGACCTCGCTGCCGTTTTGCCTGAGGTGGGTGCACTCGTCGAAGGCCCCGGCTTTTACCCATACCTGTCGGGGGCTGCAAACCTCTATCGCCTCGATACCGCCGACGGCCATGCGACATCCGCAACCCGCCGTGCACGAGTACAGTCCGCACTCGAGCGCGTGGGGCTCTCTCACGCCGCGGGGAAGAAGGTGAAGGCCTACTCGCTCGGCATGAAGCAACGGCTCGGTATAGCGAACGCCCTGCTGATACCCCGTCGCCTGCTCGTGCTCGACGAGCCGACGAATGGACTCGACCCGCAGGGCACTCGCGAGGTGCGTAGCTTGATTCGCCTGCTCGCTGCGGAAGGTACGACGATATTCGTTTCGAGTCACCTCTTGACCGAAATCGAGCAGATCTGCACGGATGCCGCCGTGATGAGTGTCGGTCGTCTTGTGGCGCAGGGGACGCTCTCTGAGCTCCGCGGCGTTGGGGGAGCGCGAGTGCGGCTGGAGAGTCCGGATCGGGATGCCGCGAGCGCCGTTTTCGCACGGTTCGGCATGACGATGGCCGAGCCAACGCCCGACGGCGGTGAATTGTTCGCCTCGTTTGGTACGGTCGAGCCGGACCCCGACACTGTGGTCGCCGCTCTCGTCGAGGCGAAAGTGCGCGTTCGCTCCTTCACGGTCGATCGCCCCAGCCTTGAACAGCGGTTCGTCGACCTCACCGGGGAGGGATTCGATGTCGCGCAGTGAAGTGTCGGCGCTACCCGACACCGCGTTTCGCTCCCGTCCGGCGCTCGGACTGCCTCTGCTGGCATCCGAAATCTCGGTACTGTTCCGCCGCCGCCGCACCTGGGCGATGCTCGCGTCTCTCGCTCTGATTCCCGTGCTGATCGCGCTGGCAGTGCGGCTTACCTCCTCACGTCCACCCTCGGGGCGCGGGCCCGCCTTCCTCGACCAGGTGAGCCAGAACGGCCTGTTTGTGAGCTTCGTCGGACTGCTCGTCTCGGTGCCCCTGTTCCTGCCCCTGACGGTCGGCGTAGTAGCGGGCGACACCATCGCGGGAGAGGCGAGCTCTGGCACCCTCCGCTATCTGCTGATCGCCCCGGCGGGGCGCACGCGACTCCTGATCGTGAAATACCTCGCCACCGCGGTCTTCTGCGTTGCGGCGACGCTCTCGGTTGCGATCGCCGGGGCGCTCATCGGCGCCGCCCTTTTCCCGATCGGCCCGGTCACCCTGCTCTCGGGAGACAGCATCGCTGTGGGCGACTCGATCGTGCGGTCCCTGCTGATCGCCGCGTACATCACGGTCTCCCTTCTCGGACTCTCGGCAATCGGCCTGTTCATCTCCACGATGACCGACGTGCCGGTGGGGGCGATGGCCACCACGATCGTGCTTTCGGTCGTATCCCAGGTGCTTGACTCCCTGCCGCAGCTCGACTGGTTGCATCCCTGGTTATTCAGTCACTACTGGCTCGGGTTCGCCGACCTGCTGCGGCAACCGATTTCCTGGGATTCCTTCGGCAGCAATGCACTGCTGCAGTGCGGGTATATCGTCGTGTTTGGCGCGCTCGCCTTCGGCCGCTTCACCACGAAGGACATCCTCTCCTAGGGGGAATGCCTGTCGGCCAGCATTAAGCAGAGCCGGCCGATGTCGGCCGGATCCGGCATCCTGTTGCCATGACAGAACCGGTCGAAATGTGGTGGGCGAGGCGCCAGTGGTCGAAGGGCGCCGAGGTGCCGTACCCGATCGGTCACTACCGCCGAGATTGGGAGCGCTATCCGGTTCTGGTGCGCCAGTATCACCCCGACCTCAATTCAGGGATCACCCTCACCCAGGTTCCCCCCGCAGCCGAGGTCTATCTTCTCTGGCAGTGTGATTCCGGTCACCGTTTCGTCGCGACACCGGAGGAACAACGACAGCGACCGGGGCAATCACGCCGACGATCCACCTGGTGCCCGGAATGCGCGGCCGGGGCGACGAGACGGGCTGCGCCAACTCCCGCTCGCAGTCTGTCACCGATGCGTCCCCGCGCGGTTCGGGTTGCTCAGCGCACCGCACCTTCACGCTCCGCGGTGGGGGAAGCCTTTCACAGCGCACTCGCCCCCAAGCCGGCCTCGGCGGCTGAGGGTGACCTGCGACATCGACTCACCCAGAGACTCGCCGTGGATTTCGGGTTCAACGCGGTGCGGGTCGCGCGCCCCTTCTTCACGCGTTACGAAGTGTGGCCCGACATTGTGATCGACGAGCTGAGGGTTGCCATCGAGTACGACACGACCGGGCGCGATGGACTTGAACATGTGGGGCGGCGCGAAGAATCCGATCGACGTAAGGATCGACTGCTTCGCGCGTCGGGGTGGGAAGTCATACGGATCCGCTGTGGCAAATTGCGCGCAATCGGTCCCTGGGATATCGAGGCCGGGGGAGTCTCGACGAAAACTGTTGACCGGCTCATCGATCGCCTTGGCGAGATCCGGGGTGAGCTGATTGTCACGAGCTATCGCGTTCACTGAATCAATGGGTTGGGACTTCTCCTCATCACCGAAAAATCCTCCGCAATGGAAGAACCGCCTGGTCAGATGTGACCCTGGTGAAGGGGCACTCCTTTCTCGTTGCGCTCAAACTTGGTGACCACTCGGCCTCGGTACCCACCCGGCCGAAGGGTGGCTTGGGGATCTGGATGCCACTAGGGAATGAGCCCGGCGCGACGAGCCGCAACCACCGCTTCATAACGGCTTTCGGCTTCGAGTTTGCGCATCGCTGACGAGAGATAGCTCTTTACGGTGCTCTCGGTAAGACCCAGCTGACGCGCGATTCGCGCGTTCTGTTTGCCGAGCGCCACCTGCGCGAGAACGTCCAGTTCACGGGGTGCAAGCGGCGGCGAATCAGAAGAGGTCGTCGCCTTTCTCTGGCGCAATCCCTGGGAGGCACGTTCGAGACGGAGCGCGAGTTTTGGATCATCGATCTTTCGGCCGATCTCCCGGAGCTCTGCGAACAAAGCCCGACGATCCTGACGCTCGATCGGATCCGCGATTCGCTGCCCGGGGAGCCCTCCTTCACTCTCCAGCGCGGCAAGGCGGCGCTCCACTTCGTCGTGCACCGAATACTCCCAGGCGAGATCACTCGCCACGCGAAGCGCCCCATGCAACACCGTGTCACCGAACTGGGTCGGGGTACGCTGGCCGCCGTAGATCACTGCACGAACGGTCCCATCGACCACGATCGGTACTGCGAGCAGAGAGACGATTCCCTCGGCCGTCACCTCGCGGTCATAGCGGTGGGTGATGGACGTCGCCTGGCGGTAGTGCGTGGCGGTGACGGGCTTTCGCTCTGCGAGCGCCCGACCACCGAGGCCCTGTGTCGGTTCGATGACCAGCCCGTGGATGCTCTGCCCGAGCGTGCCGACGAATGAGGTGAGCGGAGCTCCGTCGCGAGTAGCAAGCCCTCCGAAGGTCACAGGAAGGTCGATGCGTGATGCGAGCGCGCGCAGGCTTTTCTGCAGCAGTTCCAGGTCGTAAAACACTTCGGATCCTGGTGTCGACGCGGTCATTCGTCTACCTCCTTAAGGCGGTAGTCGGGCACTTCGATGTTCCCTTAGCCTGCATCGTAACAGGCCAGAGTCACCGACTCCCGGACTGTTCACGATGATCATTTCAAGGGAGAAATGCCATGGCGACGGCCACACCACCACTCGATTCGCCCAATGATTCGCCGCTTACTCCGCTGCGGTTCCTCAAGCGCTCAGCCGAGGTCTTTCCGTCAAAGCCCGCCATCGTGTATGGTTCCCGGCGCTACACCTATCTGCAATTCGCGGCCGCCGCCGAGACGCTGGCCCGCGCCATCCGCGAGCGCATCGCCCCAGGGGACCGCGTGGCTTTCCTGTCGCCCAACACACCCGAGATGTTGATCGCGCAATTCGCGGTGCCTCTTGCCGGCGGCATCCTCGTCTCGCTCAATCCGCGCCTCTCGCCCTCGGAGGTGCGCTACGTGTTGGATCACTCGGAGGCGACCCTGCTGTTCTATGACGCCGAATTCGCGTCGGTGGTTGGCAACTCGCTCGAGCACTGCCCGCCGCTGCGGGCGATCGTGGAGATCGGTGACGCGGAATTCGGATGCGCCGTGAGCGGCGTCGAGATCGGCCAGGAGTCGTTCACCGATTTTGAATCCGCCGGAGCAGCAGATCAGCAGCCGGTGCGCTGGGAGATCGACGATGAACGGGCAGTCATCTCAATCAACTACACCTCGGGCACCACCGGCAAGCCGAAGGGGGTGATGTACAGCCATCGCGGCGCCTATCTCAATGCGATGGGCGAGGTCTTCCATAATGGCCTTGACAATAAATCCGTGTACCTCTGGACCCTGCCCCTCTTCCACTGCAACGGCTGGTGCACCCCGTGGGCGGTCACCGCGGCCAGCGGAACCCACGTGTGTCTGCGCGCGGTGCGACCGGAATCCATCTGGTCCGCCATCGATGACCTCGGAGTCACCAACCTGTGCGGCGCGCCAACGGTCTGCACCGTGATCGCCAACGCCGATCAGGCTCACCTGCTTGAGCATCCGTTGCGCATCACGACCGCAGGCGCGCCGCCGTCGCCGACCATCATCGAGCGGCTCGAACGTCTCGGCGCGACAGTGGTGCACGTCTACGGACACACCGAGGCGTATGGACCCTTCACCATCTGCGAGTACCAGGAGGCATGGGATGCCCTGACTCCTGCCGCTCGCGCCACGATGATTGCCCGGCAGGGGGTCTTGATGGTGCAGGCGGAGGCTCCGCGGGTGGTCGACGAGAATATGAACGACGTGGCTCGCGACGGTTCGACCATCGGCGAGATCGTGTTGCGCGGCAATAACGTCATGATCGGCTATTACCGGGACGAGGCTGCGACGGCCAGAGCATTCCTCGGCGGATGGTTCCACACCGGCGACCTCGGAGTGACGCATTCCGACGGTTACGTCGAGGTGAAAGATCGCGCCAAGGACATCATCATTTCCGGCGGGGAGAACATCTCCTCGATTGAAGTGGAAAACTCGATCGCCTCGCACCCCAGCGTGGCGGATGTCGCGGTGGTGGCGTTCCCCCACGAGACCTGGGGTGAGCGCCCAGAGGCCTATGTGCTGCTCCACGAGGGACACTTCGCCACCGGGGAGGAGATCTCCACCCATGCTCGGTTGACCCTTGCGCGATTCAAGGTGCCGGACTCCGTCGTCTTCGTCGATGCGCTACCGCGAACAGCCACCGGCAAGGTCGTCAAGGCCTCCCTTCGGGCTCTCTCCACGCAATCCAATCGCCCATCACCAGACTGATCTTCTCCGCCACCGATCACCTATCAACCCGTTCCCGAGAATTTGATTCCAGGCAGGCCGGTCCGGCCGCGTCGGAGCCGCGGATCATCGCGGATCCGGCCGCTCTCGGTCTCGGAGCCTTCGCTCTCACGACCTTCATGCTCAGTCTCGCCAACTCGGGCATCGTCGGGGGAGCCGGCGCCGCCGTTCTCGGAATCGCGCTCTTCTATGGGGGACTCGCGCAGCTCGGTGCCGGCATGTGGGAATTTGTGAAGGGCAACACCTTCGGCGCGACGGCCTTCACCTCCTCTGGAGCGTTCTGGCTTGCATTCTGGTGGCTGCTGACCAATCCAGAGGTCGAAAAAGCGGCCGGTGCCGGGGGAGTGGGTGCATTCCTCCTCGCCTGGACGATCTTCTCCGCCCTGATGACGGTGGCGTCGAAAAAAACCAACGCGGTGCTCTTCGCGACCTTCGTTGCGGTGACCCTCACCTTCGTGGCGCTGACAATGGGCGCATTCACGGGTGTCGTGGGCATCACACGCCTGGGCGGATGGCTCGGACTCGTGGCTGCCGGGCTCGCGTGGTACGGATCCTTCGCGGTCGTCACCAACGCCACCTGGAAGCGCGTGGTGCTCCCGGTGTGGCCGAGCGCCTGACACCCCGCTGATAGGCCTCGGCGACGCCACCACTAACGACCACAGCGCATGGGGTGCTCCAGCTCACTACAGTTCGTCGAGGATTCCTGCTTCGGCCCCGGTGGCGTCCGTGGCCAGCACCACGATCATCGGCCCGTAGGGCGGCAGCCATTCACTGTGTGGCTCGTTCGCCTCCGATGCCGGGAGGCGGATGCGTGCGCTGAACTCGTCCCCGGCCTTCGAAACATCCGCTTCGGTCCCGTTCAAGAACACCCGCACGGCCAAGCCCCCCGCGGGAGAAGTCGCCAAGGCAGAGACCGTAATCGCGCGTGAGCCGTCTGCTTCGTCGATGACGCGCGTCGGCTCCGTCCGCAGCTCGATCGCAGCGGGCGATGTGGCGTTCCTCGGCCCAGTGTCGGCAGAGTCGTCCAGCGCGGGAGTGCGGGGTGGCGGCACCCGCAGTCGGGTTGCCGTCTCGTACGCACCGGCGAACTGGAGCAGGCGAGAGTCGTCGTACGCCGCGCCGAGGAAGCTCAGCCCGACGGGCATCCGAGTGTCCTCCATCAGGCCCATCGGCACGGTGACGCTGGGGATTCCGAGATGGCGGGGAACGAGATTACCGTTGGCGACCCAGGTGCCGTTTCGCCACGCCTCCTCGGCCGACCGCGGCGAGGTGTCCGAGTCGGAGCGCCCGATGTCTGCGACGGCGGGGAAGACCACCGCGTCGAGTCCCAGCTCGACCAGCCAGTCCTCGAAGTCGACTCGGCGCGTCTCTTCGAGTCCGAGCAGTCCCTCTCGAAGTGACGGAATGTCTGTGAGCGTCGAGATCCCGACCTCCCTTGCGCGCGTGACGTAGTCCGCCAGGTCGAAATCGAGCTCTCCATACCGGTCGGGCAGTGCACCGGAGGGGTGCGGGAAGATGAGGGCGCTGTCGACGTCAGCGAGCGCACGCAGCGCGGGGTCGTTGTTGCTCGCGAGGAAATCGTGCCAGGCGAGCATCGACAGCTCCCACAGCTCCCGGTCGGCGAATTCTGCCGGAACGATGCCGCGGTCCACCATCGACAGTGCTCCCGGCCGGTCCCGTTCGTAGTTGGAGACCACAGGGAAGTCGACTTCGACCACCTCGGCACCGAGCGATTCGAGGGAACGACGCGCCTCATCCCAGAGGGCGATGACGGAGGCACGCGTCGCGATGGGGGATGGCGCGCCGTCATCCTTATTGATGTACATGCGCGGCACGCCGAGTCGCCGACCGCGAAGCGAGGAATCCTGTCGGAGTGCGTGATAACTCGGGGGCCGCACCTCGGAGGCGGCCGGTATCGATACCCACGGCTGTGCACGCCAGAAGTCGCCACGGCTGTGGGGATCGTCGGCGACGATCACATCGAGCACTCGAAGCAGGTCGCCGACCGACCGCGTGTGCGGTACGACCACGTCCATGGTGGGCACCAGCGGCCAGTTGCCGCGCACGGAGATCACGCCTCGCGACGGGGTGTACGCCACCAGGGCATTGTTCGAAGCAGGAGCGCGACCCGATGACCAGGTCTCCTCGCCGAGACCGAATGCGGCAAAGCTCGCTGCGGTGGCCGTGCCCGATCCGTTGGAGGAGCCCGAGGCAAAAGCGGAGGTGAGGTAGTCCGCGTTGTAGGGGCTCTCGGCTCGTCCATACAGGCCGCGCTGCATGCCGCCGTTAGCCATCGGCGGCATGTTGGTGAGTCCGACCAGCACAGCGCCGCCCGCGCGGAGGCGACCGATCGTGAACGCATCATCGGTCGCGATCAGATGCTCGAAAGCGGGGGAGCCAGCCGCGACGGTCATCCCGACCACCCGGTAGCTGTCTTTTGCGGTGTACGGGATCCCGTCGAGGAACCCCAGGGTCTGTCCGCTGGCGCGGCGCGCATCCGATGCCGCAGCATCCGCGAATACCGTCGGGTTCAGCACCGGAACTGCGTTTAGGCGGATGCCGCGCCGATCGTAAAA
The DNA here is from genome assembly GCA_025363205.1 of Frigoribacterium sp. Classification (GTDB taxonomy): domain Bacteria; phylum Actinomycetota; class Actinomycetes; order Actinomycetales; family Microbacteriaceae; genus Lacisediminihabitans. Next base: position 10,806 of record JANYEI010000029.1, read on the forward strand.
GGCGATGCGATTGAGGTACCGGGCGACGAGGCCGACACTCGTCACCGTGCCAGAGGCCAAGGCCATCGCGAGTTCGTCGATGCTCGCATCGACGACGGTGAATGTCGCGGGGGACAGGGTCATCCGGAACTTCCAAAACCGGCGTTCGGGCTGCGGGGCTGTTGTTGAGTGATGCAGTGGATTCCGCCACCACGGGCAAGGATCTCGCGCGCATCGACAGTCACGACCCGTCGATGCGGGTAGGCCTGCTGCAGGATGTCTCGTGCGGTGGCATCCGCCCGTTCTTCGCCGTACCCGCAGGCTATGACCCCGTCGTTGACGACGAGGTGGTTCACGTAGTTCCAGTCCACAAAACCCTCATCATCACTCAGGGTGGCCGGAGCCGGAAGGTCGATGATGTTCCATTCGCGCCCGGCCGCATCCGTGGTGTGCTCGAGAAATGCTCGCAGGTCGCGGCACACGGTGTAGTCGGGATGCCCGGGATCGTCCTGGCGGTGAAGTAACAGAGTGCCTGGCGAGGGGATCGCCGCCACCATGTCGACGTGCCCGCGAGTTCCGAGCGCCTCATAGTCGCGAGTCAACCCACGGGGAAGCCAGATGACGTGCGTCGCGCCAATCGTGCGCTCGAGCTCCCGCTCGACTCGCAGCCGGTCCGCGTAGGGATTGCGAGCCGGATCGAGCTGCACGGTCTCGGTCACCAGCACCGTTCCTTCGCCATCCACGTGGATCGCGCCGCCCTCATTCACCAGCAACGAAGACACCAGCTCCGCCCCGGCTTCCCCAGCGACAAAACGCGCGATTTCCTGATCCTTGCCCCAGCTCGCCCCGGCTATCCCTCCCCAGGCGTTGAAGATCCAGTCGACCGCGCCCAACTTTCCGGTGTGGTCGAAAACAAAAGTAGGTCCGAAGTCCCGCATCCAGAAATCGTCGAGCGGAGCTTCGCGAACGGTGATGTCAGAGGAGAGCATCTGCCTCGCTCGATCCGCTTCGAGGGGGTCGACCACCATCGTCACCGGCTCGAACTCTGCCACGGCGTTGGCGACATTCGTCCACGCGGCGTAGCCAGCCTCAGCCTCGGCGGCGCTCGAGCCGAGCACCTGCCCTTGGCGTGGAAACGCCATCCAGATGCGATCGTGGGGTGCCGTCTCGGCCGGCATCCGCCAGCTCATGCCTGTTCCAACGGCGCGAGTGTGGTCATCGGGAATCCGCTCGTCTAGGGTGGGAGAGACCCTATTGGTACATGCAC
>JANYEI010000038.1 GCA_025363205.1 Frigoribacterium sp.
CAACGATGACTGGCCCTTCCGGGCCACGGCCACGACATCGTCGCGGAACTCTCTCGGATATGCCTTTGCCATGATTGACATCCTTCCAGCGAGAACGAATCCTCACAGGTCAGGTGACAACCAAACCCTGGGCAGACCCCCGCTATCCCCCCACTTTTCGCAAAAAATGGGCTGAATTCAACTCAGGCCAAATCACTTTCGCAGTCGAGTCAACGACGTTAACGTGGCAAAAACGCCGACAACTGCCGCAGCGGATCCAATCGAACAAAACGCTTCGAAGACTCGCAACGAAACGAACGCACCCGCATGCCCACGAGCGTCGATCGAGATCTGCAACGCGAACACCACCAACGTCAGCGCGCCGCCCGTAGCCAGAAGAATCAGACCAATAACGCGCCCCGATTTGCTGACGCGCCCAGGAGACGCCGTGCGGGTGCGGAAAGCCACGCGTCAGAAGACAGTCACATTGATGGCGGAGATACGCTGCACAAGGATAAGCACCGGCGCTGCAGATACGAGCCTGTGGTGCCTCGCCTACCGTCAGGCCTGAGTCGGAGGCGTCCATGACGTCGCGTAGTGAATGGCCAGCCAGCTCACCACGTGAAATAGCCCACGAAAAACCGGCGCACTGCCGGTATCTCGAAGCGGCGCGGCACGATGGACCGCGAAATTGCCCTGCTTGCGAATCAAATCCATTTTTGCCATGATGCTCGTCCCGACCAGCTCCTTGAACGTTGGCTCGTGGAGAAGGCTGACCAGATCATTTTTGTAGGGGGCTTCGAGCGTGGCATCCGCTCGATAGAGCCAGTTGACCAGTGTCTCAATGGTTCGCCGCGCGTAGAAGATCGAGGACCGCGGATCGCCGTAGGTGTAATGCTCGGCTCGCTGCGCTTCTTCCGCAATGACCGGCCAGGTAGCACGCGAAGGCGAAGTTGCCCATCCGGTTCCCTTTCATAGCTTTCGCCAGACTAGTGGGATCGGCTCATGTATTGGCGCGTAACCTGCGAGATCCTCATCACGGATTTACAGCGTTCTTGTCAGCTAGTTGTCGTCGGCCAGCAGGTGGGGCGTGTCAGAACGGTGGCGGATCGGCTTCTCGGCTGTAGCCGGTGGGGCTGGTCCACACTGCACGCTCGGCACCGGGCGGTTTATCCACCCGCCATTTGGTTTGATGTTTCATCGTGTGATGTGTGCGACATCGATGGCTGAGGTTGTCTGCGGTGGTTGTTCCGCCGTCGGCCCAGGCGCGGGTGTGGTCAAGATCACAGTGGGCTGCGCGTCGTCCGCAGCCGGGGAAGTCGCAGGTGACCTGCTGGATGGCAAGCCATCGTTTCAGTGCGGCGGGAACTCGATACTGCCGCGGGTCCATCTCAAGAATCGAACCGGAGACCGGATCGGTGAGCAGCCGGGTGATCGAGGGTACTGTCCCGCACAGCCGGCGGGCGGTTTCGATGTCGATCGGACCGACGCCTTCGAGCAGAGCCGGCTCATCGGAGTGACCGAGCAGGGTAAGCACGGGAATGGTGAGCGCAATCGCGACCCCGACCGCCGGCCGCGTGCAGGTACCGCTCGTGCAAGTGCTGCCGGTGAGAAGGTCACTGAGCACGTCGGCGCGCAGCTGGGCCATCGTGCGCTGTTCGTCGGATTCGGTGAACAGCCCGAATGCGATGCCATCGAGGGCGGCCCCCACCATCGCAAGTTTCTCTGCAGACAGGTGTGCATGCAGCCACCCCATGCCGTCACGGTCCACTTCGGTCCACACCCCACGGTGCGCGTGCGCCGCCTCATGGCGTTCGGTGAGAGTCTGCGCCTGCAACTTCTCACGGACGGCCCGAGCCCGGGCCATGAATCTGGCCGGGGCAAGAGTTATGGCACCCATGATCCTGGTCTCAAACTCGGCCCATAAATCTGCCGGCAACTCGCTGACTATGGATGCCGCTTCCCGGGCGTTCTGGGTCGAGACTTCTCCCTCGGCGAACCACGCCCACAACAGCGGTAACCGCTGTCGCAGGGTTCGCGCGACCATGCCGTATGCACGAACCGTGGACTCCGCGAGGCTGAGGCGCACCGCAAGATCAGCCGCGGCGGCGCGCTCGGCGAACTCGACGGCATCCCCTCGTAGCATCGCGGCCTCGATGAACACCTCGGGATGCTCGGCGGCTTCCCGCAGGGTGGTGTCTATCGCGCGGAAAACCTCCGCCGACGCCCGCCACTGTGTACGCTGCGCGAACTCGGCTTCGGCCATGCCGAATTCGACGCGAGTGTCTGCGTCTGCCGGATCCAACAGGAGGTGCTCCATAAACACACTCAATCAGCAGCCACCGACATTTGTTCCCCACAAGGAAGCCTCGGTCAGGAGGAGTATTTATCCACAGGCAGACTCGCACAAATGAGCCTGTGGAGAAGAAGACGCCCGGCACGCGAGAAGCTACTCTTCGCTCAAGGAGTCTTCGTCGATCTTCACGATCTCAATGTGACGAGCAGCCTGCACACCAACGCGGTGTTTGATCATCAGCTCCGTGAGCTTCAGACCATCGACCAGGGCAATGTCTTGGGGAAGACGTTGGGCAGCATCCGCAACAAGACGGCGAGAAGGTAGGAACTGCTGACGCCGGGGTGAGGAATTCTGCGGTAAATCTGTCGACCGCAGTGAGGAAGAAAACGGCCAGGCTTATGCGATTCGCAGAAGCAATGACGCGTTACGTCTTCTGTTTCAGGTCGCCCTCCCCCACCCCCACTCGAGAAGCCCACGCGGGCCCCTCGAGTGGAACAGAATCAGCCGGTTTTCGTGTCGGCGGCCTTGGTCGTCGGAGTAATTCCGAGCTGCTTGAGCGCGGCCTGCGCGTACTTCTGGGTGAAGGTCGACGCGTAGGTCACTTTGCTGACATCGGTACCGTTGGCCTTCTCCATCTGAAAGATCGTCTTCGGGCCGCCGGCCGGCATCAGGCCGTCCGGCAGGAACTGCCCGTAGTCAGCCTTGAGGGCCGCAACGTACTGGGCCTTGCTGATTGTGCTGTTCTGCACGAAATCCTTCGGCAACGCGTCCGCGACGTCCTGCGCGGTGTGGGTGTGGATCCAGTTCATCGTCGCGACGAGGGCGGTGACGACCTTCTGCACAATTCCCTGGTTCTTTTTCACCCAGTCTGCCTGCGCGAGCAGACCCGCAGCTGGCCAGGAACCGCCGAGGTTTTTCTTTGCACCCGCGGTGGTCGCGAGGTCGATCGCCGAGGTGGCGAGCCCCCGAGACTCGAGGGTGGCCACGGTCGGCTGGGTCGTCATCACGCAGTCGGCCTCACCCCGCTGGACGGCCGCGATTGCCGTGGCACCGGCGTGGACGGCGACTGTGGTGTAGTCGGTCTTGGCGACTGCGCCCTTTGAGGCGACGAACTGGGACAACTGGTCGGTGCCGGATCCGAGGTCGGTGACACCCACTTTCTTCCCTTTCAGATCGGAGGCCGTCTTGACTTTGGCCGCCGGGCTACACATCAGCCGCTCGCCCGGAGCGCCTGAGAGCTGCACCAGGTTAATGACGTTCTTGCCCTTGGTCTGAAAATCGGCGGCGTGGATGTACCACGCGCCCGAGAAGTTGACCTGACCGGAGATCATCGCCTCCTCAGCCCCGACGCCGCCGTTCTGCTCGGTCGAGAGCGTCATGTTGACGCCGTACTTTTTATAGAAGCCGAGGCTCTCGGCAAGCTGATACGGCAAATAGATTTGCTTGTCGATTCCCCCCACCATCATGGTCGCCGTCGGCAGGGTGGAGCCGCCGGAGGTGGTTGCTTTCGGGGTACCACTGCCACTGCAGCCCGCGAGTACCAGCGACAGTGCTGCTGCTGCGGAGGCGACAGCGACGATGCTGTGCTTTTTCATCATGTGTGCATTTCCTTTCGGTGACGCCGAGCGCGAGCGCGCGCGGCGGGTCTGGGGAGAGCGTGACGGAGGCGGACAAACAACCGACTCCGCCGCGCCAGGGTAGGCAACCGGCTTTGCGTCAGATCGACTGCGCCTCGGACCTCACCGGCGGCCGCCACTTCAAAACGGAGCGCTCTAGCAGGGTGATGAGGTACTCGGCCCCCAGCGTGAAGACCGCCATGATTGCCATGCAGGCGAACACCGTATTCGGATCGAAGCGGCCCTGTGACTGGCTGATGATCAGGCCGATGCCCTTCTGCGCTCCAAGCACCTCCGCAACCAGCGCACCGATTATGGCGAAGCCGAACGCGGTGTGCAGGCTCGCGATGATCCAGGTCATTGCCGACGGTATGGTGACGTGACGCGCCACCTGGAATGGTGAGGCGCCCAGAACTCGCACGTTCGCGACCAGGTTCTGGTCGACCTCCCGCACGCCCTGAAAGGCGTTGAAGAAGACCGCAAAAAAAACCAGTACACCAGCAAGCAGGATCTTTGGGAAGATCCCCAGGCCGAACGCCACGATGAAGATCGAGCCAAGCACGATGCGGGGAATCGAGTTGAGAATCTTGATGTACGGGCTGAAGACGTTGGACAGGTATCGGTTCGAGCCGAGCAGTATGCCCGCGATGACGCCGGCGATCGATCCGAACAGGAACCCGAGCAGGGCCTCCTGCACGGTAACCCAGAGCTGGTCCCAGATCGATCCGAACGCGGTGCCCTCGGTGAACAGGGTAACCAGGGAGTCCCAGATCTTGGTTGGCTGTCCGTAGAAGAAAGAGTCGACCCATTTCAGCTGGGTGAACAGCTGCCAGCCGCCGATCACGAACACCGCGACGGCCGCGCGGCCGACCCAGACCCAGATGATGCTCCGGGTGCGCGCCCGACGCGCCGACGCTTGCAGCTCCGACTCGGGCTGTACCGGCATCAATTCGGCGCGAGCCGTGTCGACCGACGTCATGCCGGTGCCCTGCTGAACCATGGCGCTCATGCCGCCACTCCCGCCGTGCGCTCGTAGGCCCGGGGGACCTCATCCCGCAGGGACTCCCAGATTTGGGTCTGCAACTCGATGAATCGCTGCTCGTGTCGCAGCGTCGGGACGTCGCCGCGCGGACGCGGCAGATCGATGTCGAAGATGTCTTTGACCGTGCCTGGGCCGGAGGTCATGATGACCACCCGATCTGACAACGCAACGGCCTCGTCGAGATCGTGGGTGATAAACAGCACCGAGGGGCGCAGCTCCTCCCGCAGCCCGAGGAGTTCGGTTTGCATGATCGCGTTGGTCTGCACGTCAAGCGCTCCGAAGGGCTCGTCCATGAGCAGAATGCGCGGGTTGTTGATGAGTGCCGCCGCCAGCGCGACGCGCTTACGCATACCGCCGGAGAGCTGGTGGGGGTAGCGGTCCTCGAAACCGCTCAGTCCTACGCGGCGCAGCCAGTCCTTCGCGAGGGACTCCGCCTGCTTCTTTGGGGTGCCGAGCAGTACCGGCCCGACCAGCACGTTCTGCAGGACCGACTTCCACGGAAAAAGGGCATCCGCCTGGAACATGTAGCTGACGCCGTTGGTGATGCCGTCGACGATGTGCCCGCCGACCTGAACGGATCCGCTGCTCGGCTTGTCTAATCCCGAGACCTGCGCAAGTGTCGTCGACTTGCCGCATCCTGTCGGGCCGACAATGGCACAGAACTGGCCGGGTTCCACCGCGAGGGTTACGTCCTGAATGGCTGTGAAGGGCTCACCTTTGGGCGTGAGGAATCTCTTGGTGAGTCCGATGATGTCGATTCGCGCCGCGTCGTCGGCCACCCCCAGGGGCCACGGGCGTGCGCTTGGGGGTGTTGTCACCCATGTGCTTGACCTCTCTGTCATTGCACCGCGTCGTTGCGCGTGCGTGACGATGTTGGCAGCACGCCGAGTGCCCTGTCGCGCTTCTGCACCATGCGCCGGTTGTGCGCATAAGAAGCGAGTTCTGCGCATTACGCTCACGCGATCCAGTGCAACAATCAACTGATGCGACGGCGGATTAGAAAGCTCTCAACCCAGATGTTCCTGGCACATTTGGTGATCCTGACCGCCTCCACGGCGATCGGATTCCTCCTGTTTGCTACTACCGCCCGCGGTCATCTCGACGATGAATACCAGTCGCGAGCGGCCGCAATCGGACAGACCTTCGCGCAGAACGCATCGGTCCAGACCTGTCTCGCCGCCCGGAATGCTTCGTGCGACGCTCATGTGCAGGAACTCGCGACCGGGACTGCACAGGAAACCGGGGCCACCTTCGTTGTGGTGATCGACGCAAACTCAGTTCGCGTCTCACACCCCAATACCGCGCTCATCGGCAAGTCAGTGTCCGAACCCCTTATTGCGGCCGACGGGCAGGTGCACCTGCGAGTCGATAACGGTGCAACGGGGATCACGGCCAACGCGATCGTGCCGCTCTACTCCGAAGATCGCACCTTCATCGGTGAGATTTCGGTGGGAATCAAGGAGGACTCGGTCTCCAGCGCGCTGCTGACTCAGCTGCCGTCCTACGGCGTCTGGTTCGTCGTGATGCTACTGCTGGGTGGCCTGGCATCCTTCGGGCTGTCGACGCTTCTCAAGAAGCGCACATTTGGCTTGGAGCTCGATGAGATCGCGCGGCTGCTGCAGGAGAGGGAGGCCACGCTTCACGGCATCCGCGGGCGTTATCGCAATCGACCCTGCCGGGCGGATCAGTGTCAACAACGACGAGACGCAGCGGATGCTGCACCTCGCGGACAATGTCGTCGGGCACCGGGTCGAAGATGTGCTGCCACCCGGCCCGGTACGCGACGCGCTAACGGGCACGAGCGTCGTCACCGATCAGATCATGCTCACCGAGGACTTCTGGCTCGTTTTGAACAGGATGCCGGTCACACTGTCGGGCCATCCACACGGCGTCGTAGTGACTTTGCAAGATCGCACGGTGGTGGAAGCCTTGAGTCGAGAACTCGACGGCGAGCGCAGCCTGACCGAGTCCATGCGTGCGCAGCAGCACGAGTTCAGCAACCGGATGCACGGAATCGCGGGTCTGCTCGAACTCGGACGACCGGAAGACGCTCTCGAATACGTCAACGAGATCCGCGGTACAGCGGGTGACCTTGATCAGACTCTGCGCACGCGGATCGCGGCGCCCCAGATCGTCGGCCTGATGCTCGGTAAGGCCGCGGAGGCGAACGAGCGAGGGATCCAGCTCACTGTCGATCCGCAGACCTCGGTCAGCGCCTCACCAGATCGGGTGCATTCGCTCACGACGATTCTCGGCAACCTGATCGACAAAGCCTTCGACGCAGTTGCGCAAACTCCCGCGCCTCGGCGCGTACAGGTTGGCATCGTAGAAACCGAGGACGAGCTCCGGATGACGGTCAGCGACAATGGGCCCGGTATGCCGCCTGCCTTGCTGCCGCAGATGTTCCGAAACGGTTTTACCACCAAACGCGGATCTCTCGTGCAGCACAGCGGCCTTGGCCTCTCGCTTGTGCAGCGCACCGTAGCGGGGATTGGCGGCAGCATCACGGTGTCAGAGGAGGCGCCTGGGACGACCTTCCTGATAGCGCTCCCGAGGTCGACATCTGCCAGCGAGCCAAGGACAGTGACGACATGACAGACGATTCCGTCACCACCCTCGTCGTCGACGACGACTTCCGGGTCGCCTCGGTGCATGAAGGCTTCGTTGAGAAGGTGCCTGGCTTCGTGGTGGTCGGTAAGGCGCACACTGCCGCTGATGCCCTCGAGATGGCGCACCGATTGCAGCCCGACCTTGTGCTCTTGGACATCTACCTGCCCGACGGCGACGGACTGGATGTGGTTCGTGCCCTGCTCGACAACCCTCGCCCGCCGCTCGTGCTGGTCATCTCCGCCGCCAACAACATCGACGCGGTGCGCACCGCGGCCCGGCTCGGCGTGGTGCACTACCTGGTGAAGCCATTTGGCTTCGCCGCGCTGGCAGAGCGTCTGAGCGCGATCAGGGCAGCTCGGGCCCAGGTCACCGACTGGCCGGAGGATGCCGGACAAAATTACGTCGACCGGTTGTTCGAGCTCCTGCGACCGGTGCTCTCGAATGGCAGAGCTCCCAACATCGAGCACCTCGCCCCGACTCTGCAGCTCGTATACCAATCGATCCGGTACGGCAAAAGCCGGGCACCGTCATCCGGTGCCCGGCTTTTCCACAGGGTTGAACTACTTGATGGCCGCCCGCAGCTCGGCTGCAGCCGCAGCGGGATCAATAGCGCCATAGATTGCAGCGCCAGCCACGGCGACATGCGCACCGGCTTCCTGAACCGCAGCGATGGTGGCGATCGTCACGCCTCCGGCAACCGAGAACGATACTCCGGAGGTTGATCCGGCTTCGAGCAGAGTGTCAAAAGTGAATCCAGCTTCGACCTGTTCGTCGAGGCCGGCGTGCATTTCGACGAAGGTGGCGCCGAGGGCGGTCACCTCTTTCGCGCGAGCGGCTTTGTCTTTCACCCCGATGAGGTCGACGACGATTCCCTTGCCGTGTGCGCGGGCTGCTTTCACCGCACCGGTGATGGTCGAATCCCCGGCAACGCCGAGAATTGTGACCAAATCCGCGCCCGCCTTGAAGGCGGTGTCGGCTTCGAGTTCGCCGGCATCCATCGTCTTGAGGTCGGCGAAGACGATCTTGTCGGGGTGGGCATCCTTCATCGCTGTCACGACTGAGAGACCGGCGGCCTTGATCAGCGGCGTGCCAAGCTCGATGATGTCGACGCTGTCAGCGACCTTCGCCGCGAGGGCGAGGGCATCCTCGGTCGTGAGAAAGTCAATGGCTACTTGGAGTTGCATGGTGATTCCATTCGTTCGGTGGTGGGGGAAGGAAAATCAAGTCAGGGTGAGTGCAGGGCGAAGCCTGCGGCTATTCGAGGTTTGCGTGGCGGGGCCACAGGTCATCAGCGCTTTGCCCGGACCTCAGCCAGAGCGAGTGGAAAAAAGCGTCACCAATCGTGACGACAGCCTGTTCGAAGAGAGATCCTGCGTATTGCACAGACTTGGTGGTGGCGCGATCCAGTTTTTCGGCGGCGGGAACCTCGACAAGAACTGACGAAAGGCCTGCGAGCGGAGAGTTCGTGGCGGTTGTCAAGGTGATGACAGTCGCGCCGACGTCGATGGCAGTCTTGGCCGATCGCACGATGGCCTCTGTTGTGCCGGAGCCGCTCGCTACGAGCAGCACGTCACCGCGACCAATTGCCGGCGTCGTAACCTCGCCAACAATGTGCACGGTGAGTCCGAGGTGCATGAGTCTCATCGCCGTCATCCGAAGAGCGAGACCAGACCGTCCCGCGCCGAAAACGAAGACGCTTTTGGCCGCGTGAAGCTTGCCGACGGCGCGCTCGAGCGAAAGCGGATTGAGATCCGCAAGTGCGTCGACCAGCGTCGCGTCCTCGCGGGCGATGACGTGGAGGGCGTCGAGCACAGGAAAAGTATTAGTAACAGCCACCTACTAAACAAACGCCAATCACAGCATTTCGGTCACTGGTCGCAGGGATGGAAGTTACTACTCGAAAGAGTAGTTTTTGATTTTCTGGAGCCATTCGGGCTCTTGGTGAAGGACTGGCAGCGGCTACGTCGCGTTCAGGCTCCGGATGTTGACAATCGAGGCGAGCTCGGCACGGTTGGAAGCGCCGACTTTTTTGAGAACGTTCGCGACATGGAACTTGACCGTGTTCTCGGTGATGTTCAACGCATCCCCGATTGCCCGATTTCGAGTACCGGAGGCAACGAGTTCCAAAACCCGTTTTTCTTGCGAAGTGAGCGCCCACAGGGGAGCCATATTCAGATGAGTCGTGACGGGATCCAGGGGAAGGGAAACAAAGATTTCCGATCCCCACCCTTTGGTCGCTTCGACTCGAAGTGTGCCATCGAGGGCGGTCACGCGCGCACTGAGTTGCCGCACATTGGCGGTGTCAACTGTGAGGTCACCCGGTCCGTCATCGCGAATGTTGATCAACAGGTTGCTTCCATCGCAATCCCACTGCACGCGAACACGACTCACCCCGGACTGCTCGACAAGTGCCAGAACGGCACCCCGCACGATCGCGCGGCCCGCGTGGGCGACTTCTCCGGGAAGGGCTCGCCCGTTGATCGGAGGCTCGATGAACTGGATGTCGAGATCGCCAAAGCGGGCAAGCGGGCGAAGATCGTTCTGCAAGCTCTCAAACGCTTTGGAAACCGGCTCTTTTGACAGCTTTCGATCTCGATCCGACACCGCACGAAGTTTGACCATTGCGGTGGCGGCAATGTCTGTGGCAGCCCGACGGGCAGCGGCGTCGGAGGCTTCACGCGAACGCAAAACGGCCAGCAGCATCTCCAGCGTGGTGGAGTGGGCATCCGATAGCTCCGCGATGATGGCCGCTCGTTCCACTGACATCGTGCGGGAATCGAATAGGTAAGCGGGAGTTGCGGAAGCAACCTGGTGGCGGATGCTCAAAGCGACCAGATCCCACAGACCCGCGATAGTGACCATCACCTCGTCAAGGGTCGCTTCTGTTGGCGCAGCGAGGTCCGGGTCGGTCAGCACCATCAGCGCACCGCTGGAGGCAATCCACCCAGCGAAGAGTCGATCACTGCCGGCGATGATGCCGGTGGCCGCCCAACTCGCTGAATTGTTGGATCGCACTTGCTCTCTGATGACGTCCAATTCGGCGACGGTGACGTGATCGGCGATCGACGGCGCGCCCGCACGTTTCTGTGGACGACCGGTGCAGTCCTCGGTGAAAATCACCAGGGCGGAATGACGGACAAGCGGTCTCAACAGCTCGGCGAGAGCGGGGGCGATACCCAGAAGCGGGTTCGACAGCACAGTGTGCAGGTCACGCACCAGAGCGGTCGAAACGGGTTGGGTGGGCAATGTCATGATTCCAACCTAATTGGGAGACAGCATAATTGGGCGGCGGTGAATCCCACTCTAACGAGTAGTCCTCGCTTCCCTCCATGACGGCGGGACGCGGCTGTCGGGAAGAATGGGCGGATGGCTCATGACGAAGTGAATACCCGTGCTCGACTTCTCGCGGCGTATGACGCGCAACTGCGCACCGATGCGGAAACCCCGGGCGCCATCGATGTCACCCTCCTTGGCCCGCTGCGACTGGTGACCTTCGCCGCTGGACGGGGTTTCATCACCTACCGAGACCTCGGAGAGGCAAACGCAGATGCTGTTCGGCGGCTCGTACCTGAAGCCCTGAGCTATTTCCAGTCCACCCCAGGCATTGAGCGAGTCGAGTGGAAGACACGTGCCCATGACCACGCGCCGGGGCTTCACGACGCTCTGTTGGCGAACGGCTTCATCCCAGATGAGCCGGAATCGATCATGATCGGTGAGGCAGTGGCTTTGGCGATTGATGTTCCACTCCCTTTCGGCGTGACCGTGCGGCAGGTGACGGAAGAACCGGATGTTCGCGCCATGAGCGCGATGCAGGATGAGGTCTTCGGTGATCCTGTCTCCGTGGACGAGGCGAACGCTTTACTTGCGCGGCTGAGTCTCGGCGACGACCTTGAGCTGTGGGTCGGCGAAGCAGAGGGCCAGATCGTGACCGCGGGACGACTCGAGCCGGTTGCCAGTTCCGACTTCGCCGGAATCTGGGGTGGCGCAACCCGTGCCGACTGGCGCGGCAAAGGGATCTACCGTGCAGTGACGGCCGCCCGCGCCCGCTCGGCGATCGCCAGGGGAAAGACACTGATTCACAGTGATTCGACCGCCCACTCGCGTCCCATCCTCGAACGATCCGGATTCATTGCGGTGTCGACAACGACGCCGTATCACTGGAAGCGATAAGCCCACAGATCATCCAGACACACAAGTGCAACCTGTGCCTTAAGTCTATTTGCGAGACAGGAATTGTCGTCCGCGTCTGGCCTGGTCGATTGCAACGGCGAAAACCAGGATCGCGCCAACGAAAATGTTCTGCCACAGTGAGTTCACATTGATCACTGCGAGACCGTTGTTGATAGTGGCGAACAAGAGGGCACCGAGGGCACTGCCGGCAATACTGCCGATGCCGCCGAAAAGGCTGGTGCCCCCGATGATGACCGCGGTCACCACCTGAAAAGTGAGGCCAGAGCCTCCGGCGGCAGGGTCAGCCGAACTGAATCGAGCGGCACCCATGATGCCAGCGAGGGCAGCCACACCGCCGGCGATGCCATAGACGATGAGGTCGTGCTTACGCACCCGGATGCCGTTCGCGGAGGCTGCCGCCCGGTTTCCGCCGACAGCGCGAGCGTTGTATCCGAGAGTGGTCTTTTCGAGCAGCACCCAAAACACCACACCGATCACCAGGGCGTAATACACAAGAAATGGAACGCCCAACAGGTATCCCTGGCCGAGGTCGGTAAACGTTGCCGGGAATCCGAACACACTATTTCCTCCGGTCATCACCGTGATGACTCCACTCGCGATGAAGAACACGCCAAGTGTTGCGATCAGCGGCGGCACTTTGAGATACACCGACAATGCCGCATTGAGGATCCCCAGCACGGCGCCGATGGCTACGCCGAGGAGTACAGCGATAGGCCACGGAATACCGGCCACCATCAAAAGTGCAGCACTCACGCCGCCGGTGGCATAGACGGCGCCCGCCGAAAAGTCGATACCCCCACCCACCAACACGAGTGTTGCCGGGCATGCGACGATGAAATACAGGGTTCCGGAGCGAAGCAACTCGATCACGTTGCCCGGGCTCAGGAAAACTGGATTTCCGATTTGGAAAATGACAACCAGAACGACAATGACGGCGACAATTCCGGCGAGCTGTGTCTTATCGCGTACCTGGTCAGCGAGTCTGCGACGTCTGCTTGATGTGACTGCAGCAGCTGTCTGGTTGGACGTGCTCGTTGCAACGTCTGTGTGAAAGGGTGCGCTCACGCGGTGGCCTCCTGCTTCGTCCCGGTAATGAGCGAAATAATTTCTTCTCGGGTGGTCTCGGCCGTTTTTCTCACGCCGGCGACGCGGCCAAGGCGCATGACCTGGATTCGATCAGCGAACGCAAACACGAACTCGATGTCGTGGCTGACGACGATCACTGCATTCCCGGCCTCTCGTAATGCGGTGATGATGTCAGCGGCATGTTTGGTTTCGCGAACGCCAAGGGCGGCAGTGGGCTCATCCAGCAAAACAGTACGAGCTCCCGCGCGCACTGCCCGGGCGATCGCGATTATCTGGCGTTGCCCACCCGAAAGCATCCCGATTTGGGTATGAACGTCGGCCACTGTCACTTTCAGCTCGTCGAGGAACCGGCGGGATTCGGCATCCATCCTCTTACGATCGACGAACCACCCCTTTTTCGGAAGCTGACCGATGAACATATTGGTGGAGACATCCAAACATTCCACCAGTGCGAGATCCTGAAATACGGTCGCGATTCCTGCCGCTCGTGCATCTGCCGGGCTCGTGAAAGTGGAACTCTGGCCGTCGACCAGGATCTCTCCATCGTCGGGACGGTAAATTCCGCTAATCGCTTTTATCAGAGTGGACTTGCCAGCGCCGTTATCACCGACAATCGCCAGAATCTCTCCGGACCGAGCTGTCAGATCGACACCCTCGAGAGCAGTGACGCGGCCAAACTTCTTTGAGATACCACGAAGTTCAAGGGCAGGAACGAGGCGGTCAGCGGTCTCCACTCAGTTGCCTTCCGCGGCGACGTTGTCCTTAGTCACAAAAGTGATTCCGGTGTCAACGGACTTCGGGATTTTCTTCCCTTTGCTGAGAGCGACGAGATCATCCACGACACGACTGCCCATCTTGCAAAAATTCTGCTTTGACGAGCCATAAATGATTCCGTCTTTTATGCCAGAAATCACCTGGGGTGTGATGTCGTTGGTGACTCCAACGACCTTGCCTACCAGGTTTTTTTCCTTGATCGCCGTGATAATTCCCGGGACCGCGCTCCCCTCCCAGGAGAGCACGACGTTGACCTCAGGATGTGCGGTCAACGCCTGGCTCACCACATCGGCGGACTTGCTGGGGTCTCCCGCGTCGAACACGTTCTCGACGTAGGTGACGTTGGTGAGCCCCTTGCTTGCGATGCCCTTTTTGACACCGTCGACGAACAGATTGTTCGTCCCCGTCGGAGCGCCACCCAGGATGATGATCTTTTGGTCGCCCGAACGCTTACTGATTTGCTCAACGACTGTCGCGCCCTGAATCGTGTAGTCGGTGCCGATCGTGAAGTCCTGAATATCGGTGGAATCGCCGGTATTCAAAGTCGCTTGATAGATACCCTTGTCCTTCGCTTGCTGCATGACCGGGGTAAAGGCCGCCTTGTCAATCGGCTGAGACACGATCGCGTCGTAGCCGTTCGCAATCGCCTGGGAGATTTGGTTGATGTTGAGCTGGTTGTTCACGGTGAGGTCTGGTGGACCTCCGGTTGCGGCCTTGATGTTGAGCTTCTTCGCCTGTGCGAGGAAGCATTTGTTGGCCTCACCGAGAGGCGGATACGCGGGTAAAACGTTTGAAAAGTAGATTGACTTGATTTCACGGGGGACGCCCGCTGTGCTCGCGGGACTGGAACTCGGAACGCTGCAGGCAGACACAGAAATCAACACAGCTGCTGACGCTGCTACGGCCGCGAGGGTGCGGATCTTCACTGAACTCTCCTTTGAGTGGGTACGGGTGATCACCCGGGTGCAAATTCAGTGTTACAGCCAACGTTGGACTCCGCATCCGCTTACCAAAGTAACTCTTTCAGACAAATGTCGGACTCGTGATGTGTAAACCTGTGACTCTGGGTATTCTGCGGAATCACTGCAGGGAATGGTCCGCACTAGGGATGAGGGTGTTGTGGAAGGTCTGCTGAGGCGCCTGTCGTCGGATGGGTCGGAAGCCGAAAACGCTCTTCGCGTTGTCGCATTCTTCGACCGTCTCGTCGAGACCCGGGGCGGCCTCGAGGAACTGGTGCGCTCATCTGCTCGTCTGGTCGGGGCACCCGCAGGGTTTGTCGGCGAGGGTCGACAACGCAACTGGGCCTTCGATACCAGGGGGCGAGAGATGGCCGACGAGATCGCGGAGGGCGCCCTCAGGCAGATCGTTTCCTCCGAGGTTGGGCCGATCGGAACCGTGTGGATCGTCAAAGCCCCGGAAAATGCCTCTCTTGCCGATCTCATCGTCGAGAGGATGGCCCTCTCTGCGAACATCATTCTCAGTCGCTTGGACACTCCGGCCGTGACGGATCACCCGCCCGCACTGCTGGAGTTGTTCGCTCGCAACACCTCCCTTGAGGAACGGGCAAGCCATCTCGAGTCGCTCGGGTTCCGTCGAGAGTGGAGCGTTCGCGTGCTGATCGCGAGTGCCTCCGGAAAAAAGTCTCCCGTGAACGAAGCTGTTCAGCAGTGGGCGCACTCGGTCGGCGTGCGTTGCACCGGGACTCAGCTCGACGACGGATTCGAGATCGCGCTGGTGCACGATCACGGCGATTTGAGTGTAGACAGGCTGCCGAACTGGCCGTTTCTTGCCGCCTTCGGTTCGCGCACGAGTGCATTGGAGGCGCATGATTCTCGCGAAACTGCGCGGCAAGCGATCAAGCTGACATCAGCAACCCTGGGACCCCGCGTGGTCGACTACGAGACGATCGGGCCCCTGTCGCACCTTGCGGCTCTTTCTCCAGTTCAGGCATCCACGACTCGGCTCGTGCGGCAGTTGGTATTTCTGTCGCAGTCCGATTCGGGAAGTGGCGAGTTGCTTGCCCTTGACATGTTTTGCCGCTATCGCAGCCTACGGGCGGCTTCCGCGGCGCTGAATCTGCATCACAGTTCGTTGGCGCACAGGTTGAAGAATGTCGAAAAGAAACTGCAGGTTGACCTGACCGACTCCCCGACGGTCTTTATGCTCACTGTCGCCCTGCAGCTCTACCGGATAGCGGACTGGGCGTGAGGTTCAGACGTTCGTCGGATGATGTTCCACCATGTAGCGGAGGCGCTGAATCCGACCGACTGTAAGACTTATCTTGCCCACCGAGACAGGTCAGGCACTCCAGATCAGCACGAAGGCGAAGGGTTATTGGCGGATGATGGATCCCGAATTGGCCGCGGCGAGTGTGCTGATGGAACGTCCAGATATTTCGGATGTACCCGGCGCTCGGGCCCTCGCTTTGACGCTTCGTGAGGAAACATCATCGGCTGAAGAAGAGACGGTCGATCGGGTTCAGGTCGAGGAACGCGTGATCCCAAGCTCTGACCCTGAGGTCGAAATGGCCGTGCGCATTTACTCACCGGTCGGTCCTCTGCAACTTCGACCCGCGGTCGTCTTCTTCCACGGGGGGGCTTTCGTGCTGGGAGATCTGGAATCTGAGCATCCACGGTGCCTGCGTTACTCCGCGGATGCAGGATGCGTCGTCGTCTCGGTCGACTATCGCCTTGCGCCGGAGAATCCTTTCCCCGCCGGTCCCGAGGACTGCTACACAGCCCTGTGCTGGGTGGTGGAACACGCGAGGGAACTTGCTATCGATCAGGCGCGCGTGGCGGTCGCGGGCAGCAGCGCCGGCGGTGCGCTTGCTGCAGCGGTCTGCCTGATGGCACGCGACCGCGGCGGACCAACACTCGCCCTGCAGGTACTCATTTACCCCGTTCTCGACGATCGGATGTCAACGACCTCTGTGCGTGCTTTTGTCGATACCCCGATTTGGGACGAGGGCAATAACGTGGCCATGTGGGACCAGTACCTCCCGGACCGAAGCACGGTTTCGAGTTACGCCGCGCCTGCGCGCGAAGAAAATCTTGTCGGCTTGCCCAGCGCATACATCCTGAGCGCCGAGTTCGATCCGTTGAGAGACGAAGCGATCCTCTACGCATTGCGCCTGCTTCAGGCGGGCGTCTCGGTGGAACTTCACCAGGTAGCCGGCGCGTACCACGGCTTCGATCAGCAGGTGGCGGATGCCGCGATCTCACGCCGTGCACTCTCCGACCAGATTCACCACCTCAAGCGGTTTCTGCGTACCTGACCTGAGGATGTGAGGTCATCGTCGTCGACGGGTGTGCTCATGACTTCATCGATACGGTCGTGCACTGCTGCGCGGCTGAGTCTGGAATGCGAGCACAGGGTGCCGCGTTACACCCGGCAGATGGTGAAGAACTCAGACTTGCTCTGCTCCCGATCGGTAAAATTCATGGCTTCGGCACGTTCATTCCCCGATAGAAAAGGAATTTCCCATGCCTTCAAAAGTTTGGTTTATCACTGGAACGTCTCGCGGTTTCGGCCGGCAATGGGCAATTGCGGCGCTCGACCGGGGCGACAAAGTGGCAGCGACCGCTCGCAATATCGACACTCTCAGTGACCTTTCCGAACGGTACGGCGACCTGATTCTTCCGCTCGCCCTCGACGTCACGGACCACGCCGCGGCGACCGCGGCGGTCGATGCGGCCCACGCGCACTTCGGACGACTCGACGTGGTGGTGAACAACGCCGGCTACGGACTTTTCGGCATGATCGAAGAGGTCAGCGATGCCGAAGCTCATGCCCAAATGGAGACCAACTTCTTCGGCGCGCTGTGGGTTACCCAGGCGGCTCTCCCCTATATGCGAGCCCAAAAGAGCGGCCACATTCTGCAGGTCTCCTCCATCGGCGGCATCAGCGCATTCATGGGCACGGGACTCTACGCAGCCTCAAAATGGGCGCTCGAGGGATTCTCGCAGGCGCTTTCGCAGGAGGTCGCCCCGTTCAACATCAGGGTGACCCTGATCGAGCCGGGCGGATTCTCCACGGACTGGGGCGGGTCATCCGGAATCCACGCGACCGCGCTGCCGGACTACGACGGCGTGAAGCAGCTGGCCGAGGCCGCCCGCAAATCCCGCGTGAGCGTCTCGGGCGACCCGGTCGCCTCCGCTGCGGTCCTGTTGAAGATCGTGGATGCCGACGAGCCGCCCCTGCGCATCTTTTTCGGGGAGGCTCCGCTGGCAATTGCGAAGGCGGATTATGCGTCACGACTGGCCACCTGGGAACAGTGGAACGACTTGTCCATCGAAGCACAGGGTTAAAGAAGCACAGGGCTAAAAAAGCACAGGGCTAGAAGCACAGGGCAATAGGAGAAAACAATGAAAAAAGTGAATCTTGGAGAACTGACCGTCTCGGCGCAGGGTCTCGGCTGCATGGGAATGAGTGAGTGGTACGGACCGGCGGACTGGGACCAGTCCATCGCCACCATCCATCGCGCGATCGACCTCGGCGTGACGCTGCTCGATACCGCGAACGTGTACGGCGACGGCCATAACGAGGTACTGGTCGGCCGTGCCATCCACGACCGTCGTGATTCCGTGCAGATCGCGACCAAATTTGGCATTGACCGTACCGGCGGGGATGACAAACGAATCATCCGTGGTGAGCGTGGGTATGTGAAACGATCGGCCGAATCCTCGCTGTTGCGCCTGGGAATCGACACGATCGACTTGTATTACCTGCACCGTCCGGCACAGACGGCCGAGATCGAGGAGACGGTCGGAGCGATGGCCGAACTCGTGACCGAGGGCAAGGTGCGTTACCTCGGCCTGAGCGAGGTCGACGAGTCGCTGCTGCGGCGCGCGCACGCCGTGCACCCGATCAGCGCAGTGCAGAGCGAGTACTCGCTCTGGACACGCGACCCCGAGAGCCTCGCTCCCGTGATGAAGGAACTGGGCATCGGCCTGGTTCCCTACTCCCCCCTCGGGCGCGGATTCCTCACCGGGACAGTCGACCGCACGACGTTCGATGCGAAAGACTTTCGCAGCAAGAGCCCCCGTTTCGTCGGTGAGGCCGGGGATGCGAACCAGGCGATCGCCGAGACGGTCACCGCAATCGCTACCCGGATTGGCGCGACGCCGGCGCAAGTCGCACTCGCCTGGGTCGGCGCCCAGAGCACCCGCCTTGGCATCTCGATTGTGCCGATCCCCGGCACGAAGCGTGTGAAATGGCTCGAGCAGAACGTCGGCGCTCTTGATCTCACGCTTGACACCGATACGCTCAGTGCGCTCGACGGCCTGATCGAACAGGTTGTCGGAGCGCGCTACTAGAGCCAAATCCCCCGGGTGGATCGCTGTCGGGTTCACCCGGGACGGATGTCTAGGCTTGTCGCTATGGCCACAGTCATTCTCGTGCGGCACGGCCGCACCACCGCGAACACCGCCGGCGTCCTGGCGGGACGGGCCGCGGGCGTCAGGCTCGACCAAGCCGGACGGGCGCAGGCGGCACTGATGGGCGAACGCCTTGCCGTGGTGCCGCTGGTCGGCGTGGTCTCGAGCCCACTGGAGCGCTGTCGGCAGACGGCGCGGTTCATCCTTGACTCTTACAATCGTGACTCTCAGAATCTCGATCACCAGGGCGGTCTGCCGGTGACGGCACTGGAGAAGGGGATCACCGAGTGCGATTACGGTGAGTGGCAGGGCCGTACCATTGCCGAACTGGCCAAGGAGGACCTGTGGTCGGTGGTGCAGTCGCACCCCTCCGCGGTCACATTCCCCGGCGGCGAGTCCATGGCAGCGATGCAGGCCAGATCGGTTGCTGCGATTCGACGTCACGATGCCGCATTCGAGCTTCAGCACGGATCCGGCGCCGTCTGGGTGGCGGTGAGCCACGGCGACATCATCAAGTCGATCCTGGCCGACGCCCTCGGCATGCATCTGGACCTGTTCCAGCGAATCAGCGTTGGCCCGGCCTCCGTTTCAATCGTTCGGTATGGAGCCGGTCGCCCCAACGTCATCGCGACGAACACCGATTCTGGTGACCTCTCCTGGCTTCGCGCCAGCGCCCCGGCCCACGATGCACCGGTCGGCGGCGGCGCAGGCAACCTCTGAGGAATCGCTCATCCACCGCTCGTAGAATATTCGTATGCCAACCATCATCCACGCGTTCGACTGGCCCGATCGGGTCGTCGTCGGTGCGGTCGGGGAACCCGGGTCGCGCACGTTTTACCTGCAAGCTCGAACCGGAAAACGAATCGTCAGCGTGGCGATGGAGAAAGAGCAGTCGGCCCTTCTCGCCGAGAAGATCGAGGAAATCCTCGACGAGTTGATGGGCCAGCAGGGCAACCCGGTGAGCGTACCGGCTGAGACGCCGATCGAGCTCGTTGACAACGATCCCCTCGAGCAACCAGTCGATGCCGAATTTCGCACCGGCGTGATGAGCCTGGGCTGGGACCCGTCGACGGCGCAGGTCGTCATCGAGGCCTACCCGCTCGTACTGGTCGAGGAGGGCGCGATCGATCAGGTCGAGACGGAGCCGGCGGAGATGCTGCTGGTGCGCATTCCGGTCGGCACCGCGCGGGCATTCGCGAAGCGCACCCTCGAAGTGGTCGGATCTGGCCGGCCGATCTGTTCTGTCTGTGGCACGCCCATAGACCCCGACGGGCATGTGCACACGCTGCCTGATGATTTCTGACGATGCCGGATGCGGACCTCGCGGAGGATGAGCTAGAGATCACCGGCCGCATCACCACGGCATCGAACGCGACGTTTCTTGCGCGTATCGGAAACGTTGTGGTGGTCTACAAGCCCGTAGCCGGCGAGCGTCCGCTCTGGGACTTTCCGGACGGCGATCTCGCGAGCCGTGAGGTCGCGGCGTGCCTGGTGTCGGAGGCTTTCGGCTGGAACATCGTTCCCCGCACCTGGCTGCGCGAAGGTCCGCTTGGCGCGGGAATGGTGCAGCTCTGGCGGGATATCGATCCCGAGCAGGATGCCGTTGACCTGGTGCCCGCAGGCGCCGTGCCCGCTGAGGGGTGGCGCCACGTCTTCAACGGGTTGGATAATCAGGATCGGTCGGTCACGCTCATCCACGAGGACTCCCCCGCGCTACGACGGATGGCCGTCTTTGACATCGTCGTGAACAATGCCGATCGCAAGGGCGCGCACGTGCTCGCGATGGCGGACGGACACCGTCACGGGGTTGACCACGGTCTCACCTTCCACGTCGAGCACAAGCTGCGCACAGTGCTCTGGGGCTGGCTCGGTGACGAGCTCACCGCCGACGAGTTGGAGGGGATCGACCGGGTGCGCGCGCAGCTCGACGGCGATCTCGGAGCTTCCCTCGCAGAACTGCTTACCAGCCGCGAGATAACGGCCCTCGCCGACCGCTGCGACCGGTTACGGCAGAACGGGCGCTTCCCCGCCCCTCGCGGCCACATGCCCGCCGTGCCGTGGCCGCTGTTCTGACGGCCTCATCCGCGACCGAACACGCCGTCGAAGCCACCGCTCGACGGACCCTCGCCGCCCCTGCTGCCGCGCGAGCCGAGGTAGGAACTCACGACAGCCGCGCCGAGATCGTCCAGCTCGGGGGCGACGACCGTTCCGCCGACCCGCTTCGCCATCGAGTCGATGAACCGGGCAAGGCCGGGATCGTCGCCGAGGCGGAAGAACGTCGTCTGGGCGCCAAGGCGCATTGAGTTTTCGAGCTCGCGCACGGCATAGGCCACAGTGAGCGGATGCGGTGGGTAGTCGAAGAAGACCTCACCACTGGCTTCGAGGTGCGAGGTCGGTTCGCCGTCGGTGACGATGAGGAGCACTGGCTGGGCATTCGGATGCTTGCGGAAGTGACGGTTTGCCAGCAGCAGGGCGTGATGCAGGTTGGTGCCCTTGTCGTAGATCTCCTCGAGCCCGGTGAGCTGCTCGATGTCAATCACGGAAGCCGACCGACCGAAGTTGATGAGCTGCAGCTCATCGCCGCGGAAGCGGCTCGTGATGAGGGTGTGGAGCGCAAGCGCGGTGCGCTTCATCGGTACCCACCGCCCGTCCATCACCATCGAGAATGAGGTGTCAACGAGCAGAGCGACACAGGCCTGCGTGCGCGCCTCGGTCTCCTGCACCTCTACGTCACCGATCTCGATCCGCACACCCGCGCCGGTTGCGCCGCCCTCCCCCGCCGTGCGGGTGATGGCGTTGGTGATGGTGCGAGTGACATCCCAGGCTTCCGTGTCGCCGAAGGCCCACTCGCGAGTGGCACCGGAGCGCTCCCCCGCCGCCCCCGCCTGGCGGAGGTCATGGTTACCCTGGCGCCCCGACATGCGGTTTGCGACATCGCGCAACAGTGCCTTGCCGAGTTGTCGCATCGCCTTCGGGGTCAGGGTGAGCTGGCCGTCAGATTTGCGTTTCATCGTGCCGGAGTCTCGCAGGGCTTTCTCGAGCTGCTGAAGCGTGCGGGCGTCAACCGCTGCCTCGTCGCCGAGTTGGCGGGACAGCTGATCGAGGTCGAGGTCGTCCAGGCGCGATCCGTTGTACGACTGCGCAAGCTGCTCAGACAGCGCATCGAGTTCGGCGATGTCCTGGAACACCCCGGTGCCGTCACCAAGACCGAGTCCCTCCTCACCATCCATCTTCTCGGAGCCGCCCCAGTTCTCACCAGGGCGAAGCGAACGAAGGCTGCCGTCGAGCTGGGCGAGCGACTGCATCAGCTCCGGTGACCCGAAGGCCTGCTGCGCGAGCGCATCGAGTTCGTTCCGCTGTTCCTGGCTCATCGAGTTGCGCATCCGCTCTGCGGCAGCGGCGCGCTCGGCAAGCGAGTCGAGAAGTTCATCGATGTTGCCTGGCTTATCGGGGAAGAACTCGCCGTGCTTCGCCATGAAGTCATCGAACTGCTCCTGGCTGTCTTCGCCGTGCCCGTGGGCCTCGAGCAGGGCGTTGAGATCGTTCATCATCTCGGTGATTGCGGCCCGGTCGGCGTCGGTGGCGTTCTCGAGCGCGTCCTTCATTCCGGCGAAGCGCTGGTCGAGCAATTCACGCCCGAGCAGGTCTTTGATCTTCTCGAAGTCGGCCCGAGCCTCGCTGCTCTTCCAGTCGTAGTCGCTGAGCTCGCTGACCGCTGCCGCCGGGGAGGCCGGCAGGTTGTCGAGCTGCATTTCGGCGAGCATCCGATCGCCGTCATCCAGCTCGGTGTCGCGGGCAAGCTGTTTGCGCTCGGCAAGAACGGCTTTGTCGAGCAGGGCTTTGACCTCCTGCAGTGTGCCGTCGAGGTTGTGCTTCTTCGTCAGCTCGCGCCGACGCTCGGCAACACGGCGCGCCAAGTCGTCGAGGCCAGCCTGGTTCGCGCCACCCCGACGCAGAAACTCGCGCATCGCACGCTCGGGCGAGGAGCCCGCCATGACATCCTCACCGATCGCATCAAGCGCCTCCGACAAGTCGACGGGAGCTGCGAGCGGATCGGGCCCGCCGTCATACCTGCCATAGCGAGCACGCCGAGCCAGCCGGCGATTGGCTCTAGCCACGGTTGTTCCTAGCCATAGATGACCTCGCCCTCGCCGCTCTCCTTGCTGATTTTGCGCATGAGATAGAGGCCCTCGAGAGCGAGCTCGATTGCGCCGGCGCGCTGCCCGTCGTTGGTGGCACCGAGGCGGGCGCAGATCTCGTCATAGAGCTCCGATTCGCCCAGCACCGGGAGGCCGGCAAGAAAGTCGCTGGCGGTGACCTGCTCGCCGGTCGTCACCATGACGCCGCTCGCAATCGACTCCACCAGCACGGCAAAATCGAGACCACGGAAATGGGCGCGCACTGTTTCTGCGGTGGCGGTGCGGAGAAGATGGTCGAGAATTTCGTCCTCTCGCCCCTCTTCGCCGGACTCGAACTCGATCTTGCCGCCGAGCACGTCGACGGCCGTCTCCAGGTCGACCGGCCGGGCCACGGCATCCGGCTCGCCCTGGCGGGTCGCCCGGTGAATCGCGGCCGCCGCGATGGTCTCGGCTCCCGCGATGGCGAAGCGCGCACTCACACCGCTGCGCTGGTCGACCGCGGACGACTCGCGCAGGGCCCGCGTGAAGCGGGCGAGGATCTCGACGAGGTAGTCGGGCACATCGGCGACGAGGTCGGACTCCTGGCGGATGATGGCGATCTCATCGGCGAGTTCGGCCGGGTAGTGGGTGCGAATCTCGGCGCCGAAGCGATCCTTCAGCGGGGTGATGATCCGCCCGCGGTTGGTGTAGTCCTCTGGGTTTGCACTGGCCACCACGAGCACGTCGAGCGGGAGGCGCAGCACGTAGCCGCGGATCTGGATATCGCGTTCCTCCATCACGTTGAGCATCGCGACCTGGATGCGTTCGGCCAGGTCGGGCAGCTCGTTGATGGCGACGATGCCGCGGTGGCTGCGCGGGATCAGGCCGAAGTGTATGGTCTCAGGATCCCCCAGGCTTCGGCCTTCCGCAACCTTCATCGGATCGACATCGCCGATCAGGTCGGCAACACTCGTGTCGGGGGTGGCGAGCTTCTCGGCATACCGCTCGTCCCGGCCGCGCCAGGCGACCGGCAGGTCATCTCCCAGCTCGGTGGCGCGGCGCACACTGGTTACGGTGATGGGTTCGAAGGGATGCTCGCCGAGCTCGGAGTCCTTGATCACCGGACTCCACTCATCGAGCAGCCCGACCATCGTGCGCAACAAGCGGGTCTTGCCCTGCCCGCGCTCGCCGAGAAGCACGATGTCGTGGCCCGCGATGAGGGCCCGCTCGAGCTGCGGGATGACGGTGGATGCGAAGCCGTGCAGCCCCGGCCACGGGTTGCGGCCCTCTCGGAGCGCGGAGAGAAGATTGTCGCGGATCTCGACGCGCAGCGTCTTCTGCACATGGCCGGAAGACCGGAGCTCGCCGACGGTTGTCTGGGGTGGACGTATCACCTCAACAAAGTTACCCCGACCCTGACCAGTCACTGCAGTGAATGCGCCTTGATCCCAGCCAAGGCGAAGGATTGGACCACGGATTGCACCCTCAGGGACTTCGCGAGACGGGTGCGGCGGCACTCAGCGCGGAACGAAAATTGCCATTCTGGCCGCAATTGACCGGCTGGTCAACCCGCTCTCCCCGCTCGATTCGCGCCCATACGATAACGCCATGAACAATGCCAGCCCCCGTGTCGCCGCGGTCGTGTATAACCCCATCAAGGTAGACCTCCCTGCTCTCCGCGAAGCAGTGATCTCAGAGGCTGCGGCCGCCGGTTGGGGGGAAACCCTCTGGTTTGAAACGTCGATTGATGATGTCGGCCAGGGCGCAACGGGAGAAGCCCTCGCGCAGCACGTCGATATGGTGATCGTGGCGGGCGGTGATGGCACGGTTCGAGCGGTTGTCGAAGCTCTGCGGGGGCACGAGGTGTCCGTTGCCCTTCTGCCATCGGGCACCGGAAACCTTCTCGCGCGCAACCTCAAGATGACACTCAACGATCTGCCGGGGAGCATCAAAGTCGCCTTCACCGGGGTGGATCGACAGATCGATCTCGGCATGATCCGCATTGAACGGGCTGATAAGAGCCGGGATCAACATGCGTTCGTGGTGATGGCAGGACTGGGCCTCGATGCGAAGATGATCGCCAATACCGACGATGAACTCAAAGCCAAAGCGGGCTGGGTTGCCTACATCAAAGCCCTTGCCGCCTCACTTCGAGACCCATCGGAGCTTCACCTCCACTTTCGGCTCGACGATGGACCTCGCACGCGAAGGACCGTGCACACTTTGATCCTCGGCAACTGTGGCTCCCTGCAGGCAAATATTCTGCTCATGCCCGAAGCGGTGCTGGACGACGGCAAATTCGACATCATGATGACTCGACCCGATGGCGTGCTCGGGTGGATCCGGGTCTGGACGAAAGTCGCCTGGACCAATGGTGTCGTTCGGCGCACAAAGGCCGGAAAAGCGATTGCAGGAGAACACAAGAACAATCCGGACCTTCACTATGAAACGGGCACGTCATTCACCGCGCGCCTATCGGATCCCGAAGAAATCGAACTCGATGGCGACGGCTTCGGTGAAGCGATTGCGTTCAAGGCGTGGATCGAGCCGAATGCTCTTCGTGTGCGCACACCCGAGGTGACAACGGCCGCGAAATGATGCGGTGACCGACGAGTCCGCTGCGGCTACGGCAGCACGTGACCCGCCGCCGTGAAGAGGCGATACCACTCGGGGCGGGTGAGAGGCACGTCCGAACCGGCCGCCGAGTCGCGCACTCGGTCGATATTCGTGGTTCCGAGCACCACCTGCATGTTGGCCGGATGACGCGTGATCCACGCCACCGCAATGGCCGCGGCCGGCACCTGGTAGCTGCTCGCAAGTTCATCGATTACGTCGTTCAACTCCGCGTAGTTCTCCCGGTCTCCGAGGAACACTCCGTCGAAGAATCCCTTCTGGAATGGCGACCAGGCCTGGAGGGTGATCTCCTTGAGGCGGCAGTAGTCGAGGATGCCGTTGTCGCGATCGATCGACTGGTCCAGCCCGGCCATGTTGGCGGAGACTCCCGCAGCAATGAGCGGAGCGTGGGTGATGCTGAGCTGCACCTGGTTCACGACGAGCGCTTGGTCCAGCGATGCGGCGAGAAGTTCGATCTGCCCTGGAGTGTGATTCGACACCCCGAACTGGCGCACCTTTCCCGAGCTGTGCAGCGCGTCGAAAGCGGCCGCCACCTCATCGGGTTCGACCAGGGCATCCGGGCGGTGCAGCAGCAGGAGGTCGAGGTAGTCGGTCCGGAGGGCGGCGAGGGACTCATCCACGGAACGGAGGATGTGCTCTGTCGAGTAGTCCCAGAAACCCGAGCGGATGCCCACCTTCGACTGGATCGTTATGGCCGACCGCTCGGACGCTGAGAACGTGATCGCCTCGCCGAATCGTCGTTCGCATCCGTGAGTGGTGTCGCCATAAATGTCGGCATGATCGAAGAACGTGATGCCGGTGTCAATCGCGGCTCCTACCAGGGACCGGATTTGTGAATCGGAGAGGGGTTGGATTCGCATCAGCCCGAGAATGATGTTCGGAACTTCGACGGTTGAATTCAGCAGAGTCAGTGTCTTCATCGGTCAAGTCTGCGCCCTGCACTGGGATCGTGTTGGCGCTGCCGGGAGCCAACCGAATCGTGACGGTCTTCGTTACGCGGTCTTACGTCTGAGCAGCGGCCGCTGCGCGCGAAACTGTAGCGTCGAATCAGTGACCGAAACGATCGAAAATCTTTCCCGTGAGACACGGCTCTTCCCTCCCCCGGCTGACTTCGTGGCGACCGCGAACGTCGACGGTTCCGAATGGGCGCGTGCCGCCAGAGACCCGCTCGCGTTCTGGGAGCGCCAGGCCGACAGGCTCGAGTGGGCAGAGCGCTGGCACACCGCCCACACCTGGTCACCAGCCCAACCGACCGGAGAAACGGATGCCGCGGGCGACCCGGAACTGTCGATCCCGTCGGCAGAGTGGTTCGTCGGCGGAAAGCTCAACGTCGCCGTCAACTGTGTCGACCGGCATGTCCGGGCCGGTCGTGGCGACCGCGTCGCCATCAATTTCGAGGGTGAACTCGGTGACCGCGAGGTAATCACCTATGCAGACCTGCAACGACGGGTCGCTCAGGCGGCCAATGCCCTCATCGCACTCGGCATTGTCGAGGGAGATCGGGTGGTCGTCTACCTTCCGGTGATTCCGGAGAGCATCGTCATCACCCTCGCGATTGCCAGACTCGGCGCCATCCACTCTCTCGTTTTCGGCGGATTTTCGGCCGAGGCATTGCGGTTTCGCCTCGAAGACACCGGGGCGAAGCTCCTGGTGACCTCTGATGGCCAGTTTCGCCGCGGAAAGGCTGTGGTGGTGAAGAGCCAGGCCGATGCCGCCGTTGCCGGCAACACGTCCGTCGAGCACGTTCTCGTCGTTCGTCGAACGGGTGAGGCCACGCCGGAGATCCCGTGGACCGAAGGCCGGGATGTCTGGTGGCACGCTGCCGTCGGCTCGGCCCCTGATGTTCACGAGCCGCAGTTCTTCGACTCCGAAACGCCGCTGTTCATCATCTATACCTCGGGCACGACGGGCACCCCGAAGGGTGTCGTGCACACCTCCGGCGGGTACCTCACGCAGGCATCATGGAGCCACTGGGCGATCTTCGATGCACAGGACGACGATGTGTACTGGTGCACTGCCGACCTTGCCTGGGTCACAGCGCACACCTACGTGCTCTACGGACCATTCTCGAACGGCGCGACCTCCGTGCTCTATGAGGGCACTCCCAACACTCCGCACACCGGGCGCCATTTCGAGATCATCGAGCGCTACGGCGTCACGACCTACTACACCGCGCCAACCCTCATCCGCACCTTCATGACCTGGTTTCCGGATGGCCTCCCGGCGACCTGGGACCGCTCGAGTATCCGCCTGCTCGGCACCGTGGGAGAGTCGATCAACCCGGCAGCCTGGATCTGGTTTCGCGAGAACGTCGGAAGGGGCGACGCTCCGATCGTCGATACCTGGTGGCAATCAGAGACCGGTGCGGCGATCGTCGCGCCTCTTCCCGGCGTCACGCACCTGAAGCCGGGGTCTGCGACCCTCGCACTGCCAGGGCTCACGGTTCGGATCGTCGACGAAGAGGGCATCGAGGTGCCTTTCGGCTCTGGCGGCTACATCGTGATCGATGGAACCTGGCCGGCGATGGCGCGCACGGTCTGGCGAAATCCCGAGCGCTATCGTGACTCCTACTGGAAGAAATACGCGAGCCGCGGATACTTCTTCGCCGGAGATGGCGCGAAGTATGACGACGACGGCTACATCTGGTTGCTCGGTCGAATCGACGACGTCATCAACGTCTCCGGGCACCGATTGTCGACCATTGAGATCGAATCTGCCCTTGTGTCGCATCCGCTGGTCGGAGAGGCCGGCGTCGTCGGCGTTGCGGATGCGACGACCGGGCAGGCGATCGCGGCTTTCGTCATCCCGTCGACAATGATTGCGGATGACCCGGCTACGGCCCGTGAATTCGAGTCGGTGCTTCGCGCCCACGTGACCCGAGAGATTGGGGCGATCGCCAAGCCCCGGGACATTGTGATCGTTCCGGACCTGCCGAAGACGCGCTCGGGCAAGATCATGCGACGGCTGCTTGGGGACCTCGTCGATGGTCGTGAACTCGGAGACACGACGTCGCTGCAGGATGATTCGGTTCCGCGTCTCATCGCCGAAATACTGAGGAACCGGCACTAACTTTCCGAAGGATCGGCACGGAGCGCAATTCGGTGCCCGATCAGCCCTCTGCTGTGGGATGCGAGCCGAGATGCAGGATCGCGGCCTGGGTGCGACGCTGCAGACCGAGCTTGGCAAGCAGCCCGGAGACGTAGTTTTTCACGGTCTTCTCGGCGAGCGAGAGTTCCGTGCCGATCTGGCGATTGGTGAGTCCGCCCGCGATCAGGGAGAGGATCTGTGTCTCCCGGGCGGTCAGTGACCCGAGGCGCGGGTCGGTGTCGGAGCGGGTGTGGATGCGCTCGATCACCTTGCGGGTGAGCATCGGGTCGAGCAGGGAGCGACCGCTCGCCACTTTTCGAAGCGACTCGATTAGACCGCTGCCTCGGACATCCTTGAGCACATAGCCGGATGCCCCGGCGATGATGGCAGCGGACAGCGCCTCCTCATCGTCGTAGGCGGTGAGAATAAGACACTTGACCTGCGGATTCTGTGATCGCACGTCTCGGCAGACGTCGATCCCGCTGCCGTCGGGAAGGCGTACATCGAGCAGCACAACGTCGGGAAGGGTCGCGGCGATGCGTGACCGGGCCTGCGCCGCGGTGCCCGCTTCGCCGATTACCTCGATGTCGTGCTCCGTACCGAGCAACTCAGCGATTCCGCGCCGCACGATCTCGTGATCGTCCACAAGGAAGACCCGGATCATGATGCCTCCGTTCCGTCTTCGTCACTGCTTTCGATCGGAACGCTCCAATACAGCCGGGTGCCCTCGGCGCTGGACTCCACGACGAACGATCCGCCGCGAGCAATCGCCCTTGCCTCGAGGTTGGCGAGCCCGCTTCGACGGGGCGTGTCAGTGATTCCTCCCCCGTTGTCGGAGATCACGAGGTGCATCATGCCGTCCCCGACGTCGAGCGTTACTGCGGTCTGCTCGGCGTTGGCATGCTTCGCAGCGTTCGCCAGTGCCTCGCGGGCCACCGCAACGACATCATCGGCGAGTCCACCGGTGACGACGAGGTCTACCGGACCGGTGAAAGCGACCGTCGGGCTCTTCTGCAATCCAGAGGTGATGTCATTGGCCAGATCGATGATGCGGTGCCGCACCGAATCACGGGTGTCTTCGCGAGCCGAAAGAGCGAAGATCACCGTGCGAATCTGGGTGACGGCGGAGTCGAGGTGGCTCACCGACTGGAGGATCCGCTCTCGATCGACTTCCGATTCGATCGATCCGGCAACGCTCTGCAGTTCGAGACCGGTGCCGAAAAGCTGTTGGATCACGTGGTCGTGCAGGTCTCGCGCGATCCTTCCGCGATCCTCGAGCAGCAGCATCCGCTGTTCGGACGCCCGGGCGCGGGCCAGCTGCATGGCAAGGCTGGCCTGCCCGGCGAAGTCCGCGGCCATCTCGAGGTCGGACGGGGCGAAGCAGAGCCCCCCCGCCATGCGCGCCACCAACAACACACCCTCGGCTCGGCCGGACGAGATGAGGGGAACAGCCATCATCGGGCCGAGCGGGCGCTCGGTCGAGAAGAGCTCGGAGTCGGGGCTTCCGCCCCCGACGAGGCGGGGCTGCTTACCCTCGAGAACGCTTCCGGCAAGCGTGCCAGCCGAGGGGAAGCTCCGGCCGACGAGATCGGCCTCTCCGTCGCCGCGAGCGATCTCGACAACGAGCGTGCCTGCGGTCGAGTGGGGAAGGATCATGCAGACGAGGTCGCTCTCGGCGAGCACGAGCACGCGGCTCACCAGGGTGGAGAGAGAGTCCGACCGGTCAGAGGAGAGCATCGCGGCAGTGATCTCAGCGGAGGCAGCAGACCAGGCCTGTCGGCGACGAGTCTCGGCGAACAGCCTGGCATTGTCGATGGCGAACCCCGCGGAGGCCGCGAGCGATTCAACCAGCTGTTCGTCTTCGCTGCTGAAGGTGCCGGAAGCCTGGTTGCTCAGGTAGAGATTGCCGTAGACCACATCACGCACCCGGATCGGTACCCCGAGAAAGCTCTCCATCGCCGGATGCCCGGCCGGGAATCCGCTTGACCGCGAGTCGTCGTGGAGGTGCTCGAGTCGGATGGGTCGGGGGTCGTCGATGAGGGCACCGAGCAAGCCGTGCCCCTCGGGCAAGTGGCCGATGATGAGAGCCTGCTCCGGGGGAATCCCGACGTGGATAAACTGCTCGAGACCGCCACCCGGAGCGATCACACCGAGGGCACCGTATTCGGAGCCCACCAGTTCCACCGCGGCCCGCACGATCCGCTCGAGGACGACGGGCAGCTCGAGGTGTTCCACGACGGCAAGGTTCGCCCGGAGCAGTGCGCGCAGTCGACCCTGCGTGGCGAGAACATCCTGAGCGCGATCCACGAGGTCGCTGAGCGCACGGTCGAGTTCTGCTCGCGGCTTATCGGGGAAGGTGAGAAGTTCGTCGTGCGATGCCACGTAATTCCCCTGCCGACGCTGATCAAGTGACACCGATTCGGGACCGGGTCAGCGCGTGTGCCGGCATTTTCGAGCGTAGCGCGTCGGGGTGCGAGCCTGAGCAAATGGTCGCGGGACTTTAGGCCCCATCGCTTAGTGAGCATCCCTTCATGCTGGGGGAAGAGAGAAGCGGGGGCAGTGTGATGGACAAAATGATCCTTGTCGGAGTAGACGGCACTTCGGCGTGCCATGCGGCGATCCGCTGGGCGGTACTTCGGGCAGCAACCCTGCGATCCTGCGTCGTGCTAGTGCACGTCGTCGATGACGAGTGGGGCATGATCGGCGAACAGTCGATCTCAGAACTCCACCCCTCCGCCTACGCTCTCGTGGAGAAGGACGCGGTCTTCGCCCGTTCGATCGATTCCGCGGTCACCGTCAGCACCCGCGTGCTTCTCGGTGATCCGATGGTCGAACTGGGCGTCGTGTCCCGGGAGGTCGGTCTCGTCGTCATCGGAACTCACAAAACAGGTTTCCTGCACGGACGCGCCTTCGGCTCACGCAGCCTCCAGCTCGCCGCGACGGCGTGGTGCCCGGTCGCCGTGATTCCCGAAGGATCGACAACCGAGCGCCATGGGATCGTCGCTGGCATCGACGACTCGGACGCCGGCCGCGCCGCCGTGCGGTTCGCCGCCAACGAAGCACACCGCGTGAATGAGGAGCTGGTGCTGCTGCGCGCCTGGACCTCCAGCGCGCACGGTTCCGAAGCGGAAGACGGAGCCGCGGAGCAGCGTGCCCGGGATGCCTTGGAGACCCTCGGGTCCCAATCCGTGGCCCTCGCCCACAGCGCCGGAGACGGGGTGCTGGTGCGCACGCGCACTTTACGTCGCCCGGCGGCGGAAGCTCTCGTCGACGCAGGCATGTCGGCCGAACTGCTCGTGATTGGCAGCTCTCGGAGGCACGGCGCCCAGATGGCGGCCCTTGGCCCGGTGAGCCACGACGTGCTGCTCAACATCGCCGGACCGACACTCGTCGTGCACGGCGACACCGAGGCTCGCCCAGAAGCAGAACTGGCCGGCCGAACGAAATGACACCCCTGCCAGATCCGATCCGGAGATATCAGTGGACGACATCCTCAGTCCCCTCGTATTGTCGCAGTGGCAGTTCGGGCTCACCACGATCTACCACTTCCTGTTCATCCCGATCACGATCGGAATGGCCACCACCACAGCGGTATTCCAGACGGCATGGTACCGAACGGCGAAGGTCAGCTACCTGCATCTCACTCAGTTCTTCGGCAAGATCTTTCTCATCAACTTCGCGATGGGGGTGGTGACCGGCATCGTGCAGGAGTTTCAGTTCGGAATGAACTGGTCTACCTACTCTCGATTCGTCGGAGATGTTTTCGGCGCTCCGCTCGCCATGGAGGGCCTCCTCGCCTTCTTCCTCGAGGCCACTTTCATCGGCCTATGGATCTTTGGATGGGACAAACTGCCAAAGGGCCTCCACCTCGCCACGATCTGGATCACGGCCGCTGGCACCATCCTCTCGGCCTACTTCATCCTCGCGGCGAACGCGTTTATGCAGAATCCGGTCGGCTTCCGTATGAATGAAGCCCGCGGCCGGGCGGAGCTCACCGACATCTGGGCTGTGCTCACCAACAAGGTTTCGCTCGCGTCGTTTCCGCACACGATCACCGCGTCGTTCATGGTCTCGTCCGCGCTGGTGATCTGCATCGCCGCTTGGCATCTCGCCCGCAGGCGGAATCTTGACACCATGCGACCGGCGATGATCTTCGCCCTCTGGACGATGATCGGCGCCGGTATCCTCACGGTGCTCACCGGCGACCAGCTTGGTCTCGTGATGGTGCAGACGCAGCCGATGAAGATGGCCGCCGCCGAAGCCGCCTACAACACGGTGAATGGGGCGGATGCCTCGTTCTCGATCTTCACTCTTGGCACACCCGACGGGGTGAACGAACTGTTCTCTATCCGCATTCCGTACCTGCTGTCATTCCTCTCGACTCACACGCTGAACGGAACCGTCGAGGGAATCAACGACCTGCAGGCGCAATACCGCACGCTCTACGGACCAGGCAACTACGCGCCGGTGGTCTGGATCACCTATTGGGCGTTCCGCTGGATGATCGGGCTCGGCATGCTCTCGGTGCTGCTCTCGGCCGCTGGCCTCTGGCTGATGCGCAAGGGGCGCCTCCCCAAGAACCCGTGGGTCTGGCGAGTGGCCGTCTGGGCCTTCCCGCTGCCCCTCGCGGCAATGATCGTCGGCTGGATCTTCACCGAGATGGGCCGCCAGCCGTGGATCGTCTTCAGCCTGCTCAAGACCAAGGACGGCGTCTCGCCCAATCTCACCGGTCTCGACGTGCTGATCTCGATAGTCGCCTTCACGCTGGTCTACGGCATCCTCGCGGTGGTCGAATTCCGGCTCCTGAAGCGAGCCGCCCAGAGGGGACCAGAGGGCGCGCCGGTCACCGACGACTCCGAAGTGCCGACCGCCCACGTGACTGTGTACTAAGAAACAACGCTAAGGAATAGATGATGGATCTCAATATTCTGTGGTTCTGGATTGTCGGCTTCTTCTTCATCGGATATTTCGTGCTCGACGGCTTCGACTTCGGGGTCGGGATGGCGCTGCCATTTCTTGGTCGGGACGAGATCGATCGCCGCGTCATGATCAACACGATCGGACCGGTCTGGGATCTCAACGAGACCTGGCTGATCGTGGCGGGTGCTTCGCTGTTCGCCGCCTTCCCGGAGTGGTACGCCACACTGTTCAGCGGTTTCTACCTCGCACTTCTCCTCATCCTGCTCGCACTGATCGCTCGTGGTGTCTCGTTCGAATATCGCCACCACCGGCCGGAATCGCGCTGGAAGAAATGGTTCGACGGCATGATCGTGGTGGGGTCGGCTGTACCGGCGCTGCTGTGGGGAGTGGCGTTCGCCAACATCGTGCAGGGGGTTCCGCTCAACGCCGGCCACAACTATACCGGCACGCTGTTTGACCTGCTCAACCCCTACGCACTGCTCGGTGGGCTCACGACGCTCATGCTGTTCTTCACACACGGCGTTGTGTTCATTTCGCTCAAGACGGACGGCGACCTGCGACTGCGGGCCAGGAGACTCGCCATGCGGTCGGGGGCGATCACCATCCTCGTCGCTGCGGTCTTCCTCCTGTGGACCAACCTCGCCCATGGTCAGGTCGCGTCCTGGCTGCTCGCCCTACTGGCAGCGGTGCTCCTGATCGGATCGTTCTTCGCCAATCTCCGCGGACGGGAGCGCTACGCGTTCGGACTCATGGCCGGCACGATCGCCATCGCGGTCGCGAGTCTCTTCGCGGCACTCTTCCCCGACGTGATGCCGGCGAGCAATGATGTGGCCAACAGCCTCACGATCGCGAACGCGTCGAGTACTCCCTACACCCTCTCGGTGATGAGTTGGGTCGCCCTTGCGGTGCTGCCCTTCGTGCTCGCCTACCAGGCCTACACGTACTGGGTGTTCCGCAAGCGCATCACCCGGGCGTCGATCCCAGAGGACACGCAGCCGCTTGCCGACTCCCCGTCCGCATCGGCACCTGTGCTCGGCGGCTGAGTCGATGCGTCCCCTTGATCCCCGGCTGCTGCGTTATGCGACAGCGGCCCGCACCTTCTTCGGAGTGGGCGTCGTACTGGGGATCGTGAGGACGGCAGCGACTGTTGCGTTCTGCTTGGTGCTCTCGCAGGCGATCGTTGGGGCGATCAACGGACGGTCATTCACCGAATTGCTACCCGACATCCTGACCATTGCCGGTGTCGGGATCCTGAGAGCTGGCACGATCTGGGTGATGGATGTTGCGGCGGCCCGCGGTGCCGCTGCGGTGAAAAGCCAGTTGCGCCGGCGACTCGTCACCGGCCTCGCCCGGCTCGGCCCCGGCTGGCTCAGCGGGCGCAACCGAATGGATGTCGTGACGACCGCGGGCGCCGGCCTTGACGCGCTCGACGGCTACTTTTCGCTCTTCCTCCCCCAGCTCATCCTCACCGCGATCGCGACTCCGCTGGTGATCGTCGCGATTTTTCTTCAGGACCTGACCAGCGGCATCCTCGTGGTCGTCGCGTTGCCACTAATCCCGATCTTCATGATCCTGATTGGGCTGGCGACCCAGACGGTGCAAAGGCGCCAATGGCTGGTGCTCGCACGGATGTCAAGCCGGTTTCTCGATGTGGTCGGCGGGCTCGCCACTCTCAAGATTTTCGGCCGACAGCATCGCCAGGCGGCCCGCATCGAGTCGCTCACCGAGACCTACCGTGTCGAGACGATGAAAGTGCTGCGCATTTCATTTCTCAGCGGCTTCGCTCTCGAGCTGATCGGCAGCCTCTCGGTGGCGCTGGTGGCGGTGTCCGTTGGGTTGCGGCTGGTCGACGGAAGCCTCGGACTCGCTGTCGGACTCTTCGTGCTTCTGCTAGTACCGGAGGCATTCCTGCCGCTGCGCCAGGTGGGAGCGAACTATCACGCGGCCGCGAATGGAGTCGCCGCCGCGGAGGATGTCTTCGAAATCCTCGATGCCGCGCTCGCGGTGACGAGAGAGTCGGAGGCGCTCGGCGACCGGGCGACGTCTCTCATTCGTAGCGAGCTGCGCTTCAGCGAGGTGAGTGTGCGCCACGAGGGGAGGGCCGTGGTTGACCGCTTCTCCGCGGTGATCCGCCCGGGTCGGCTGACGGTCCTTGCCGGTCCGAGTGGATCGGGAAAATCATCCCTTCTGGCCGCCCTCCTCGGCTTTGTGCCATTCGACGGCAGGATCGAGATCGGTGCCGCGGGCGAAATCGGTGCCGCGGGCGAAATCAGTGCCGCGCGCACGGCCGGCGATCGTCGTTCGCGAACAGCGTGGGCGGGACAGGGAGCGCCGCTGCTCGAGGGCACAGTCGCCAGCAATGTCGCGCTAGGTGCGCTGCAGCCGGACATCACGCTCGTGCGCCGCGCGCTCACCCTGGCCGCGCTCGGCTCACTCGACCCCGAATTGCCGGTGAGTGCAACGGGCAGCGGACTCTCCGGCGGGCAGGCCGCGCGGGTGGTGGCCGCCCGAGCGATTTACCGCGGTATCGACCGATACTGTCCCGTTCTGGTCTTCGACGAACCCAGCGCCGCCCTCGATTGCCGCGCTGAAGCAGAATTACTCCGAGGGCTCCGTCGGCTGGCCGACGAGGGCTACACCGTGCTCGTCGTTAGCCATCGACCGGCGATCATCGCAGCGGCGGACGAACAGATCGCACTGGGGGTCGCCCTGCATGTTTGAGACCACCTCTGACACCCGGCTCAGTGCAGAATCACCCACTGGTGCCGTTCTGCGCCTCGCCCAGCCGCCCCTTCGCCGGTTCATGCCAGGGGTGTTTTTCGGAGTGATCTCCGCGCTCAGTTCGGTGGGTCTCCTCGCGACATCCGCCTGGCTTATCACCCGCGCGGCGGAGCATCCGCCCATCCTGTTCCTCGGTGCAGCGATCGTGGGCGTTCGCGCGTTTGCGCTGCTTCGTGCCACCGCTCGCTATGACGAGCGACTCAGCAGTCACGACGCGGCGTTCCGTCAACTCTCGGCTCTGCGGGTCGGGATCTACCGGCGGCTGGTGCCGCTCGCGCCTGACGGACTGCGAGGGAGCGCTGGCGGAGCGGGGCGTGGCGACTTGCTTGCCCGACTGGTGAACGATGTCGATGAACTGCAGAACATGCCGCTGCGAGTTGTGCAGCCGCTGCTGGTGACTGTTGTCACCGCCGTGCTCAGCGTGGTGGGCGTGAGCATCGTCCTGCCGTCCGCCGGTGTCGCCCTCGCGGTGGCGCTCCTGCTGGCGTTCGGCGCTGCCACCCTCGTGCAGTCGGCGATCGCCGGGCGGGCCGAACGATCGATCGCTCCGCTGCGGGGTGCTCTCGCGGACCAGCTGCTCGATTACGTATCGAACATCGATGTGCTGGTCGCGTTCGATGCTCTCCCGGGGCGAATCGCCCGGGTCGAGGCCGCAGACCACCGCCTTCGCGTTGCCACTCTCGCCTGTGCCGGTGCTGCCGGAGCAACCTCCGCCATCCTGGCCGCTCTCGCCACCCTCGCCTCTGCCGCCGCGCTGCTGGTCGGCGTGCCGGCGCTCGGGCACGGACTGGAAGGACCCGCCCTCACGGTGATCGCTCTCATTCCCCTGGCTGTCTTCGAGGTCGTCGCGAGCGCACCGCTCGCTCTCGGAGCGTTCAGGCAGGTGCACGCGAGCGCCAGGCGGGTGGCGGAGGCGACCCCGGTTAGTATCCCGACAGAGATACCGACCGAGCCCGCTGCGCCTCGCTCCGGCAGAGCGTCACAAGCCGGCACCCGTGCTGAGACGGTGCAAGTGACGGTGCCGGTGCTTCAGCTCACCGGGGTCGGCGCAGGCTGGCCTGGTGAATCCAGCCTCGCTTTCAGTGGCCTCGACCTCAGCTTGAGTCGCGGTGATCGTGTTGTCGTCGAGGGCGCGTCGGGCTCCGGCAAAACGACTCTCGCCCACGTACTGGTGCGCTTCCTTGATTACACCGGCAGCTACCGCATCGGCGGCATCGAGGCGAGACAACTGTCGGCCGACTCCGTGCGTGCCATCGTGGGCCTCTGTGAGCAGTCACCGTACCTGTTCGACGAAGACATCCGCCAGAATCTGCTATTTGCCCATGATTCCGCGACCGACGAGCAACTCGTGGCAGTGCTTGCCCGGGTCGGCCTTGCCGATTGGATGCGGGAGCGCGGCGGTCTTTCGGCCCGCGTGGGCGACGGTGGTGACCTCGTCTCCGGTGGACAGGCACAGCGCCTCGCCCTGGCGCGTGCCCTGCTCGCGAACTTCCCGGTGATCGTGTTCGACGAGCCGACAGCCAACGTGGATCCCGAGCTCGCTACCCAGCTGATGCGGGACATCCTCGCGGTCGCCGGGGGCGTCTCCGGTGACGATCAGCGCACCGTGATTGTGATCTCACACACGCCCGTACCCGCGGATCTCGTCTCATACCGCGTTCGACTCGCGACGTCTGACCGGACCTTTCCCGCCAGCCCGGCAAGCCCTCCATCCGCCGAAAACGATCGCCACTGAACATGGATGTCAGCACGCTGCACGTGGTGCCGACCGAAATCAGCGGGCCCGGGTTTCTGCGGACTGCGGAGCCTGAGCCGTGCTGACGGTGCTGATGTTGGATGGAGCAACTGGTCCGCGGTCGAACCCCGACCAGGGCGCGCGCTTCACGAGTTCGAGACTTCCCAGGTAGAGAGCCCCCAGCGCGAACAGCATCAGCACCATGCCAAGCGGTGGCGCGGTGAACCCGATCGCGCTCGACACGGGCAGGAACGGGATGAGGAGAGTCAGCAGTGCGACGGCGGCTACCGCGCCTCCGAAGAGTGTGTCGGGACGGCTGCGGAAGAATACGCGCCGGGTGCGGAGTGAGATCAGCACGATCATCTGGGTGAGCGCGGACTCGATGAACCAGCCACTCTGGAATAGCGCCTCCGAGGCGTGGAAGACGGTGATCAGCAGCGCGAACGTCGCGAGATCGAATACCGTGCTGATTGCTCCGAAGACGATCATGAACCGGCGCACCGACCGGAGGCTCCAGCGCCCCGGACCCTCAAGGCGCTCTGGATCGACGTGATCACGCGAGAGCAACATGCTAGGGAGGTCGGCGAGGAAATTGAGCAGCAGGATCTGGCCGGGGAGCATCGGCAGGAAGGGCAATACCGCCGAGGCAATCACCATGCTCAGAACGTTGCCGAAGTTGGAACTCGAGGCGAACCGCACGTACTTGAGCGTGTTGGCGAAGGTACGCCGACCGAGCCGTACCCCGTCGGCGACGACGGCGAGACTCTTCTCGGTAAGCACGATCGCGGCCGCCTCGCGCGCAACATCCGTTGCGCCGTCGACGGAAATGCCGACATCGGCAGCGTGGAGTGCTGAGCTGTCGTTGATTCCGTCGCCGAGGAATCCTACGGTCTGCCGCCCCGCCTTGAGAGCGGAGACGATCTCTTCTTTGTGCCGGGGTTCCACCTCGGCAAAGACGTCACATTCGGTGACCGCTCGACGTAGTCTGGCCGGGCTCATCCGGTCGATGTCGGTGCCGGTGATGACGAGCCGGGAGCGCAAGCCGATTCGCGATGCTACCGACTGGGAAACGAACCGGTTATCCCCGCTGACCATAATGATCCGCACACCGAGCGAAGACAGGTCGGCGACTTCGAGCGTTACGTCGTCTTTGACATCGTCCCGAAAACTGAGAAGCCCCTGGAAGTCGAGCGCCGATTCCGCCGCGACAGTGATCGCCTCCCCCGACCGCAGAGACCTGGTCGCAATGCCGATTGCCCGGAAGCCATCGACTCCGAGGCC
Source organism: Frigoribacterium sp. (assembly GCA_025363205.1). GTDB lineage: Bacteria > Actinomycetota > Actinomycetes > Actinomycetales > Microbacteriaceae > Lacisediminihabitans. The sequence goes on from JANYEI010000038.1 coordinate 39,526, forward strand.
ACGGTAGTGGTCTCGCACCAGCTGGAAGGCAGCAGGCGATGAATCCCCACGCACGGTGTCACACGCCGAGAGCACGGATTCGACCGAACCCTTCATGACCAGCGTCGGCGTGCCGGCGATCGCCACTCCAACGGAGAGTCTTTTGCGCTGGAAGTCGTAGGGCACCTCACCAAGCGAGACAGCAACCGACGGTCGGTGCACCCTCAGGATTGCGTCATCGAGCGGATTGCGGTACCCCTGTTGCAGCGCCGCGTTGAGGGCACCGAGTTCGAGTATTGCGTCGTCAGGAGAGCCATCAGGTGCCAGCGTGCTGTCGAATTCGACGGTGCCGCCGGTGAGTGTGCCCGTCTTGTCGGTGCACAGCACCGTGAGCGAACCGAGGTCCTCGATCACGTCGAGCCTCTTCACGATCACGTGATGTTTCGCGAGGTTTCGGGCGCCGGCCGAGAGGCTCACCGACACGATGGCCGGAAGCATCTGCGGAGTCACCCCCACAGCGAGCGCGAGCGAGAACAGCAGCGCATCGAGAAGAGGACGCCCGAGCAAGAGATTGATGACGAAGACCGCGATCGTGAGCGCTATCGTCACCTGCAGCAGAAGGATGCCGAATCGGCTGAGTCCATGCTCGAATGCGGTCGGTGCCGGGCGGCGGACCAGCCGGGTGGCGACGGCCCCGAATTCGGTGTCCCGGCCGGTGAAGACCACGAGAGCGCTGGCGGTGCCGCTCACCACATGCGTACCCCGGAAGACGCAGTTCGTGCGCGAAGCGAGAGGAGTTTCGGGGGCGAGGGCATCAGCGGGAGACTTGTCAACCGGAATGGCCTCGCCGGTCAGCGCAGACTCGTCGATGACGAGACTCTGTGCGGTGACGAGACGACAGTCGCCCGGCACGACGTCACCGGCCGACAGGCGAAGGATGTCCCCCGCCAGCACATCGTCGAGCACCAGCGTGAGGGGCGCACCAGCGCGTTCGACATCGACCGTCGATGACACGCTGGCGAGGAGCAGATGAACGTCACGGGAAGCGCGCAACTCCTGGGCGAAACCGAGTGCCGCGCTCGCGAGTACGATCGCCCCGATGATTATTCCGTCGGTGGCATCGCCGACAGCGATCGCGATCGCGGCCGCCATGACCAGGATGAGAGTCACCGGTGAGAGAAACTGTCGTGCGGCGAGCATAGGCCAGGAGAGCCGCCGGGGCGGCAGTTTTTCGGGCCGGGCACGCGCCGCGATCGACTCCACTGAAGACAGCGGTTCAGACCACAACGCAGCGTGGGCCGAGATTCCGCGCAGTGCAGTGCCGGCACGGGCAACGTCGGCGACCCTCGTCGCAGCGGGGCGCTCTACCGGCGTCGTCAATGAACTACGAGCACCGGGCAATGGGCCTTTTCGGCGCAGGCGGAACTGACCGATCCGAGCAGCAGTCCCACCACTCCCCCGTGACCGCGGCTGCCGACGACGAGCATCTCCGCGCCAACACTCGCGTCAATGAGTTTCTGAGCTGCATTCCCTTCGAAGGAGCTGGTGCTCACCCATCCCGGCAGTACCGCCCCGAACTGCTGGCTAAGAGCGCCGTTCATAATCTCTGTCGCGTCGTTTTCGGGCGACCATTCAGAAATGCTGATGTCGGCGTAGGCGGCAAAGTACTTCCAGGTGGTGACGATCTGCACTCTGGTGTTCAGGGAACTCGCAAGGCTCACGGCCTTGGCAAGGGCGCGAAGGGAAGGGTCGGATCCGTCCACTCCCACGACTATTCGCCCCTTCCGCAGCGGCTCGGCGAGGGTCGGACGCTCCGTGGCGGCGGTCGTCACGTCACCCGCGGCGTTGCGGGTGAGGTCGTCCGCTTCGTAGCGAGCCCCGTCGGGGTGGGCGACGAAGTGAGAAGGCTGGGTAGCTGAGGTTCCGGTCATCTGTTGCATGAGACTAGTTCACGCCCGAGCGACCTTCCGAACCTAGGGACCTAAGACCCGATTTGGGAGGTCCCCGCAGAGTTGCTCGCGGCGGAAAGAGAATGGGACCGCCGCTCCCCGAGCGGGCGCTCGTCGAGCGGTAACACCTCGGGAGCTCCGAAGAGCCCGCTGAAAGAGGCCGCCGACAGGGCCCCGGCAGCAAGGATGGCCGCGAGCACCACGATCTGGAACTGTGCCGCCTGGATCGGCGATGCTCCCGCAAAAACGGCACCGACAAAAGCGCCGGGCAGGGTGACGATACCGGTGGTGCGGGTCTGGTCGGTCGACGGAATGAGAGCCGTGGACGCCGCGACACGCACCGCCCGCAGTGCAGACCGGCGCGGTGTGGCGCCGAGAGAAAGCCAGGCTTCCATCTCGTCACGCTGTGAGAGATAGAGGGAGCCGAGTGAGCGACCGGTCAGAGTGCATACCGTCATAGTGTTGCCAATCACAATGCCGCCAAGAGCGAGTAGGTAACGCGGGCTGAAGTCCACCGCCCCGGTGGCGAACACGACCACGAGCGGAACCGCGGATGCCCCGATCACCGTGCCGGCGAGGGCGGGGAGGTAGCGGGGCGCCACCCGCAGCCGTCGAAAGACGACCCAAGTGGCCGCCGCAACCATCACGGCAAGAAATATGGCGACCCACCAGCGATTACTGATCACCCCGTTGAGGATCACGCTGAGAATGCCCAATTGCACAACAGCGCGCAGGATCGCCCACGGTTGCAGCCACGGATGTTCGAGCCGGAGGGCGAGCACCACCCCGAGTGTTAGCGCGGCGAGGAGTGCGACGGCGATGATCGTGACGAGAGGGGTCACCGCGGCTCCGATCCGATGCGCATTGTCTGGCGGACAGAGTGCCTCTCGATTACATCACAGGCTTAACCTTCCGTTTTCGTGAATGCCGTCCAGTGCGTCTGTGATCCCTCCCGACGCGCCACGCAACGGGTCACTCACCCGCCGGCTCGGTGTGGCGGCTGCCTCCCTCGGAGCGCTCGGCTGCAGTGCACTGGTCATAACACCTCCCCTTCTCGGCAGTGCAATCGGCGTGCGAGTGCTGGCTGTGGGTGTGCTCTACCAATTCGTGCGACTTCGCCGGGAAAGACAGGCAAATCCCCAGCAATAGGCGAGCCTGTCCTTCGTGGAAATCCCGCAGCAAAGGGAGTTCTATAAGACAATGAGCTACGAAACCGCCCCCAACCAGCAGGCCAACGAACCGCACATGGGCGGAGTCGCCCAGAGGCTCAATTGGCTGCGCGCCGGGGTGCTTGGCGCCAACGACGGCATCGTCTCTGTGGCCGCCATCGGCGTCGGTGTGGCCGGTGCCACCACCGCGACCGCCCCCATCCTCACGGCGGGGCTTGCCGCCCTCGTCGGCGGTGCAATTTCGATGGCACTCGGAGAGTATGTGTCGGTCAGCGGCCAGCGCGACAGCGAGCACGCTCTCATCGAGAAGGAGCGTCGCGAACTCGAGGAGACGCCGGACGAGGAACTTGCCGAACTTGCCGGCCTCTACCAGGCGAAGGGCCTCAGCCGGGAGACCGCGCTCACTGTCGCGACCGAACTCACCGCTCACGACGCGCTCGCCGCCCATCTCTCCATCGAGCTGAACATCGACCAGAACGACGTGGTCAGTCCCTGGCATGCAACCTTTGCCTCTGCGGCCGCCTTCCTCCTCGGCGGAATCGTGCCGCTGCTCGCGATCCTGTTACCGCCAGAGCAATTCCGGGTGCCGGTGACGTTCGTCGTCGTGCTTCTCGCGCTCGCCGCGACCGGACTGATCAGCGCCCATCTGGGCGGCGCCGGCCGAGCGCGCGCGGCCTCACGGGTGGTGATCGGGGGCGCCCTTGCGCTCGTCGCCACCTTCACGATCGGTGCACTTCTCGGCACGACCGGCATTGTCTAGCGTCACGGGGTCCGGCCTCACGCGTATCCTTGTCGTCGAGGATGACGACGCGATGGGAGCGCTCATCGAGCGGGGCCTCACCGGCGAGGGCTATGACATCACCCTGGTGACCAACGGCATGGATGCGCTGATCGCCGCAGCCAACGGCGACTACGCCGCCGCGGCCATCGATGTGATGATGCCAGAGATGACCGGCTTCGAGATCTGCCGTCACCTCCGTCAGCACGGCAGCACTCTGCCGGTTCTGCTCATTACCGCGCGCGATGCGATCGAGGATCGGGTCTTCGGTCTTGATTCCGGCGCGGACGACTACCTCACCAAACCGTTCGCCTTCGCCGAGTTCAGCGCCCGCATCCGTGCACTGGTGCGTCGTGAGGCCTCCACCCCCAAACCGGTATTGCGTCTCGGGACGCTCGCGCTCGACACCGCGAGCGTTCGTGCATCCGTTCGGGACAGGCCGCTTCCCCTCAGCACAAAGGAATTCTCGCTGCTGCGATATCTCGCCTCGCGGTCGGGCGAGACGGTCTCCCGCAGCGACATCCTGCAGGAGGTGTGGGGCACCACCCGTCACATCGACCCGACGATCGTGGACCAGTATGTGCGCTATCTGCGCCGCAAACTCGATCCGGAGGATGCCGGTGTGAGAATCGTGACAGTGCGCGGCACGGGCTATTCCCTCGTCGCCGACGACGGGGCCTGAGCAATGCTTGGGCGACTCACCATCCGTGCCCGGATCACGATCGGCAGTGTTCTCGTCGCTGCGATGATCTTCGCTATCGCCATGATGGCGGCTCACGCCCAGGTCGTCTCGATCCTCTCCGCCGCGGATGCGACGCTCGCCAGGGCCGACCTTGACTCCTACGCAATAGAGGTTGTCGCGAATCCTTCTGGACTCGTGGATGACTCGGGCAAAGGCCTGCTCGTCTCCGTTCGTGACCCCGGTGGGGTGGTGAAGCTCGACACTCTCCCCCACGACATCCACCGGGTCGTCGAACACCGTACCGGTCGCAACGAAACTTTCAGCTCCGGTGAGGACGGAACTTCGTTCGTCGTGGTCGGCAGGCTTGTGAAGACCACGACCGGTGAGTGGTCGCTGTGGGCCGCGCGCAGCACCGCGTCGAGCCAGCTCGCGATGCAGAGCCTCGACGGTGCATTCGTCATCGGTGGGATCGTGTTGCTCGCCGCCTTCGGATTCGCCTCCTGGCTGCTGGCGGCGGCGGCATTGGGACCGGTACGACGCATGCGCCAGAAGGCCGAGTCGCTTGGCGTGGACTCGACTGCCGTGCTGCCGGTCGCCCGGGCACAAGACGAACTCTCAGAGCTGGCGACGACGCTCAACGCGTTTCTTGCGCGGGTCCGTGCCTCGAGTGCGCGCGAAAAGCAGGTCGTGTCGGATGCCGCCCATGAACTTCGCACGCCACTGTCCGCCCTCAAGACCCAGCTCGAGCTCGCGCACGATGACTTCGATGATGCCAAAGCTCTCGCTGCCCAGATTGTCGCCGCCGAGAAGTCGGTGGCCCGGCTGTCCTCGCTCGCATCCAACCTGCTCGAGCTCTCCCGGCTCACTGGGCAACCGGTGCCCACTCGCCCGAGTTCCGCCGACGAACTCGTCTCGGAGCTCATGGGCAGTATCGATCGGGCACGCATGATCGGGCTCGCAAACAGCGCAGAGGTCGGCTTCACCGTTTCACTCGTTCCCTCCGTCAATGCCCGAGCGCGCTTCGCGATCAGCGCGGAGAATTTCGGGCGGCTCGCCGACAACCTGCTCGCTAATAGCCTTGCGGCGATCCCCGAGGGGGGATCGGTGGATGCAGAACTGACAGAGGAGCCCCAAGCGATCGTGCTGCGGATCACCGATACCGGTCCAGGCATGGCGGAGGATTTTCTACCTCATGCCTTCGACCGGTTCTCCCGTCCGGACGATTCGCGCACGGCGAGCACTGGGGGAAGCGGTCTCGGCCTCGCCCTCGTGCACGCGATCGCGACCGCCGCGAATGGCGCCGTGCAGCTGCAGAACACCGCCAGCGGGCTACTTGCGACGGTGTCGATCCCCAAGATGTGAGAATTCACGCGGGAGGCCTGTCCCGTTCACGGCATGCGCATAGCAAACAACCAGAAGCTGTAACCATGGCAGCGAACACAACCTCCCGGCGCCCGGTCGTTCCCGGGCGGTCGCGAGAGGCTGCTCCGGATCGGCGTCAGCAGTACCGCCGCCGGGCCCGCATCGCAGACATCCTGGTCACCTCCCTGTGGGGCTCGGGGGCAGCGGCCGCCGCACTCTTTCTCGCCACCGGCGGTGCCGCCAAATTCGGCACCATCGCGGATGCGGTCACGAGCACGGGCATCATCGCCGGTCTCATCGGTACCGACTTCATCCTGGTGATGATTGTGCTCGCCGCCCGGATCCCGATCATCGACCGCACGGTCGGACACGACCGGGCCATTGCCGTGCACCGTTCGCTCGGCAAGCCAGCCCTCTACCTGCTCCTCGGTCATGCCCTTCTGCTCCTCACCGGATACGGCCTGAGCTCCGGAATCAACCCCATCGCCGAGATCGGCCCCCTCCTTGCCATTCCCGATATGCCGCTGGCCTTCATCGGACTCGGCCTGCTGATTGTCGTGGTCATCACCTCGCTGGTGGCGGTGCGTCGCCGGTTCAGCTACGAGGCGTGGCACCTCGTGCACCTGCTCAGCTACTGTGCGGTTCTGGTGGCCGTTCCCCACCAGTTGAGCGTGGGAGGCATCCTCTCCAATGGAAGCGTCGAGCGCGTCTATTGGATCGCCCTCTACGTGCTCGCATTCGGGTCGATCGCCACCTACCGTTTCGTCGAGCCCATTGTCTCCACCCTCCGCCACGGCATGCGGGTCGACCGGGTCGAAAGCGTCGCGCCCGGTGTCGTGTCGATCCATTTCTCCGGTCGCAATCTTCGCTCGCTCGAATCCGCCGGTGGCCAGTTCTTCGTCTGGCGATTCTGGACCGGTCGCACCTGGTGGCATTCGCACCCCATCTCGCTGTCGTCCGTGCCGACCGGCACCACTGCTCGCATCACAGTGCGTGACCTCGGCACCGGTAGTGGTGCGATCAGTGCGGTGCGCCCCGGCACCCGGGTGTCATTTGAGGGACCGTACGGCATGTTCACGGATGCGGGCCGCACCGCCCCCAAACTCGCCATCGTCGTAGCGGGCATCGGGATCACTCCGGTGCGTGCGTTTCTCGAAGACTCCCGGGTGCAACCAGGAGAGACCACGATCCTGCTTCGAGCTTCGTCAATTGACGAAGCCTATCTCTGGGACGAGATCGCCGATCTCGCCCGCAAGAAGGGAGCGCGCCTCTACACGATGGTCGGCACGCGGGCACTCACCGGACCGGGGTGGATGCCGCAGGCCGACGCCTCGCGTGGTGTCACGCTGCGGAGCATTTTCCCCGACCTGAAGGATTCTGACCTCTACATCTGCGGCCCGACCGCATGGCTTGACCTCGTGGAGATCGACGCGCGCCGAGCCGGAATTCCCGAGCATCAGCTGCACACAGAAAGGTTTGACTGGTGAGAACACGCGCAACACTCAGCGGTATCTTTGCCTCCGTCGCCATCCTCGTTGTCGGCTGGCAGGCTGGCTCCGCCGCCATCACGGCGGTGCACTCATCGTCGGGCACGACCGGTGCCAACAGCGCGAGCAGCGCACGTGGCACCACCCCCGCGCCAACGCCTGCGGCGCCTGCCGCGCCTGTGTCACCAGCCACACCTGTGACGCCAGCCTCACCTGTAGCGCCCGCGGCACCCGGAGCGCCCGGGGGAAGCTTCACCGGCACCAGCGTGAGCACCCAGTACGGCAGCGTTCAAGTGCAGGTCGTGGTGGCAAACGGCAAGATCACCGATGTGAAGGCGCTTCATCTCACCGATGACGGCGGCCGGTCGGTACAGATCAGCAACAGCGCCGCTCCCATCCTGCGGTCGGAGGTGCTCAGCTCCCAGTCCGCCCGGGTGTCGACCGTGGGTGGCGCGACCTACACGAGCGACGCCTACCTCACATCGCTGCAGTCCGCACTGGACCAGGCCGGTCTCTGACACCATGGCGCAGCACGTCTTCGAGGCAATGGGCACCGTTGTTTCCCTCACCTTGCCGAAGAGGATGGCATTGCCGGAGAGGGTGGCTTTGCTGGAGAGGATGAACGCTGCGGACGCGGTCGCTTCGGTCGCCCGCTGCTTCGCTGAGTTCGATGAGCGATACAGTCTCTACCGCCCGGATTCGGAGCTTTCCCTTCTCGCGCGGGGCGAACTCTCGCTCACCGGCTCGAGCGATGAGCTGAGGTCGACCTATGCGGCATCCCTGCGCTGGCGCGACGAGACCGGCGGGGCATTCACGCCGCATCGTCCGGATGGCGTGATCGACCTCAACGGCACCGTGAAGGCGCTCGCGATGCAGGCCGCGGCAGACGAGTTGCTTCGCTCCGGATTCTCCCACTGGTGTCTCAATGCGGGCGGCGACGTGCTGTGCACCGGCTACCAGCCAGACGGGGGCGCCTGGCGCGTCGGTGTGGTGGACCCTGCCGACCGTTCCGCGCTCCTGTTCACGCTCTGCCTGGACGGCACCCGTCACGCGGTTGCCACCTCGGGAAGTGCCGAGCGCGGAGATCACATCTGGTCTGCCACGGCGATCGATCGCACCTATCTGCAGGTGACCGTTGTTGCCGACGACATCGAGACTGCGGATGTGCTCGCCACGGCTATCGTCGCGGGCGGCCCGACTACGCTCGCGACGATCGTCGAAGGCCGGCCCGTTGACGTTCTCACCGTCGCACGGGACGGGGCGATGACAGCGACCCCTGGCCTCAACAGGGCCTTAGCGACGGTCTGAATAGCAGTCTTCCGCGGGTGGCAGGTACCGCACGACACCAGCCATACGCCCCCGTCTCCTGCGCTGGTTCGATACGCTGGGGTGAGGACCATGCACTGAGGCGGACGCTGCGAAAGCATCACGTGCGTCTCGATCGTGCCGCTCGAATATCTCGAAGGGGTTTTATGTACGAGAAATTTGGCGCAGCTCACTCGCTCAACGGCTTTCCGGGCGCGGTTGTCGTCTTCCAGCGTGCGCTGGATAGCAACCGCCACCGGATCGCGAAGCAGGCCGGAGTCACCGCAAGCGAATTACGTGCCCTGTCACGGGTGGCAGAAGCCGGAAGTATCACGCCGAAGGAGCTGGCCGAGTCACTGGAAATGACCACGGGCGCTGTCACCGCAATCTCGACTCGACTCGTCGACGGGGCGCTGATGCGTCGCGTCGACCATCCGAACGACCGACGCAGCCTTTTTCTCGAACTCACGCCGTGCGGCGACGAGATCATGAAGCAGATCTACCGCGAATTCGATGCGGCCATGGCGGTGGTGACGAAGGACACGCCGCAGGCAGAGCTTCGACGCTGCTCCGCCCTGCTTCACTCGGCAGCTGAGGAGCTCGCTCCTCTCGACTCTTCAGTTTTCTCGCCGGGTCTTTAGTCCCCGTGAGTGCGGGTCGAATTAGGCAAACTCGATAAGCGCACCCGCTGCTCTCCGACGCCCCCCTCTCCGGGCGCTTGCCGGCGGTGCGGCGCTCCCCGACTCATTCACACGCCAACGAAAGGTCATGATGGACATCTTGCTCGCGGTCTTGCACGTTGTCACCGCCGTTTTCATCGTCGGCCCGATGGCCATCTTCCCGATGACCGCAATGCGAGCTGCGCGGGCGCGCAATGGAGCCCAGGTGCTTGCGCTGGCCAAGGCGACATCCACCTTCTCGTTGCTTTCACTCGTGGTCTTGCTACTTGGCTTCGCCGTGCTGGGCGTAAGCGATCCGAAAGAACATTGGTCTCTCGCATCGGCGTGGATCGTGTGGTCGATAGTGCTGTACGCGGTCGCTCTCGCCGTCAACCTCTTCGTGACCGTGCCGGCCATGAGACGAGTGGCTGCCGGCGTCACGGCGTCAACCGGTGCAGCCGGCACCGTCTCCACCTCGCCGCCCGCCGGCTACGGTGCCATTGCCGGAGGCTCCGGGGTAGCCAGCCTCATGCTTGTGGCGGTCGTCGTGCTCATGGTCTGGAAGCCCTGACGCTGGTGATCCATCAGGCCCGGTCGCCACGGGTTAGGCGGCGCGCAGACCCCTGCGCAGGATGTGCCGCACCGCAGACCGCCAATTGGCAAAACTTTCTGCCGTTGCACCGTCATCGCTGACGACGGTGAACCCGTCATTGTCCGAAACGAACTCACCAACCAGCGAACCGGTGGATTCGAGCAGGCTCCATCCCGCGTCGTCCCGCGCGGCGATCATGTGCAGTGCATTGCTGCTCCAGAACGTGACCGAAGACTCACCAGTCAGTGGCAATCCGGTGATCTCGCTCAGTTGCGCCTGGTGTGAGTAGTGCATGGGGGCCTCCGCAGACGCGAGAATCAGGGCGCTCTGGTTAGCGCTACTTCCTAGATAACCTGCTGCGAAGTCGATCGTCAAAGGGCTTGCGCTCGACGCCACGACATGCAGTCGGCGGCAGATTGGCGCAATGTGTCAGATCGGCGCAATTAGGCCGCGGCGGCGGCATTCTCTTTATAGGACGCGCTCACCATGATGGGCATGTGGTCGGATGCCCCGCGATCAAGGGTCTCAACACTGTCGATGCCGAGTCCGACCGATGTCGCGAAGTCGAAGTGTCCCCGGAAGAACCTGTACCGGGTGTAGGTGCGACGGTCACTCAGCGAAAGGTCATACCCCGACTCGTTCACCCTCTGGGTGAGATTCGAGTGAAATAGCGGGTAGTTGTAATCGCCGACCATGAGTGTGGGCAACCCGTGGCCGAGGGTGAGCAGCAGCTCGTGAGCGGCACGGATCTGCTCCCGCCGGAGCGAGTTGCGGGCGGTGAGAGGCGCAGCGTGAAAGGACGCCACCACGAGCTCCCGGTTGGTCTCGTGGTCGACAAGGCGGGTGCCGATCAGACGTTCGTGAGCGGGTTTGAGCACGTGGTCGTGCAGCGATTTCTTCAGAGCGAAGGCCTGGGTCTCCCGGGCGCTGAACCGGTCAGTGCGGTAGTAGACGGCTAGCCCGAGCCTGTTTCGCTTGGTGGAATCGGCGAGCCGGAGATGGCCGACCTCGACAGGCAGGTCGGTCGTGTCGCATTCCTGTAGGCAGAGCACATCCGGGCTGAATTTCTGCACGAGCTCGACGAGTTCGCCGCTCGCATGATTCTTGCGCAGGTTGTAGCTGATGACTCTGATCACGTAGATCCCGCTCGACTCGCTCATCGGGCACTCCGATCGGAGGCCACCGCAAAAGCCTAGGGGGCGCGCGCCGTCGAGACGACACGCACCGCCTGTGAGATGGCTGATCGGCTCGCGGTGGTGCCGTCAGATTTGCCAACAAGGGGTAGTAACCGTGCGCGGTCTGCCTATCGTTGGGAGTAGCCGTGTCAGTGCGGCGGTGTGAGGGAGGAGCGATCATGACGGGCTTATCACCGGCCGACAGGGTCTATGGCGACGGCTCGCTGCCCGCCGACGCGGACTTTATTGCTCCCGCGGCAGCCATAGTCGACGTGCACTCTTCCCCGGGCTCACAATCGGGCGCAGAATCAACAACAACCACCAACATCACCACCACCAATGAATCAAAATACGGAGGAAGAATGACTGACAACGCAGAAGCTACTGGCACACCGGGCGAGCCGGATGGCAAGTTCACCGACGAGGAATTTAAAGACGGATCGCACACCTCGGATCGCGCCGCCGGACATGCCGAAGAGGGCGAATACACCGATTCTGATCTGTCTGAAACAGACAAGGATCACACCGAAAAGCACGACTGACGTCAGCACCGCACGGATCCGCGGTCGAGCTTCGTGTGGTGCGGACTTCACCTCTGCCGGTCATCCTCCGGACCTTTCACCTGTCCGGATCCATCAGCCGCCCGGATCTATCAGCCGCCCGGATCTATCAGCTGTCCGGATCTATCAGGCGAATGAACGCGCTCAACTGGGCAAGAGCGGCGACGTTCGTGGGGAGCGAGTCTGTTATCGCCGGTGAATAGACCAACCAAGCGGCCCATTGCGCCCGCGAAATCGCCACGGTGAGGCGGTTGGCGAGCAGCAAAAACTCCAGGCCCCGCGGCACGTCTGTGGCCGAAGAGGCCGCCAGCGACACGATCGAAATTGCCGCCTCGCGGCCCTGAAACTTATCCACGGTGCCCACCGGCACGCTTTCGAACCCCGCCGCGTCGAGGGTCTCGCGCAACAGTTGCACCTGGGCGTTGTAGGGAGCCACCACGATCACGTTGTTCGGAGCGAGTGCTGACGTATGGCCCGCAGAGGTCCAGGCACGACCGATCACATCGCGAACGATCGCGAGCACGGCGTTCGCTTCCTCGAGCGAACGGGTGGAATTGTCGTGTGCGACAACCGGCACGGGGTGAAGGCCAGGCGCGATGCCGGCGAGCACGCGGTCCGAGGGCACGGCATGCAGGCGCCCCTCGTACGAGAGCTCGGACACCGGCGTGCAGACCGCCGGATGCATGCGGTGGCTCTTGTCGAGAAAAAAGCCGAACTCGGGCGGGAGCACGTCGTGACCGTCGCTGAGCCAGCCGAGCGCCGAGACATCCACCGGCTCCGGATGCATTCCCTGACTCACCTGCGGGAGCTGTTGCGGGTCGCCGAGCAGCAGGAGTCGGGTCGCCGAGACCGAGGCGGCGATCGTGGCAGCAAGCGAATACTGTCCGGCCTCGTCGATCACCAGCAGGTCGAGTGATCCGCGCGGGATGCGCGCCGCGTTGCTGAATGACCAGGCGGTGCCGCCGACGACGAAACCCGGAAGCTCGGTGAACTCGCCGAGGGTCGAATCGGTGAGCCTGGTCCAGGTCGTGCCCTCAGACTCCGCGCCCGCTCGCGGCTTTTTACCGACGCGGGCCGGGTCAAGCCCCGCAGCCACCACTGCGGCGAGCATGTTCTCCACCGTCGCGTGAGACTGGGCGACTACTCCGACCCGCCAGCCGTGGTTCTGCACAAGGTCGGCGATCACCCGCGCACCGTTCCAGGTCTTGCCGGTGCCCGGCGGCCCCTGCACGGCGAGGAAGGAATGGTCGAGGGCGAGCACGGCGTCACGTATCCGCTCGGCGATGGTGCCGGTCGTGGTCGTGGTCGTGGTCGCGGGATCATCGACACAGCCGCGCGACGGCACCCGCCGAAGGATGTCGAGAGCCGCGTTCGACATCAGTTGCGGGTAGGCATCGAGCAGCGCGCGACCCCACTCGGAGATCGCGGTCACCTGGGTGCCCGGATTCGGCGGCGAGCTCGGCATCAGGGCGAGTGGCAGCTGGTCGTAGGTCGACGCGCCAGACCGGAGGCGTTCGGTGAGCAACAGCGATCCGTCGAGCGCCACGACGACGCTGGTGCGGCAATGGGTGACGCGGGCACCGGGATCACGACCGGCATCGATCGGTGGGAATGGTGGATCGTAGACCATCCATGGCGCGTCCGCCCCGCCGAACGAGCTGCCGGGGGCGGCAGTGCCGATCAGCCTGAGCTCGCGGGACTGCGTTCGGGCTCGCCCCTCGATGCCCCAGCCCCGCACAATCTCTGCGCTTTCCACCACGAAGACGTTGCGCGTGTCAGACCAGTCCTCGAGCGGCGCGACGAGCCGGGCGTAGTGATCCCACCAGAAGCTCTTGCCCTCGCGCCGGTGATAGTCGATGGCGGCGGAGGCGAGGGCGAGGGCGGATTGGTCCGCGGTGCGCTCCCCCGCCGGAAACCCGGCCACAATGGCGGCGAGCTCTACATAGACCGGGTCAGGGTCATGCAACGGTACGTCGAGCGCGAGGTCGGGCACTCCCGCCGGCACTATCCCACTCTCGGCGGCACGGGCCAGCAGCCAGTCGCGCAGGGCGAGGGTTGAGATGCAGTCGTACTCGTTATAGGTAGCGATCTCGGCGAGAATCCGGGCCGCGGCATCCGTGTCTCCGAAATCGAGAAGGTCGCGCGATCGAACGTACTCGGTGATTGAATCCACTGCGGTCGCCACTCCCGAGCGACCGCGCGTGCCCATGTAGAGCGGCTCGAGCTTCTTCAGCGAGTAACTGCGGCTGCCCACCCGCATGGACTGTTTCACGATCGGGTACAGATCGACGAGCACGCCGCTGCGCAGCAGGTCGTCCACCGCTTCCTCGCCGGCGCCATGTCGCGCCGCGATACTCAAAAGGTGCGTGCGCTCGTAGGAGGCGTAGTGATAAATGTGCAGGGAGGGATACTGCCGCCGGCGTTCCGTGACGTACTCGAGGAAGTCCACCAAGGCCTGTTTCTCCTGTGCGAGATTGTGTGCCCAGAATGCTCGGAACGTCTCGTCTGTCTCCACGAGCCCGAACAGGTAGTCCAGACCCCACTCGGTGCCCTCCTGATGCAGCGGATCACCCTCGAAGTCGAAGAAGATGTCACCGGGGTCGGGATCGGGTATGGCGGCGAGGGCCGCCGCGGAGACGACCCGCCAGGCCAGCCCGGGCGAGAGCTGAACGGCCGCCTGTTCCCGCAGCGCAGAGAGCACCGATTCGGACAGGCCAGGCACCGAAGCTGTCGAGGCGGCCAGCTGCTCGATGGTAGAAATGCCGGCTTCGAGTAACCGGGCGCGTTGCGTCACTCGCAGCCCGGCAACGAGCAAGAGGTCACGGTGGCTCTGCACCTGCTCCTCGCAGACGGCACAGCGCCCACACGCCACATAGCGGGAGTCACCCCACTCGGTGGCAGCGGAATCCGCCACCCGTTCGTCGACCAGCACCTCGAGTCGGGCGCGACGCCGACGGTAGACCGGCAGGATATCGACGAGTCGATGTTCACTGATGCTGTCGTCGCCGAGAATGAGTGAGACCGTCTCCCCGGTCGGGATGCCGAGTCGCTGCAGTTGTTCGCCATAGGCCGCGAGCTGGAGCAGCGCGGTGATCTTCGCGTGCCGGGCGAGTTTGGTGTCGTAGACCTCGTAGCGGCCCTCGCGATTTCGCACGATGAAGTCCGCATAGCCGAGGAATCTCCCGTCGAAGAACGCAGCCTGGTAGACGGCGGCGGCGTTTCTCGCGAAAGCCGCGGTGGTGAGCTCGACCACCTCGGACGGGTCCGTCGAGCGATCCGGTCGCGGAATCTCCACCACAGTGACCCGCGACCTGAGCTGCTCGAGAAACCGTTGTTCGTGCCGATCGCCGAGACGGGCAGCACGCTCGAGCATCTCATCCGTCGTCACCGGTGGAGGCTCGATACGACCAAGGTGCGCGTCCAGCCTGCGCATCACCGCCCATTCACAGCCGGCCGCCGCAGTGAGGTCGGATGCCGAGTAAACGACGGTACCGTCGGAGAGCAGGAACATGGGGCATCCTCGTGGTCGGTGTCTTTCCAGTATGGAGTGGACTGACGACACCCGTGCGGCGGGCCAGCGATGCGATGCGGAACCCCGCGGACGGGGGTACAGCGCGGGCTAGATTGCTCTGCATCTTCGCTTGTAAACTCAAATCGTGCCCAGTTCAGACGGGTGCATCCGGGGGAATCATCGTGTCACTCGCTCTGCATTCGGATACCGAGGCACAAGCCGCGGTACCGTCACGAAGAAGTGCTGTTCGCGGTGTAAGGCAGCCGACCGCCGACTCCGCGCCCGTCACTGAATCCGCTGCAGAGCCCCCGGCCGTCCTGATCGCACCCGGCTGGTACGCAGACCCGGCGGGAAGTGCACAGTGCCGCTGGTGGGATGGAACAGCGTGGACCACGAAGTTGAGTGGGGAGACTGCGCTCGAATCGGCTGCTGAGGGTGCGCTTGGTCTCGTCGACGAAGCTGCCGTTGTTGCCGAAACTGCCGTTGTTGCCGAAACTGCGGTGGTGGCGCCTGCCGTACCGCTGAGTCGTCGCCAGTTGCGTGAGCTCATCGGAGCGCTGACAACCGCACCGGTGCTGAGCGACGCGGATGCTCTCTCGCCCGTCGAGGCACTGTCTGAGTCTCCACCGGCCGAGAGTGAATCCACCGACGTTCCCGCGCCGGTGCAGCCTGCTCTGCCTACTCCGCCTACTCTGCCTACTCTGACGGCTCCGCCCGCCGACCCGCCGTTGTCCGCGCTGACCTTTTCCCGCGGCGCCCTCGGCTTCAGGCTTCCCCCTGACCCCTTTGCCACGCTGTCCGCCGCGGTCGAGGCAACCCCGCAGCCGTTCGTTTCTCGTTCACCCACCGCCGTGGTCCCCGGTGCGAAATTCGCGATCTCGGCGCGCTCGACGACAGCCGCAGTCTGGCTATTCGCCCTTCTCCCGGTCGTTCACGCGGCCGCCGTCTGGCTCATCTTTGGGCTGCTCGATCTCGGTGCCGATCCCGTCATCCACTATTCGGTACTCGCAGCGCCCCTCTTCCTCTACCCGGTGCTCGCGTTTATCGACGGTCGCGAGCTGCGCGCCCGGGGGTTCTCACGAACCGCCTCCGCGGTGCTCGCCCTCGTTCCGCCTCTGTACCTCCTGGTGCGTGCCATCCGGGTCGGCGCGGCAGGCGTGGTGCCGCTGCTTCTCAGCCTCCTGCTTCAGGCTGCCGCCGTTTCTTTCCTGTTGTTGCAACTGCCGGCCGTTTTCGCGCTCGTGCCGCTCAGCGCGCCCGATGCGGCCACACCGGGCGTGGTCATCAGCTCACCGATCACCGTCGCGCAGCGGGCCGCCGAGCTCACTCCCTCTGGAATGGCTGCGGAGCTCACGCGCCAGACGCTCGCGAAGAATCTCGCCTTCTCGTCGATCAACTGCCCGCCGATCCCGGTGACTCTCGACGGCACCTCTGTTTCCTGTGTCGGCACCCTCGCGTCGGTGAAGATGAAACTTACCGTCGTGATCGACTCGGCATTGCCGAACTCCGCATTCGCTCTGGTGAGTGAAGCGCCAGCCGTCTGACCGTGTTCTCGATCTGACGGGGATGGCCGCGATGGTCCCGACCGCCTAACGGACAGACCCGACGACGCATCCGCAATCAGACGAAGCGGATGCCGGCCTGAAGTCGAGTGCGCAGGTCGAACAGCTCGTTGCCGCCGATCACCCGCGTGCCTGGCACGCCGTCACGCAGCAGAACGGGCAGCATGGACTGGCGGGCGATCACGGTGGAGGCACCGCGGATAGCCCCGAGCACGGTGTACGGTTCGTCGAGTGCCTCATCGGGAAGCACGATCAGCAGCGCTGTGAACTTGACCCGTGAGGCTCTAGACACAACCCTGGCCCGCACCCCGAGGTCGTGCATCGGGCGGGCCTCTCCGAGGGGCTTCCCGAGCAGCTCGCCGCGCCTGCTACGTACCGGCTCGCCGTAGTCCTCGGACAGGATCGCGAATAGTCCGGTTGGACCGAGCACTACGTGATCGATCTTCTCCTCGGGAGCACCGGTGCTCACGTCGTGCCAGATGGTGAATCCAATACCGAGCGCCGCGAGCGTTCGCGCCGTCGCTTCTTCGGCGAGAGCATCCGCCAGCAGATGCCGCAGGTCCATCGGAGCCGAGCGAACCAGGGAGGGCTCGTAAGGATCCTCGAGCGGCTCTCCCCTGCCCACCCACTCGCGCATTAACACGAGATAGCGTTCCCGTCTCCAGCCCCCCGGATGCCCGTAGGACCGTGCGCGCGGGCGGGTGTCTGCCTGCTTCGGCCTCGATTGCGGAGCCCAGGTTGACGCAGCGTCATCGCTTCGCGATGCCGGTCGACCGCGATCGTACGCCGCGCGCTCATCGGGGTCACCGACACGTTCCCACGCGACCTGCACGGAGGTGAAGCGCGCCGCGTCTCCCCCGGTGTCGGGATGCGTCTCCCGCATCAGGCGCCGATAAGCACGACGCAGGTCATCCTGGCTCGCCGTCGAGCTCACGCCGAGCACCTCGTAGGGTGTCGCTGAGATCGGACTGTCGGGCATGACGGGCTTTCCGCTGGGTGGATCGGCGAAGTGTTTCGGTGCTTTTGTCTTCTGCACCACCACATCAAGATAGCGAAAACTTGCTGGGATCGACGTGAGTGCGCCTTGGAGATGTGACGGGGGCTCGCTTCGGATTCGCCGGCCCGCGCGCGCACTCGACTCATTCACAGCTGTAACCGGTGGGTAATACCCGGCTGCTGAGGATAGGTTTCACTGTTATGACTCTCAGCGACAGCCCTCTCGGCGACATCCCCCTCACGACCATCGACGGTGCGTCGACCACTCTCACCGACCTCGGTGACAAGGTCTACCTCGTCGTCAACGTCGCCTCTCGATGTGGGCTCGCCCCCCAGTACGAGAAGCTCGAAGAGTTGCAGAAGACGTATGCACAGCGCGGTTTCAGCGTGCTCGGCTTTCCGAGCAACCAGTTTCTGCAGGAACTCGGCAGCGAAGATGCCATCAAGCAGTACTGCTCGACCACGTGGGGAGTCACCTTCCCGATGTTCGAGAAGACGAAGGTGAACGGCAAGAACGCACACCCTCTCTACACCGAGCTCACCAAGTCCTCCGACTCTGCGGGCAAGGCAGGCAAAGTCAAGTGGAACTTCGAGAAGTTTGTGATTACCCGCGACGGCGCGGTGCATCGTTTCCGTCCGACGACGCAGCCGGATGCCCCGGAGATTGTCTCGCTGATCGAAGCCTCGCTTCCCGTCGCCTAGTTCGGGGCGGCCGGGCCGTGCTGGCCAGTGGAATCAAACCGATAGTCGTCCGGTGCAAACCACCGCACCCCTCGGCTGTGGCTGACGAGGATGGCCCGCATGTGGAGTTCGGTACCCCCGAATGCCGTGTCGAGAGCGCCGGCCCAGGCCTTATCGGCCGGGCTGAATTGCGACCCGGCGTCGCGTTCGAGCACGACGATCACGGAGCGGGCGTCCATGCTCTCACCGGCCTGCACGATGTTGCCGACAAGCTGAGGCACCGCGGGATCGGGCATGACCGGCGGGTCGGAGACCGGGATGATGAGCGGCAACTGCACATTCTTTTCGTCGACGAAGAGGAACCACAGTTGTCTGCGGCAGGCGCGACCGACGAGCGCAGAGATCCGTTGTTCAATCAGCGAATCACTGGCGAGCGGCTGGGTAACGGTGTCTTCATAGTGGGGTTTCATCACGGCAGCGTCGCGCCTCGCGAGGGATACTGGGGAGTGCTGGCCGATTTCTGCGGACTGGCCCGCTCGATATCCGCTGTGGAGGAAGGGAGAGTCATCTCCTTCACCGGGTGAATCTCCCGGCAGTCTTCCCCGGAATTTCCTCCGGATGTGCCCATCGGTCAGCGCTGTCACCTGTCCCTGTCAAGCTGGGGCAATGACCGACAGCCGCGCCGCCGCCCTCGCCATCCTGCGCATTCTCGTCGGACGTGACGATGCGGATTTCCATGACGGCCAGTTCGAGGCGATCGAGACGCTGGTAGATGCGCGCCGTCGTGCCCTCGTGGTGCAGCGAACGGGATGGGGCAAGTCTGCGGTGTACTTTGTGGCGACTCTTCTCCTCCGGCAGCGCGGCGCCGGTCCGACCATCCTCGTCTCCCCGTTGCTTGCGCTCATGCGTGACCAGGTGGCCGCGGCATCCCGGGCGGGTGTGCGCGCGGTCGCCATCAACTCCGCCAATGCCCATGAGTGGGTGGAGGTAGAAGACAAGCTGCGCTCCGACGAAGTCGACGTGCTGCTCGTCTCGCCGGAGAGGCTGAACAACCCTGCCTTCCGTGATGAGCAGCTCCCCACCCTGGTCGCACGCGCAGGCCTGCTCGTGGTGGACGAGGCGCACTGTATCTCTGACTGGGGCCACGATTTCCGCCCAGACTATCGGCGGTTGCGCGACCTTATCGCGAAGCTGCCGACGGGCGTTCCGGTGCTCGCGACCACGGCGACGGCCAATAGCCGGGTGGTGGCGGATGTCGCGGAGCAGCTCGGCAGCTCCGACGGGTCACCCGACTCCGCGGTTGTCACGATCCGCGGGCCTCTCGCTCGCACCTCACTGCGCCTCGGCGTACTGAGGTTGGTCGATTCGAAAGCCAGACTGGCGTGGGTACTCTCCCACCTCGCTGAGCTACCCGGCAGCGGGATCATCTACGCGCTCACCGTCTCCTCCGCGGAGGACGTCGCGCGACTGTTGCGCGAGGCCGGGCACGAAGTGCATGCGTACACGGGTCGCACCGACCCTGCCGAGCGTGAGCAACTCGAGCAGAGACTCAAATCCAACGACGTCAAAGCGCTGGTAGCCACGAGCGCCCTCGGGATGGGCTTCGATAAGCCCGACCTCGGGTTCGTTCTCCATCTCGGCGCTCCCTCGTCGCCCGTCGCCTACTACCAACAGGTTGGTCGTGCCGGTCGCGCAACGGAAAATGCCGATGTGCTTCTGCTTCCCGGAGCGGAGGACGAGGCGATCTGGCACTACTTCGCCACCTCCTCGATGCCGGTGGAAGAGAAGGCCCTTGCGGTGATCGAAGCCCTCGGCGCCACTGCGCTGTCGACGGCGGCGATCGAAGCACGAGTCGACCTGCGACGCACGCCACTGGAGCTTCTCCTCAAAGTGCTGGATGTCGATGGCGCCGTACGACGGGTCAGGGGCGGGTGGGTGTCGACCGGCGAGCCCTGGACCTACGACGCCGAACGGTATGAGCGCATCGCGTCCGCCCGGGCGGCCGAGCAGCAGTCGATGCTCGACTATGAGACCACCACCGGGTGTCGCATGGAATTTCTGCAGCGTGCCCTCGACGATGAGACTGCCGCGCCGTGCGGCCGCTGCGATCGCTGTGCCGGCGCCTGGTTTCCGGTCGAGGTACAGACGGATGCCGTGACCGCGGCCGGCGCGTCACTCGACCGCGTCGGCGTACCAATCGAACCCCGCGCCCAATGGCCGAGTGCCATGGATCGTCTCGGTGTGACCGTGCGCGGAAACATTGCGCTGTCCGAGCGCACCGAGCCGGGCAGGGCGCTGGCGAGGCTCACCGATCTCGGCTGGGGCGGGTCTCTGAGGCACGTGTTCGCGCCGAGTTCGCCCGATTCACCGGCGAGCCCGGCCGTCATCGCTGCCTGCGTGCGTGTGCTCGCCGACTGGCAGTGGCAGGAACGGCCGGTGGCAGTGGTGGCAATGCCCTCGAGGCGGCGTCCGTTACTCATCGCGTCCGTAGCCGAGGGCCTTGCGAGCGCCGGGAAGTTGCCGTTCCTCGGCACACTCGAGTGGGCCGGAGGCGGGCCGATCGGGGATGCAGGCGGAAACAGCGCCTATCGCCTTGCCGGAGTCTGGGAGCGGTTTTCCGCAGCGGGGATCGAACTCCCTTCCGGGCCGGTCTTGCTCGTCGACGACCTGGCGGACAGCCGCTGGACGCTCACAGTGGCGGCTCGTGCGCTGCGGCGTGCCGGGGCGGGTACGGTGCTTCCCTTCGTGCTCGCACTGCGGGCTTAGGTTTTCGTTCATCATCATCGTGACCACCAATGACATCGCCGGCTATCGCATCGCCGCCATCTACGCCATCGACGCCATCTACGGCGAGGTGATGGACCTTACCGTGCGATCGCGCGACATCGGAGCGAGCTTCACGGCCACGCTGCAGTCGGCCCCGCTCGCCCTCTGAGCCTGGCTTCTCGAAACATCCGTCCGCTCGATCTTCGGGACTTTCGTACTGTGCGCGGCGAGCACAGGCGAGTACGGTGCCACACAGGCACGACCGAAGCGGAGACCAGATGACCGACATGATCAGCACCCCGACGATTTCGAGCACGGGGAGAATTCAGGGCTCGGCGACCTGGGCGTCGATGCCGATTGTTCCCCTCGACCCGCGCACGCTTGCGCAGATCGACGGATGGTGGCGAGCCGCCAACTACCTCTCGATCGGACAGATCTACCTGCTCGATAATCCCCTGCTTCGCGATCCGCTCACGCGTGACGATATCAAGCCGCGACTGCTCGGGCACTGGGGTACAACGCCGGGGCTCAACTTTCTCTATGCGCACCTCAATCGCATCATCCGGGAGCGCACGCAGAAGACCCTCTACATCACCGGACCCGGCCACGGCGGCCCGGGAATGGTGGCAAACGGATATCTCGACGGCACGTATTCAGAGCTCTACTCCCCCATTCGCCAGGACTCGGTCGGTATGCGTCGACTGTTCCGCCAGTTCTCCTTCCCCGGGGGAATCCCGAGCCATGCGGCGCCGAATGTACCTGGCTCGATCAACGAGGGCGGCGAACTCGGCTATTCGCTGTCGCACGCCTACGGAGCGGCCTTCGACAATCCCGACCTCCTGGTCGCCTGCGTCGTCGGTGATGGTGAGGCCGAGACCGGTCCACTCGCGACCGCCTGGCACTCCAACAAGTTCATCGACCCTCTGCAGGATGGCGTGGTGCTGCCGATCCTGCATCTCAACGGCTATAAGATCGCAAACCCCACCATCCTCGCCCGCATCCCGGAAGAGCAGCTGCTCGAGCTCATGAGTGGCTACGGACATAAGCCATACATCGTCTCCGGAGGCTTCGATGGTGAAGATCCCCTTCGGGTTCACGAGCGTATGGCGCAGACGCTCGACGAGGTGCTCAATGAAATCTCCCGGATCAAACGGGCGGCAGCCGATGGCACCCTCGAGGGCACGGCGGCTTGGCCGATGATCATCCTGCGCACGCCGAAGGGCTGGACCTGCCCCGCTGAAATCGATGGAAAGCCGGTGGAGAACACCTGGCGTGCCCACCAGGTACCGCTCGCGAACGCCCGCGACACACCGGAGCACACGCGCATCCTCGAGGAGTGGATGCTGACGTACAAGCCGACGGAGCTCTTCGATGAGGCTGGGCGCCTCTTCGAGTGGATCGCGGAACTCGCTCCCGACGGCGACCTGCGCATGTCCGCGACACCGTTCGCAAACGGCGGCCTGCTGCGCCGCGATCTCGAGCTGCCCGACTTCCGTACCGCGGGCATCGAGGTGGGAGAGCCGGGGAGTGTTGCGGTCGAATCGACGAAGGTGCTCGGCGGCTGGCTCTCGGGTGTGATCCGTGCCAATCCCGACAATTTCCGCATCTTCGGTCCGGACGAGACGGCCTCCAACCGTTTGCAGGACGTCTTCGAGGCCACCGACAAGCAGTGGAACAGCGCGATCTGGCCGATCGATGAACACCTCGCGCGCGCCGGTCGTGTTATGGAGGTGCTGAGCGAGCACCAGTGCGAGGGATGGCTCGAGGGATACCTGCTCACCGGTCGCCACGGCATCTTCAATTGCTACGAGGCCTTCATCCACATCATCGACTCGATGTTCAGCCAGCATGCGAAGTGGCTGCAAGAGTCGAAGAAGCTCGAGTGGCGTCGGCCGATCGCCTCGCTTAACTACCTACTCTCGAGCCACGTCTGGCGCCAGGACCATAATGGATTCAGCCATCAGGACCCGGGATTCATCGACCACGTCGTGAACAAGAAAGCAAGCATTGTGCGGGTGTATTTCCCGGTTGACGCGAACACGCTGCTCTCCACCTACGACCATTGCCTTCGATCGGTCGACTACGTGAACGTGGTCGTCGCTGGCAAGCAGCCAAGTCCGCAGTGGTTGAGCATGCCGGATGCGATCGCGCACTGCACGCGCGGTGTCGGCATCTGGGGGTGGGCTGGCACCGAGGTCGCGGGGCAGGAGCCGGATGTCGTGCTGGCGTGCGCCGGCGACGTACCGACTCTCGAAACCATGGCCGCGGTATCCATCCTGCGTGAGCGGCTGCCCGAGTTGCGGGTGCGGGTCGTCAACGTGATCGACCTGATGCGCCTGCAAGACGAGTCGGAGCATCCGCACGGCCTTGCGAGCGGGGAGTTCGACGCCATCTTCACGACTGACAAGCCCGTGGTGTTCGCCTATCACGGCTACCCGACGCTGATTCACCGGCTCACCTATCGTCGCACCGGGCATTCCAACATCCATGTGCGTGGATTCAACGAGGAGGGCGGCACGACCACGCCGTTCGACATGGCCATGCTCAACAGCCTCGACCGCTATCACCTCGTGATGGATGTCATCGACCGGGTGCCGGGCCTTGCTGGCCGTGCGGCGGGGCTCCGCCAGGACATGCAGGATGCCCGCCATCGTGCTCGCGCCTACACGCGCAAGGAGGGCGAGGACATCCCAGAAGTGGCCGACTGGACCTGGAGCGGATCGGGCGTCGGGGCTACTTCCGCCGCCGAAACGGGCGGGGACAACGCCTAGCGCGTGAATTCGAGCTCGGCTTGGCCCGGGTGGCGAACCAGAACACCATCCGGGAGTTGAAGGAGATCCTGCGCTCCCCTCGATCGGTCGCGGGATGCGTGTTTGCTGGTACCCGGGTTGACTTTAAGATCACGATTTGACCACACGCCGCGACCGGGTAGAACGACGTGTACAGTCCAACTGACAATGGAATAGAGAGGGCGGAAGAGAGGGTGTGGCCATGGCTCGCGAAGCTCGTAATGCCGCTCAGCTGCCCCCGGCGATGAGCCAGAGATCCGTCTCGGACTATGGGCGGCGCGGCACGGTCTTCGGTTCCCTGTGCGGGCTGCTGTTCTTCAGCCTCCTCGCGGGGGTGCTCGTGGCAGCTCTCGCCGTTCCGTCGATTCTGGTGGCCAGTCGCGGCGCGACAGCATCCATCGGTTTCTTCGATAATCTGCCCGACTACCTGACGATCGACGCGCAGACAGAGCGCAACCTGATCTACGCGCAGCGCGATGGCGCCGCCGTGCCGATCGCCACAATCTATGACCAGGATCGCCAGAGCGTGGCCTGGGAAGGCATCTCGAAGTTCATCACCGAGGCCACCGTCGCCGGGGAGGACCGCCGGTTCTGGCAGCACGGCGGCATCGACCTGAAAGCAATAACCCGCGCGGCAGCCGGAAACTTCGTCAGCAAGTCGGTCACAAGCGGCAGCTCGACCATCGCAATGCAACTGGTGAAAAACATCCTCATCCAGCGTGCCTTGCGCATCGACGACCCGGTGAAGGAGAAGGCCGCCTACGCTGCCGCGATTGATGGGACTCTCAATCGCAAGCTGCGTGAGATGAAGTTCGCGATCGGTTTGGAGAAGCGCTACACCAAAAAAGATGTGCTGCTCGGCTACCTCAATATCGCCGGCTTCGGCGGGAATACCTACGGTATCGAGTCCGCGGCGCAGAAATATTTCAGCGTGAGCGCCAAGGACGTCTCGCTGCCCCAGGCCGCTAGTCTGATCGCGATAGTGCAGCAGCCCAACGCCCGGAATCTCAGCGATCCCGCCTTTTACGCGGCAAACAAGGATCGCCGCGACCTGATCCTGTTCGATATGCGCGACCTCGGCTACATCGATGAGGCGTCGTACCAGGCCGCGATAGCGACTCCGATCGCGCCGAAACTTCGCACTCCGAATAACGGATGTCTCTACGCGGCGGATGCCAAGTTCGCGTGTGATTTCGCACTGCGCCTGGTACCGACGCTCTCGGCGCTCGGCGACTCTGAGACCGCTCGCGCTGCCGCCTGGGCCCACGGGGGTTACCGCATCTACACCAGCATCGATCTCAACCAGCAGGATGTTGCCCAGGCCAACCTGATTGCCAGCGCTCCGCCCGACGAGAGCCGCTTTGCGCTCGGTGCGGCGGCGGTGTCAGTGCAGCCCGGAACCGGGCGCATCCTGGTGATGGCCCAGAACAAGTCCTATGACAATTCGAAGGAGGGCGGCGGGCCGACCGCCACGGCAGTCGACTACATGACGGATAGGCCCTACGGTGGGTCATCCGGATTCCAAACCGGATCCACCTACAAGATCTTCACCCTCACCGAATGGCTGAAGAAGGGGCACACGCTGAGCGAGGCGGTTGATGGCACGCCGCGAGCGTTCAACCTGAGTTCATTCAACTCTCGCTGCGTCAATTCGGATGGGCAGAAGCCATTCGTCTTCAACAACGACTCCCCCGGTGAAGGGGGGCAGATGACCGTGGCGAACGCCACGAGATACTCCGTCAACGTCGCCTTCATTTCCATGGCGCAAAAGCTCGACGTGTGCGATATCCGGGACACCGCCACGGCCTACGGCGTGCACCGGGCGGACGGTCGGGCGCTCAGCGCAACTCCGGCCGCAATCATCGGCACTAACGAGATTGCCCCTTTGACCATGGCCGCTGCCGTTGCCACCATCGGCGCAAATGGCCTGTATTGCACCCCCACAATCGTGGACAAGGTCGTGGTGCCCGACGGCAAGGATGCTCCAGGCCAGCAGCGGGCGTGTGCGCAGGCAATCGCCCCGAACATTGCCGCGACAGTCGCCTACGCTCTGTCCGCGGTGATGACCTCGGGCACCGGCTCGCCCGGCCAGCCACGAGACGGTGTTCCGATCGTGGGCAAGACAGGCACGACCGATGATTCTGCGCAAAATTGGCTTGTCGCCACTACGACGAAGGCATCCCTCGCGGTGTGGGTGGGCAACACGGATGGCGGTCACCACTCCCTGCGCAAGACCACGATTGCCGGCACCAACGGGTACAACACCAAGTTCAACATTTTCCGTAACACGATGGTGTCTCTCAACGCGAACCCGGAATACCGCGGTGGTGATTTTCCCGCACCCGACCCGGCGCTGGTAAACGGGCGCGGCCCGGCCCGCGGACAGTAGAGCGCGGTCCGGTAGACAGTTCGGGTGTTGACCAGCGTGCTCGGTGGGTCTACGGTCCTGGTTAGAGCGTTCTCAAAGGAGAGACCCCCGTGATTCGACGTCAGTTCTTCGTGCCCGCAATTGCCGCCGTTTTCGCTATGGCCGCCTTCTCATTGGGATCAGCTCCGGCGGGTGCGACACCCGGCGCTCCCTCGGGCGCTGAAGCCGTGGGCTCTCCCGGTCTCACGAGCCACCAGGGCCAATCCCGCAAGGACTGTGTCGGCACCTCACGCACGACCGACTCCAAGATCTGGTTCACTGTGGCGGGCGGCATCCTCTCGGATGTCTATGCGCCGACTCTCGACGCGACCAACGTCGAGACGATGCAGTATCTCGTCACCGATGGCTCCACCTTCACCGACCTTCAGAGTCGCGACACCACCTACACGGTGTCCGCCGATGCCACTGGCACCGTCTGCACCATCACCTCGACCGCGAAGAGCGGCGCCTATCGGCTCGTCAACACCTATCTCACCGACCCGGCCCGCAACAGCGTCGTGGTGCGCACGAAGTTCCAGCCCCTCACGAAGGCGGCCCGTAACTACTCCCTCTACGTGCGCCTCGACGCGAACGCGGGAGGCAACGGTGGCGGTGGGTCGGCCAACGGGGGCGCAGATACCGCGGTGGTCGACACGAGCACCGGGCGGTCGGTACCGGTGTCCTTCGACACGAAAACGACGAGCCAGGCCAATCGCACCGCCTACGCGGTACCCTCCTATCTCGCGCTCACGGGCGATCGGCCGTTCACCAGCATGAGCAGCGGATTCGTCGGAACGGCGAGCGACGGGCTCACCCAGCTCGATGCGACGCACACTCTCGGTCCGCTGTCGGCGACCGCCACCGGGGGCAACGTCGAACAGACCGTTGGAGTGCAGCGTGATCACGGCGGCGAATCCGTGCTCGTGCTCGGATTCGGCAGCTCGCAGGCTGCCGCCGTCGCGACGGCGAACGCCACGGCATCCGCTTCACCGGCTCGCATCACCGCGAGCTATCTCGCCGGATGGGCCCGCTATGACGCTGGGCTGAAGTTTCCGGTGCTCACCACTTCCGGCCTCACCGGCTCCCAGAGGCTCGCCGCGATCAAGAACTATTACCAGTCGGCGAACGTTGTGAAGGCGTCAGAAGACAAGACCTACCCCGGCGCAATCGTCGCGGGATTGGATGCGCCGTGGGGCCAGTCCATCGTGGCCAACGACCCGAACAACCTCTTCGTCGGCGGCTACAAGGAGGTGTTCGCGCGGGATCTCTACGAGGCTTGGACTGCGCTGTACACCAACGGCGACATCACGACCGCCCAGGCAACGGTGCGCTACCTTCTGTTGAAGAGCCAGCAGGCCAATGGATCTCAGCCGCGCAATTCGCTGCTGGACGGCACGAAGGCGCCCGATGCCTTCAACGACCAGCTGGATGAGACGGCATACCCGATCCTGATGGCGCTGCAGTCCGGCCTCGCCGCTGACACCGCGCTCTGGCCGCGAGTTCGCTCGGCGGCGAACTTCCTGGCGAGCCACGGCCCGAGCTTCGGAGTCGAGCGCTGGGAGGAGCAGACCGGCTACTCCCCCTCCACCATCGCCGCCGAGATTGCCGGACTCATCGCTGCCGCGACCATCGCAGACCAGCATCACGACCCGGCCAGTGCTCGCGTCTGGCGAGCGACCGCCGACCAGTACCAGCGCACGATCAAGGCTTGGGGCGTGACCACGAACGGTCCGCTCTCACGCTCCCCGTATTTCATTCGCCTCTCGAAGACCGGCGACCCGAACCTCGCGATCAGCTACAACGTAGGCAACGGCGGGCCGACGCTCGACCAGCGTGCGGTCGCGGATGCCGGCTTCCTCGAGTACGTGCGCCTCGGCATCCTGCCCGCGACCGATCCGGTGATCCTCAACTCGCTGGCGGTGACGGATGCCACCATCCAGCGCCCCACCGACAGCGGGCCTGGCTGGCTCCGCTACAACGGTGACGGCTACGGTGACTGCTTTGTCGGCGCCGGTACCAACTGCACGGTTACGGGCGCACCTTGGACAAACAACAACTCGGGCACCGGCCACCCGTGGCCCGTGCTGGCAGCCGAGCGGGCGCAACAGCATCTCGCCCAGGGGCAGAGCTCCGATGCATCCTCGGTGCTTGTGTCGATCAACCGCATGAACTCCGGCCCGGGTCTCGTACCAGAGCAGGTGTGGGACCGCGCGAATGTGCCTGCCTCGCCGTACGGCACCGACCCGGCCACGGCATCCATCGGCTTCGTCAACGGCGCGGCGGATGGATCGGCCTCACCGCTCACCTGGGGTTCGGCCGCACAGGTGCGTCTCACGGCCGATCTCGCGGCGGGTCAGAGCCTCGAGCAGCCCGCCCAGGTGCGTGACCGTTACGTCTCGCACAGCCAGGCCTCTACGCCGCTCACCGTGACGGCACCGACCGACGGATCGGCCACCGGTGCCACCACGACCGTGAGTGGCACGGCGGCTGCCGGGGCATCCATCGACATCGCAGATGTCGCAACGGACGCGAACAGCGTCACGACTCTGACACACACGACCGCAGCCGCCGATGGCTCGTTCAGCGTCGATGTGACCTCCGCGGCTGGCACGAACGTCTTCGTGATCGCCAGCACGGCGCTGAACGGCGGAACCGCCCAGGCGGTGCGCTCCGTGGTGAATGATGTCGTGAATGGCACCCTGCTCTTGAGCGTCGACGACCCGACCGGTGACGACAAGGGGCCGGGGAACTATGTCTACCCGAAGGCCGGGGACTTCCATCCGGGGGCGTTCGACCTCGACCGCTTCCAGGTCTATGACACCGGCTCGACGGTGACCTTCCGGGTGCAGACCGCGGATCTGACGCCAACCTTCGGTTCGACGAACGGCGCCCAGCTACTGGATGTCTATGTGTCCCAGCCGGGGGCGGCATCCACTTCGACCGCTTCGTCGTACCCGGGAATGAACTACTTGACCCGCACGCCGTGGAGCCGACTGATCGAGGCGCAGGGCTTCGGCAACAACAGGTTCGTGGATGCCTCGGGCACGTCGCGCGGCGCGGTAACGGTCGGCGCGAACTCGGTCAGCCGGTACATCACCTTCAGCGTCGAAAAGACGGCGCTCGGTGGTACGCCGTCCTCGGGGTGGGGCTTCACGGTGGCCCTCACCGGCCAGGACGGCACCCACGGTGTCGACCAGACCCGCAGCTTCACTGCGACCGCCGGTGACTACAGCTTCGGAGTCTGCGCCGCTTTGTCGTCGAGCGCCCTCTGCTCCGCCAACCCGAACACGGTGCCGAAGGTGATGGACACGATCGTGCCGCCGAACGTGTTGCAGGCGACCGAGCTCGACTACACGGCCGGGCCGGTGAGACTGGCGGCGGTGCTGATTCCGTAGTGCTGATTCCGGACTGTGGGCGGGGAACTGACCCGACGATGGCAGACTAAGGCCCATCGATTCCTTGCCCACTCTGCCCACCTTGCCCACCCTGCCCAACTTGCACGCCCTGCTTGCCCTGCTTGCGCGAACGACGCCGGTCGCCATCCCGCTGCCCGTGCTGATCGGGATCGTGGCGGTTGCCGCGGTCCTCAGCCTGCCGCGAGCTACCTGGCAGTATTTTGGCCTCTTCGCGACACTCGTGCACGAACTCGGGCACGCGGTCGCCGCGATCCTCACTGGAAGGGTGGTGCACGGCATCCGCATCCGTCGCAATCATTCGGGTGATGCGTTGAGCAGTGGTCGCGGCGTGTTCGGCACGGTCGTGAGTGGGGTCTTCGGCTATCCGGCGCCCGCCATCGTCGGTGCCGCCCAGCTCTGGAGTGTTTTCAACGGGTACACCGCGATCGCGCTCTTCGCTGGCGGGATCATGCTGGTGCTGACGCTGCTGGTGATCCGCAACGCGTTTGGGGCGATCGTCGTGCTTGTCTCCGCGGCGACCAGCGCGCTGCTGTGGTTCTTTGCTACGCCCACGGTGCAGGGCTACGCGCTTCTGGTGATCGGAATTGCACTGCTCGTGGGCGCGGTGCGGGCGCTCGGCACGGTCATCGGAGTGCACCTTCGCCGTCGACACCAGCTCTCCACCTCGGATGCCTATCTTCTCTACCGCAGAACCGGCATCCCCTCTCCGGTTTGGCTTCTGCTCTTCACTGCGCTGATCGGCGGATGCTGCGTGTTCGCGGTGTGGTCGTATCTGGTGTCGCACCTGTCGTCGTAGCTGGCGTCACACGGGTGGCGTCGCGGGCGAAGTATCCGGTGCCATATCCCGTCGTGGCTGGAGTCATCGCGCCTTTAGATCGCCACCGGCGCCGGGTCGCAAGCACCCGCTGCCCCGACCGCGTCGACTGTTAGGGTTGCCGCGTGAGCGTACGCGTCGAAAAAATAGATCTGCCGGGCATCGGCACGCGCCATGACGTCATCACCAAGAAGGGGCGTCGGATCGGCGTGGTGTC
This sequence comes from Frigoribacterium sp., assembly GCA_025363205.1. GTDB lineage: Bacteria > Actinomycetota > Actinomycetes > Actinomycetales > Microbacteriaceae > Lacisediminihabitans. The sequence goes on from JANYEI010000038.1 coordinate 70,382, forward strand.
CCATCGGTCCGGCGAGCGGGAGCTCGCACTGTTCGGGGTCGACGATCCCGACGAAGCCGTCGATTCGATCGCTCTGACCGATGACGAGGCTGCCGCTCTCGCCGATGTGCTCGGGGCATCGCTCATGCTCGGGCAGCTCGCCGCCATCCGTGAACAGGCCGCTGGCCTCTTCACCGAGCAGCTCCTGATCTCGGCTGGATCGCCCTACGCCGGTGAGGTCCTCGGCGCTACGAGGGCCCGCACTCGCACTCACACCTCCATCGTCGCGATCGTGCGGGGAGCGGATGTCATCCCCTCGCCGACCCCGGATACTCCTCTCGCCGCTGGCGACACCATCGTTGCCGTTGGCACCCGTCTCGGCTTAGACGCACTCGCCCGCGTTCTTACCGACGGCTGATCCCCCGTTCGCCCATGCATGACGCCGCCCTGCTCCTCATCGAAGTCGGGGCCGTACTGCTCGGACTGAGCCTGCTGTCCCGGCTCGCCGACCGGATTGGAATCTCGGCCATCCCGTTTTACCTGCTCGCCGGACTCGCCTTCGGCGTCGGGGGTTTCGTGCCGTTGGAGGCAGGAGACGACTTTTTCACCATTGGGAGCGAGCTTGGCGTGATCCTCCTGCTGGTCATGCTGGGATTGGAATATTCGCCGACCGAGCTTGTCTCCAGCCTCAAACGGTCCCGCAGGGCAGGCATTCTCGATGCACTTCTCAATGCGGTGCCCGGCGCGGCCTGTGCGCTCATTCTCGGATGGGGTCCGGTGGCCGCAGTGGCACTCGCGGGCATCACGTGGGTATCTTCTTCGGGGGTGATTGCCAAGGTGCTTCGGGATTTGCGGCGATTGGGCAACCGGGAGACGCCGACGATCCTGTCAATCCTGGTGATCGAGGATCTCGCGATGGCCTTCTACCTTCCCGTGCTCTCGGCGCTGGTGATCGGCACCGGAGTGCTCGTGGGAGCGACAGCGTTGGTCATCGCGGTCCTGGTCGTCGCGGTGATTCTCTACCTAGCGCTGAGGCACGGTCGCGTCATTTCGGGACTCTTCGCCGCCAACCACTCTGAGTCTCTCCTGCTCGGTGTTCTCGGACTTACCATGCTGGTGGCCGGAATCGCCCAGGAGGTCAATGTGTCGGCGGCCGTTGGCGCATTCCTGGTTGGCATCGCCCTTTCCGGCCGGGTGGCGCACAATGCACAACAGCTTCTCGCCCCGCTTCGCGACCTGTTCGCCGCCATTTTCTTCGTCTTCTTCGGCCTCGCAACCGAGCCGGGCAGTATCCCGCCGGTGCTTGTGCCGGCCGCCATTCTCGCGGTGGTCACCATCGCTACGAAGACCTTCACCGGCTATCGTGCGGCCGCGGCGGCGGGCATCGGTCTACCGGGTCGCTGGCGCACGGGCTTCGCACTCACGCCCCGTGGTGAGTTCTCGATCGTGATCGCCGGACTCGCTGCCGGCTCCGGTATCGAGCCGCGGCTCGCGCCGCTGGCTACCGCCTATGTGCTGCTGACAGTGATCGCCGGCCCGATCCTGGCCAGGATGACGGATGCCGCCTGGTTCCGTCGCTGGATCAGCATGCGGCAAGAGCGGCTGCGGGTGCGGGCGGCAGGCGCGGCGTCGAAGCCGTCCTGAGCTCCGATGTTGGAGCTTTGGTGCAGGCAAACTTCACACCGGCGCAAACCGTCGCATGCTTCGACCGTCAACCTCAACATCGCCGAGAAACATCTCGCGCTCACGCACCCACAGCCCGAACTCTCCATAGAGTGCGCGATATACGACCAGCGGCTCCTCGGTTTCCGAGTGTTTAGCCGACCCGATCACCTCGTACAGGTTGCCCTTGTAGTGCCGGTAGATCCCCGCGGGAATCTCGGCAAAGGATTCAACCCCGTGTGATTCAACCCCGTGTGATTCGGCCATTCCAGAAGGCTAGCGTCTGGGCGCCCTCGGTATCGCGACGACCGTAGGCTGGATGTGTGACGGATATTCCCCTCCTCGGCCCCGTCGACGCCCCCCAGTTGCAGGTGATGAGTTTTAACATCCGTCGGCGGCTGCCGCGCCTGCTGCCCGGTAATCCTGATCGGTGGAGTAGACGCCAGCCCCTGATGGCTCGGCTTCTTGTCTCGGAGCTCCCAACAATTGTCGGGGTGCAGGAGGCTCTGCCGGACCAAGCTAAATTCCTGCGAGGTGCCCTCGGGGATAATTACCGGTCGATCGGTTATGGACGAAACGCCGATCGTCGTGGCGAAGGCTGTCCCGTGTTCTACGACGGTCGCCGGCTCACACTGCTCTGCTGGGAGCAGACCGCGCTCTCGGATACCCCGAGCGTCGCCGGCTCCAGTACCTGGGGCAACAAGGTTCCGAGAGTACTTATCGATGCCACCTTTCGTGACCGGATCACCGGCAACAAATTCAGGGTTTTGAACACTCATTTCGATCATCGATCCCGAAATGCTCGCATCCATTCTGCCTCGCTGGTGAGGGCGCTTGTCGCGTCCGGCACCCTTCCGGCCATCGTGACCGGCGACTTCAACACGAGTGTCGGTTCGCTCCCTTACGCGGCCATCACCGCCGAGGGTACGCTCGTGGACACATGGGATGTCGCGGCGGACCGTGTAACGGACGCCTGGGGAACTTTCCTCGACTATCAACCCCCGCGCCTCGACCACAAGCGCATCGACTGGATCCTCGCGACGCCGGGGATAACGGTCTCAAGGACCGCCATCAACGTCGCCCAGTTCGACGGCAGTTGGCCCTCGGACCACGCGCCGGTGCAGGCGATCATCACCCTGCCGAGGTAAGCGCGCACGCTTGATCCCGCTCCCCGCTCCCCCGTTCTCAACACACTGATTTCACACAGGTGTGGACGTCGTCCCCGGTGCAGGGGGTGAGTTCGGTGCTCTGGGCCGATTCTTAGCACCCCCGTTGATCGGGGAAGAAGGTGCCTCGTGTTCGACATTATCCCGCCCGTCGTCGAGACCCGGGACTTTTTGTCTTTTCGATACCGCACTTCGGAGAGCAGTCCCTGGCGAGGATCCTCCGTTTAATCCATCCGGTGGACAGAAACAACCGGTGGACAGAAACACTGAGAAAGAAATCGACGACCGCCTCCTGAGCTGGGCGAGCAATCTCAGTGAAAAAGCCGGGACCCAGGGTCGTGCCACAGCAATGATTTTATTCATCTCCCCTCGGCTTGCCCTCATGCCGGATGCCCGCCTTGGCCTACTCGCGGGGTGCCGCTCGCAAGACCTTCACTCTCGAGCAGCGTCGGGAGGCGATGGTGGGCAGCAAATATCGGAACACCGAGACGTTCCTCGACGAGATTTCGGCGGCCCATAAGGCCATCGACCAGGTGATGGCAGAGGCGGCTGAGCTCGTAACCAACGTGCGCACGCTGCACCAAATGGTGATTGAGAAAGCGACTAGCACTCCGGATGTGGCGTTGCGGAGGAGACTCCAGGGCGCTATATCTGTGCGCGAGCTTGGGCGTGAGCGCGTGCCGAGCGTGGGCGCGAGCCCGACCCTGTGCCCGGCACGAGTTCATACCCGGGTCGCCCCAGTACCCGGGTCGCCCCAGCACCCGACACCCAGCACCCAGCACCCGGCACCCAGCACCCTCTCGCGCACACCCTCAACTCGCCGCAGCACAGAGTTCTCGCAGGGCTTCGCTCTTGGATGGCAGAGGAATCGGCACTTGGTCGGGGTCCACATCGATCGGAGGAATCAGCACGAAACCGTCCTCCGCTTGCTGGATCTCCCAGTGATTATTGTGGCAGAGCAGATGGTGATGTCGGCAGAGCAGGATTCCATCGTCGATGTTCGTGCTGCCGCGGTCTCGCGTCCAGTGTTTGGTGTGGTGGGCCTCGGTCCAGGATGGCGGTCGGTCACATCCGGGGAACATGCATCCGCCATCGCGAATCGCGAGAGCTTGCCGTTGCTTACGCGTGTACAGCCGACGTTCGCGGCCCACGTCGAGCGCGTGGCCGCTGTCGTCGAAAAGAATCGACTCGATGGTCGACGAACAAAACGCGCGTTGGATGGTTTCGATGCTCGCGGGATCGAGCTGGCCCTCGAGGCGGCCGTGAGCATGAGGGTGAGGGTGGCCGTAGGCGTGGTCCTGAGTATGGCCCGCGCTCGCACCCATGGCCTCGCCATCGCTCTCGTTGAGAGCCGCATTCAGCACGAGCAGATGCACCACGGGTGCACCCGATCCCAACAGCTGGGACGAGTCGGCGGCCGCACCCTGGCGAAGCAGTTCCACGAACACGTCGGAGGCAAGCTGCGCCGTCGACCGAGTATCGTCGGTGATCTGCTTTGCTCGCTCGAAGTCTGTACTGCCAGCATCCACGAATCGCGGCCCGCCACGTCGTGGTGACGTTGCCCGATCCCAGAGGTCTGAGGTGATCGTGGCTGTCTCGGGATCCATCAGCCACGTTAATCGGCTCATTCCGTCGGGAAGACGGGCAAAGGTGAGGCTGCGCGCGTCACGCCGCTCGTTCTCACGTTCGGCGATGCCCGCCTCGTCCAACTCGTCCCGTAGTTCGCGGGCACGCCGAAAAAGGCGATCGGTATCGAGGGTCTCCGATTCGCTGCATAGCCGTTTGGTTGCCTCCGTAAGAACGCTTTCCGAAACTCGGGCGCTCGGTTCGCCGAGGCCGGCACGGATCGAATCAGCAGCGCCGACAGACAGGGCACCCTGGCGCACCGCCTGCCCAAGGGCGTGCCGCCAGGAGTGCGGATCGGCAGCATCCTGCACCAGGGTGCCGACGCGCACCGCTGCGGCCGCTTCTCGCCCCGAAAGTCCGGTGGTAACGCGAACCAGCTCGATCGCCGTTCGATGACCGGTGCGCTGGGCTAGCCCATCGTGGCCGAGAGATATGGCGGATCGTCGCGCTATTTCGCCGGCGATCACCGCCGCCGCTGTGCCCATCAGGCGCTGGGCGTCAGCTGACCGTCGAGCGACCTGAAGGAGGGCATCGTCAGCGAGGGCGCGATAGGCCGTGACATCCCTCGACAACGCCTCGGCAGCAGCTACTGCCGAGTTGAACTGTGGGAGAAGGTCGGGGGTGGACATAACTCAATCTTTCACCTTCGAACGTATGTTCGATAGATGAGGTGGCAAATCTGTGCACAACCTTTTTGAGGTGGTTCGGTGGAGGAGAGGTGTTCAAGCGGTGCCCACAGGGACAGTAATGGTCAACAGGAACACTGGTGGCCGGAGGAACGCGAATCGGCCCGGTGGGGGAAAGCTGGCCCGGTGGAAAAAGTTGACCAAGAAGAGCCGAGGTGGCGCGACCAAGAGACAATGCGCGCCGGGGAATTCCCGAGGCGTGATACGAGTTGCGCCTCCCATGAGCAATAAAGTAACCATGTACGGAGCCGAATGGTGTATCGACTGCCGCCGTTCGAAGAAGGTGCTCGACACGCTGGGCGTGGACTACGACTACGTGGACCTCGAAGCAGACCTCACCGGTGCCGACCGCGCAATCGCTATCAGCGGGCGCACCAACATCCCGGTGATCCAGTTCGCCGATGGAAGTCATTTGGTGGAGCCGAGCGATTCAGAGCTGCGGGAGAAAGTCACTTCTTCCCACTGAGGTGCTTCAGGTGCGCAGTATCCGGTCACCGTGATCCTCGCTAACGCTGATGAGGTTGTATCCGAGCTCATCGCGGGCTTTCCCCACTAGCGTGTCCGGATCCGCCGCAACCACTTGGGTGAGCCATTTGTCTTTGCCAGCCAAGGCCCACGACCCGTGCCGCGCACGCACGACGGGGCCCCAACCTCGAGTTGTGAGCCGGAACGGGCCACTCAGACCCGGTAAAAGCCAACGCGATCCGGCAAGTGCTCCCGCTGAGTGGCGAGCGGAACTCGTTCACTGCGTGAGGGCATGTCGTTCTCGCCAGTCACTAGGCATGCTCGATGGCAACAGCGAGCAGGTGAGTGGGATCGGCGTCACGGGCGGCCCCGAGGTGACGTTGCTGCTCAACGGTGATACCGATCCCGCTTCAATTCTGACCGGGGCCGCCCTCGCTCACGCGGGCACAGGTCACCTGATGATCCCGGTCTGGCCGTTTAAGTCTGCGACGCTACCGCGCCTGCACCCGCTCGAACGCGGCCTCCACGACCGCCCAGGGAATTCTCTCCTGCTCGAGCCGAACGGAAGGCCCGTATGTGCTCGACCGAAGCATCTCGAGAACGGCTTGTTCGGGCTCGGTGAGCAGCGACAGCGACTGCACATTCTGGTCCAGTTCGTTCGCCCACAGCGGGCGATTGTCGAGCAGTGTCGTTTCATCCATCAGGATCGACTCTGCCCGCGGAAAATAGCTGCGGAATCGATTGAGGATGGCGAAACCGTGCGTATCGAGATCGCCCCAATAAACAATGCGTGCGGATGCCAGCCAGGGCAGCCGGCTCAGCACATCGACCGCGTAGCCCTGTTTCGCAATCACGACCGCGCCCTCGACATCACCGAATGAGTAGGCACACTGCAGGTTTTCGCAGACGATCACGACCCGCGGATGCCAGCGCAGCGCGGCGAGTACGTTCGGCTCTGCAGAGAAATCGCCTAGACCACCGAGCTCGGTCCTGAGCTGCGGATCGAGCACCCGGAGGGTCAGCAGCTTTTCGAGAGTTCGCAGCCCGAACCCGTCTCCCTCATCGCCCGCGGTCGCTCTGCGAAGCGCTGTGCACAGTGCGCGGTGAGTCTCGAACCACTTGCTGTCGACCCCGGGGATCGGAAGCTGCCGCGGAAGCAGGCCCGAGGTCGGATGCCGCTCGACCCAGCGCAGGAATTCCCGCGTCTGCTGCCACTCGAGCGACGACAGAGACACAAGTCGAGTGAAGGTTGTTCGATCAAGTGGCCGAACCGCGTGCCAATCGCCTGCCAGTTCCTGCAGCCGCTCGTTTGCACGATTCCACTCCTTCGCCCGCCCGACGAAGGTCGCCAACTCCGGTGCCGAATCAAATCGGACGTGGGTGGGTATGAGTTGCGAGCCAGTGCGCCATGATCGTTGCGCCGTCACAATGTGCAGGGAAGTCGCGAGGTTCATCCAGTCGCGTGCCCATCGTGCGGTCCCCTCGAAATCGGCGAGGGCCTCCTTCTCTTCGGGTGCGCCGAGCGCCAACGAGAGGGGCCAGGAACCGGCACCGTCAATGGACCAGGAACGGAAGTTCTTCTCGAAGCGCACCGCGGCCTCGCCGCGCACGGTCGCGACCGACTTCATGCGACGCGGCCTGCAAGGTCGGTGATCTCGAGCAGATTGAGCGAGGATTCGTTGCGGTTTCGGATGGTGACGAGGGCTGCTCCGCCGATGAATTCGCTGAGCGTCTGAACCATTTTCAGCGGCGTCGCGAGGATCATCTGAAACCCGAAGCGCTCGAAAATACGCATCGATCCTTCGGTGAATTCGGCATCCGCCTTATCGAATGCTTCGTCGATGATCACCGTGCCGTACCGCGGGGTCACGGCCTTGTGTCCGCCGAGCTGGTAGCGAAGCGCGGCGGCAAGCGCGAAGGTCACGAGCTTGACCCGCTGGCCTCCCGATCGCCCATCCCCGGACGTATGGATGTCGACCACCACACCGTCGGCGGATTTTTCGAGCCCCTGGAATTCGACGTGCTTTCGCACATCCAGAACGAGCTCTCGCCAGGTGCGGTCGGCAAAGGAACTGCTTCCGAGCCGCGTGACGAGTGCGTGCAGTGCCTCGTATTTTGCTTCGGCCTCGGAGGCGGATGCCGTGAGCGAGTTCTCGAGAATGCCCTGCACATCCAGCCGAAACTTCTTGACCTCTGGCAGGAAACGCTCCTTGACCTTCAATTCCAGATAGGTTCCCGCATTGAAGTCGACGGAGGCGAGCGAATCATTCACCGGCTGGATCCGCTTGCGCACCTCCTTCTGCTCTTGGGCCATTAGCTGCACGAGCTGCGCGAGGTTCTGGTTCGACTGGGTCTGCAGCAGTTCACGGAAGCGACCCTGAAAGCGGGGAAGGCCGTCGAATTCGATCGTCTCAAGAATGCGCAGGAAGTCCGGTGTGCTCGCGACGGTCGTGTCGGTGTCCGCGACGTCAGCCGGCCACTCCGCGGAAAACGCGGTGAAAATACGTACGAGTTCCCCCTCTGCCTCCCCGATCGTGCGTCTCACCGCGTCGAGCTCGCGACTGATCGCCGTCGTCATTTTTGCCACGGACTCGCCGAGTTTGTCCAGCGCCACCGATCGGGCGAGTGCGGTGAATCGCTCGTCGAGCCGCAATCGGGTGGATCTCTCTACCGGTTCGAGTTCGGACTGTTCCGACTGAGCCTCACAGAGCCCGGTCCGCCGCCGGGCCACCTCTTCTCGCTGCGAACTCACTTGCCCCGCCGCAGAATTCGCGGTCTGCCGCGCGTCGTGGGCCTCGCGACCGAGTGAGTCGAGCCGACGATCGAGGCCGGCCAGCTCACCGGACGCCGCGGAATACGTCGCAACCTGGGTCTCGAGATCGTGAATCCGCACGATGCGACCCTCCGCATTCACGTCATCCCAGTGCAGGTTTCGGATGTACTGGCAGGCCTCCAATCGCGCCCCGTTATCGGCCTGTCGGGAGATCACCGAGTCGAGGGACGCCTTTGCCGCATCCCGCTCGGCGAGCAGTCGAGTCTCATCCTGCCGATACAGCTCGTTCTTGTCGTGATTGTCGAAACCGAGTACCCAGGATCGCCGGTCATCCACACTGTTTCGATCGTCCTTTTCGTGCCGGGTGCGTGTGTGTTTGATCTGGCCGGTCGGCGTGATGGCTCGGTCGCTGGATCGGAAAGCGGCGATACTTTCGGCACAGGCGTAGTCGAATCGACGGCTCAGTTCGGAGTTCAGCCAGGGTTCGAAATCTCCGACCGCTACTCCGATCTTGCGCACGACCGACGTGCTGGCGACGCTCAGAACCGATTCAACGGATGCCGTGGACACCCGGTTGTACAGCAGCTTCCGGCCGAGATGGTGGGAGTCGATGTATTCGGATGCCGCAGCATAGAGCGCTTCCGGCACGATCACCGAGCGGGAGAACCCGCCGAGCAGTCGTTCGATCGCTCCGCGCCAGGCCGCGTGTTCCGCCGGTACCTCGAGCAGTTCCGCCACAAAGGGAAGTCGCTTCGGGGCCACCTTCAGCGCGGCGGCGAGTCGGTCTCGAAGCTCGAGGTCCCTGCTGTCGATGTTGGAGGGCTGGCGAGCAAGAGCGGCGAGCTGGGCTCGCACGGCATTCAGCTCGTGGACGGCATCGCGTTCGACAACGCGGGCTTCGGCGCGGCTCTCGCTCACGGACTCGGCCGCCGAAACAATCGACTCCGCCTCGCCCTGTGCCTGGGACACCAGCTCGGCGAATTCCGTCGCGTTCGACGGCTCAGAGGATCCGAGCATCCGCAACTTCTCCTGCAGCAACACACGCGCCCGCTGCGGAGCGGCGAGCTGGTCGGTGAGGCTCGAGATCTCGGTGCGCCAGGCCTGGAGCTGGAATCCACCCGCCTGCCCGTGCTGCTCGCGAAGGGCGCGAAGCTGCCCCTCGAGATCATCGGCAGAGGTAGATGCCTGGGCCACCAGGTCATTTGCGGCCACAATTTCGCGATCGAGACGTTCGATTTCGCGCTCGTGAGCCTCGATCGACTTCGCCACGCGAAAGGCATCGGTCGATGCCAGATCGGCCGCCAGCAG
>JANYEI010000060.1 GCA_025363205.1 Frigoribacterium sp.
CGCCTTCTTCGTGATGGTGGGTTTCGGCGTCGTAGTTCCGGTGCTGCCCGTCTACGTGCGCAGCTTCGGTGTCGGTAACGCAGAGGTCGGTGCGGTTATCTCCGCGTTCGCGCTGTTGCGCTTCGTCTCGAGTCCCTTCTGTGGTCGGTTGATCGATTGGGCGGGAGAGCGCGCCATCCTCTCGATTGGCATCGGCATCGTCGCGCTTTCTAGCGGGCTGGTCGGTATCGCCCAGAACTATCCGCAGCTGCTGATCCTGCGCGGCATCGGGGGCATCGGTTCGGCGATGTTCACGGTGTCGGCGATGACGCTGCTGATCGGATCGACGTCCACCGCGATGCGCGCACGGTCCATCGGCTTCTACCAGGGAGGCTTTCTCATCGGAGGGATGACGGGCCCGGCACTCGGCGGCCTGCTTGCCACGATCTCGCTCAGTGCTCCGTTTTTCTTCTACGCCGGCACTCTCGCCGTCGCCGGTGTCGTCGGTATCCTGCTCCTTCGGCCGCGGACTGTCGCTCCATTGACTGAATCAGGCTCCACGGTGAGCATCCCGTTTCGCGAGGTGCTGCGTGACCGTGGATTCCGCGCAGCCTGCGTCGCGAACTTCGCCCAGGGGTGGACTTCCTTCGGAGTGCGCAATTCGCTTGTGCCCGTCTTGATCGTCGAGGTGCTGCACGGTCCGAGCACCTGGACCGGTGTCGCCTTCGCCTTCTCCGCGGTTGCCCAGGCCATCGCGCTTGCCCCCGCCGCCCGCTTCATCGACACCGTGGGTCGCAAGCCAGCCATCGTCGGCGCGTTCGCGATTGCGGCCGTCACCATCGCCGCCGTTCCGTTCGTCACGAGTTTCTGGGCACTCACCGCGCTGCTCTGTGTCTACGCAGTGGCAGCGGCCTTCATGGGGACGGCTCCAGCGGCTGCGGTCGGGGATGTCGCCGGTGCCTCGGGCGGGCGACCGGTCGCGGTGTTCTCGATGTTCTCCGACTTCGGCGCGATCATCGGACCGCTTGTGGCCGGCTTTCTCGCCGACACAGTCTCCTATCCGGTGGCCTTCGCCGTTGGGGCAGTGTTCTTCCTCGGAGCATCCGCCTATGCGCTGAGGATGCCGGGACGGTCCAGAGCGCCAGTCGCGACCTGACCACCTCGGAACCGTGAGGAGATCGCCTCTTCGCGGCGCAGCATCGCCACGAAGTGCCTGACCGGCTTCGGCAGGGGGCAGACTGGAATCATGGAATACACGCGATTGGGAAACAGCGGCCTCGAGATCTCGGCGGTGACGCTCGGGTGCATGAGCTACGGGGACCCGGGTCGCGGCAATCATGCGTGGAGCCTGCCGGAGGAGCAGAGCCGTCCGTTCATCCGCCGCGCACTCGAGCTCGGCATCACCACGTTCGACACGGCCAACGTCTATTCGAATGGCTCAAGCGAGGAGATCGTGGGACGGGCTCTCGGCGAATACGCGAAGCGCGAAGAGGTCGTGATCGCGACCAAAGTGCACGGAAAGATGAGGCAGGGGCCGAACGGTGGAGGGCTGTCGCGCGGGCACATCATTGAGCAGATCGACGCGAGCCTCCGTCGCCTCGGCACCGATTACATTGACCTTTACCAAATTCATCGCTGGGATCCCCTCGTGCCCATCGAGGAAACGATGGAAGCACTGCACGACGTAGTCACGTCAGGCAAAGCCCGATACCTCGGGGCGTCGTCGATGTTCGCCTGGCAGTTTGCCACGGCCCAGCACGCGGCCGATCTGAATGGCTGGACGCGTTTCGTGTCGATGCAGGATCACTACAACCTCATCAACCGCGAGGAAGAGCGCGAGATGCATCCGTTCTGCCTCGACCAGGGCGTCGGTGTACTGCCATGGAGCCCCCTCGCCCGCGGCAAGCTCACGCGGGATTGGGATGCGTCATCGTCACGGTCCGAGACCGATGAGTTCGGAAAAACCCTCTACGTCCAGTCCGAGCACTCCGACCGCCGGGTTGCGGATGCGGTGGCATCCGTTGCTGAGGCCCGCGGTGTGCCGCGCGCGCAGGTTGCGCTCGCGTGGGTGGTGCAGCAGCCAGCCGTGTCTTCCCCGATCGTCGGAGCCACCAGGCTCGAGCATCTCGACGACGCGGTCGCCGCGGCGGAGCTCGACCTTACGGACGACGAGCTCGCACGGCTGACCGAGCACTACATCCCGCACGCCGTTGCGGGATTTTAGACTCCCGGGCGAGCGTCGCGTCCCGTGAGGGCGAGCAGGCGCAACTGTAGCGGCGCATCCTCGGGCAGCGGAACCGGCACCGCAAATAGGCCGCTTGCGGAGAGCGTGTCTCGCTGCGGTTCGAATACCGTCCAGACGCCCGCGACGAGGGCCTCGTCGAGGGTCTCGTCGGCACCGACGGCGCGCGCGAGATCCCAGGTGTGGATGGTGACGTCGCTCACCTGCTCGCGCAGGTAATCGATCACGGGCACGGTGTCGTACGACAGGCTCACCTGTGCATCCGGGGCGGCGGCGTCCCAGGCCGCGGTCGCGGCAAGGGAATACAGCCTCCACTCGGCGCGAAGGTCATCCCCGAGCGGCTGGATGCTGCGTTGCGCATCCGTGACGGTAGATCCTGCGAGCAGGTGAGGCACCCACTGCTGCTCCTGCACGACGTGAGTCACCAGGTCGCGTATATTCCATTCGGCGTCGGGGGTGGGCGCATCCCAGTCCGTGACCTCGCTGAGCCGCCCTCCGAATTCACGGTGGGCCTGCTTTTGCAGGGCAAGCCAGTCGAGAAAGGTGGTCGGTTCGCTTGAGTCCATGCAGGTCTCAACGCTGGGCAGGCGCTGGCATTCCCGCGGGACGGGGGTCAGCGCGGTCTTAGGCTGGTCGGGGAAAGGACCATCCGATGTGCAGCGAGGCCGAATCAACCCCTATCGATCGCTCGAGAACCGTCACCTGGGAAGATCCGCTGGTGGGCGCCGCCCTGGCGAAGACGATGTCTGGGCTTGAGTACATTCAGGGGCTGGTCGCCGGCAGCGTGCCCCAACCTCCCATCGTGAACCTGATGAGGATGCGACCCGTCGCTGCCGAGGTGGGCAGGGTCACGTTCACCTGCGATCCCGACGAGTCGCACTACAACCCGATCGGCACGGTGCACGGCGGACTCGTCTGCACTCTGCTCGATTCCGTGCTGGGCTGTGCCGTGCAGACGACCCTGCCGAAAGGCCAGGGCTACACGTCTCTCGAGATCAAGATCAGCTATCTCCGGCCGGTGATGGCCGACACTGGCCAGTTGACCGCCGTCGGCATCGTTACGAAACCGGGAAGTCGGGCGGCTTTCGCCGAGGGTACAGTGCATGACTCGAGGGGAAAACTCATCGCCACCGCGAGCAGCACACTGCTGGTCTTCCCGGTCTGATCGCGACGGGGCCCCTGTTCAGCGTTTGTTTCTAGACTGGACCGGTGAGCGACGCACACGGGCACAGCCACTCGCACGGACTGAATCCCCAGACCGGCCGAGTAAACCGGGCGCGCCTGCTGATCACGATCGGGATCGTCGTGGTCGTGCTCGTGTTGGAAGTGATCGGCGGCATTTTCTCCGGGTCGCTTGCGCTCTTCGCCGATGCCGGCCACATGCTCTCCGACCTCACCGGACTCCTCGTGGCGCTTGTCGCACTGAGTGTGGCGGCGCGGCCGGCAACGGATACCCAGACCTTCGGCCACCGTCGCGCCGAGGTCTTCGGTGCCTTGGCCAATGGGGTCATCCTGCTCGTGGTGGTGGCCTTCGTGGTCGCAGAGGCGGTCACCCGCCTGCTTGATCCTGCGGTCGGAGCGGTGCAGGCGCCGCTGATGCTGCTCGTCGCCAGTCTCGGAGCAGTCGCCAACGTGGCTGGCCTGCTCGTGTTGCGGGGCGGCGCGAAAGACTCGATCAATATGCGCGGCGCCTATCTCGAGGTGCTCGGTGACCTCGTGGGGTCGGTGGCGGTGATTATGGCCGCCATCGTCATCCTGCTCACCGGGTTTGAGCGAGCGGATGCGATCGCCTCTCTCGCCATCGCCGCTCTCATCGTGCCCCGGGCGCTCAGCTTGCTGCGTGATGTGATCCGTGTGCTTAGCCAGGGAACACCGCGCGGAACGGATGTCGCGCTCATTCGAGAGCACGTGATCTCAAAGCCCGGTGTGGTGTCGGTACACGACGTGCATGTCTGGTCGATAACGCCGGGCTCCAATGTGTTTTCTGCCCATGTCGTGGTTGACCGAGCGGTGTTCAGCCAGAACCGCACGGACGAGCTGCTCGACTCTCTCAGTGCATGCCTCGCGGACCATTTTGACGTGGCACACTCCACCTTTCAGCTCGAGCCGGAGGAGCACGCGGACCACGAGGTCGACCAGCACCGCTAGCTTGCCCGTGGCAACGTCACGCTGCGACATCCGTCTCCCGCGCTCACCGTGTGGCAGTCTCCCGCGCTCTTTGTGAGGCGGTCTCCCGCGCTCTTTGTGTGGCAAATGCAGGAACTCCTGTGACGGATGTTGCTGGTGAGGCTCATCCGCCACTTCCG
>JANYEI010000236.1 GCA_025363205.1 Frigoribacterium sp.
CCGAATCGGTGACGCCACGAACGATCCGAACCGGGAGGTCACCGGCACTATCACCCTCACCGTGGCAGGGAAGCCCTCAGCGCCGCTCACTCCCGCCATTCAATCCGTCTCGGACCGGACAGTCGTCCTGACATGGGCCGCGCCTTCTGAGAACGGCAGCCCGATCACCGGGTACACCGTCCTCGCCGCAGGATTCCAGCAGAAGTGCGTCTCCACATCGTGCACGCTGACCGGGCTCACTAACAACACCACCTATGGCTTCACCGTGGTGGCAACGAACAAAGTGGGCGACTCGCCTGCATCCCCCTCTTCTGCGCCGGCTCGCCCCGATGCCGTCCCTGATACCCCCGCAGCCCCCGCTCTCGCCTTCGGGGACGGTTTGCTGTCTATCTCCTGGGTGGCGCCGCAAACCCACGGCTCCGCCGTGCAGTCCTACACACTCCAAATCTCTCCCGCACCAGCCTCGGGAGGACAGAAGAGCGGGCTGACCGGAAACTCCTACACCTGGACCGGGCTGACAAACGGCACGAGCTACACAGTGCAGGTCGAAGCGTTCAGCCTCGCGCCGAGCCCCTCCCCCTGGAGTGCTCCGTCGGCGGCAATGGTTCCCGCCGGCGTACCTTCGGCTCCTGGGACGCCATCCGTGTCAAAGGTGCCATCGGTAGGGTCCCAGGCCCAACTCGCCGTCTCCTGGAGCGCGCCGACGGACAATGGCGCTCCAATCTCCGCCTACACGCTCAACGAAACGCAAAACGGCACAACCATAGCAATCCCTGTTGCCGGTGGTCAGACCTCTCAGACCGTAACTGTCGCTGTGTCGGCATCCAGCTACACGTTCTCGGTAATCGCCGTCAACAAGGCGGGAAACTCCTCGCCCAGCCCCACGTCGGCAGCATTGCGCGCGGTCAACGCACCGGGTGCACCGGGCTCGGTTTCCGCAACGGCGGGAAACAACGCTGTGACACTTACCTACAGCGCCGCGGACCCCAACGGGGCAAGTCCGAGTGAACTCAGCTATGAGTACAGCGTGAATGGCGCCGCGTGGCGGAACGATTGGGTCTCGGGTGGATCCGGAACTTCTGGAGTGATCGGCAACGGCCAAGTGAACAACAACGGCAACTACACGATAAGCGTGAGGGCCACGTCGACTATCGGCGGCGCGGGGCCTTCATCCGCGCCGAGCGGATCGGTCGCACCGTTCGGTCCCCCGAACCAGCCCGGGGCCGGGGCCACCGGCGGCGGCGCGCAAGTGAACCTGCAATGGGGTCCGCCGGCACCGAACGGGAGAGCAATCGTGTCTCTCGAGATCAGTGTCGACGGAGGGGCCTACCAAGCGGTCGGCGTGTCCAGCGGAAACGAAAACGTCGGGACCTACAGCCAGACGCACTCGATCACCGTGCGAGCAACGGACGCCGCCGGGCAAACCAGCACAAATAGCGCGTCCGCCGTCTCGGGAGCCCCGCCGCAGCCAAGTGGATCATTAAGCGGCGAATCTGGCCAATCAATCCTCCTGACAGTCGCAAATTTCCCACCGGGGACCTACAACGTCAAGTGCTGGAACGCCCTCGCGCATTCTCCTGCACACATGACGGATCCGGGATACATAGGAAGCGCTGGACTGCTCTCCGTGCCTGCGAACGGATCAATCACGGTGACGTGCCCAGCTATGCCAGCAGCGGGAATCTTTTCCGTCGAAATCCAAGGCCAGTACTGGACCCCAGGAATCCAGTGGCAATGAAACTGCGGAAATCGGCAAGAAGAATTCTTGAAAGGAACAAAGAATGACAATGACACCTGAACAAGCGATCTGGTTCGCCGACAGCTTCAGCCGGTTGGCCGACAACGTCAGCAAGGCGGTCCTCGGCAAGACCGAGGTCGTGCGCCTGGCGCTGACCACCATGCTCGCCGAAGGCCACCTCCTGCTCGAGGACGCACCGGGGACAGGCAAGACCTCCCTGGCGAAAGCGATTGCGGCGACGGTGCAAGGAACCCACAATCGCATCCAGTTCACCCCCGATCTTCTGCCGTCGGACGTCACCGGAATCACCATCTACGACCAGAAGGCGGGCAAGTTCGAATTCCATCGGGGCCCGGTCTTCGCGTCGATTGTGCTCGCCGATGAAATCAACCGGGCGTCGCCGAAGACCCAGTCGGCGCTCCTGGAGGTGATGGAAGAGTCGCGTGTGACCGTTGACGGCGTGGGTCACGAGGTGGGAAGACCGTTTCTGGTCATCGCAACCCAGAATCCCATCGAGCAGGCGGGTACTTACAAACTGCCCGAGGCGCAGCTCGACCGGTTCATGATGAAGACGTCGATCGGCTACCCCGACCTGGTGGCAGCAGAGCAGATCCTCGCCGGAGTCTCCGACCGCAATCCCTCTGCCAGCCTCAGCGCCGTGATCACGACGACCGCAGTCGCGGACATGGCGACGCTCGGTGCCAGCGTCCATGTTGATAGCGCCATCCTGCGCTACGTCGCGCAGCTCGCAGAGGACACGCGCAATGCACCCGAGACGCGTTTGGGCGTCTCGGTAAGAGGGTCGATGTCGCTGATCCGTGCGGCGAAAGTATGGGCGGCAGCGCAAGGACGCAATTTTGTGCTCCCGGACGACATCAAACAATTGGCCGCACCGGTCTGGCTCCACCGATTCGTTCTCGACGCCGAGGCGGAGTTCGCCGGCGCCACCCCGGAGAAGATCCTCGCTCGTGTCCTGGCGGATGTGGCTGCACCGCAATCCCGTCAGCCTGCGGCATGAGCGCAATCGAATCCGCATCCTGGCACCCAGTAAATCTGCTCCGTGGAGTCGCGCGAAGTGGTCTTGCCATCGGTGCTCGCTTCAGCCAAGCGACAGGTGCCATCAAAATGGTGGCGGGCGCGATTCGACGACCGTTCGTTGTCATTGTGCGGGTCGTGGCGCCCTTCGTCCGCATCGCGAGCGGGTTCGGCTGGGCCCTGATTGGACTCACCGTCGCCGCTTGGGCGGTCGGCCTGACGATGGGGTGGGTCGAGCTGACGGTCATCGCCTCAGTGACCACGGTGACTCTTGCCGCCGCGGTCCTGTTTATCTTTGGTCGTTCCGCGTACAAGATCGACCTCAACTTGGCGAACACTCGGATCATCGTCGGTCAACACGCGGTCGGACGCATCGAAGTGCGAAACGCATCAACCCGGTCGTTGCTACCTGCCCGGATCGAATTGCCTGTCGGATCAGCCTTCGCAGCGTTCCGACTGCCGGTGCTCACACCGGATGCTGTGCACGAAGACTTGTTCACAATTCCGACAAACCGACGTGCCGTGCTTATCGTTGGGCCCGTTCGATCTGTGCGCGACGACCCCTTCGGGCTGTTGCGACGACAAGTGGTCTGGACGGAACCCGCGCCGCTCTATGTCCACCCGCGGACGGTCAACCTCGATGGGTCCTCCGCCGGGTTCCTCCGCGACATCGAAGGACTCCCGACCAAAGACCTCTCCCCCAGCGATGTGTCATTCCATGCGCTGCGGGAATACGCCGCCGGTGACGACCCCCGAAATATCCACTGGAAGACCACGGCCCGCACTGGCAAGATCATGATCCGTCAGTTCGAGGAAACCCGCCGATCCCATCTCGCCCTCACGCTGTCCACATCGCTTTCCGACTATCTCGATCCGGAGGAATTCGAACTTGCGGTCGCCGCCTGCGGATCCCTCGGTCTGCAAGCCCTCAAGGAGGAGAAGCAGCTCAGCGTTCTCGTGCACGGTGGCTCGCTCCATGCTGGAACCAGCAGGCGTCTCCTCGACGAACTCTCCGGCGTCACGCGGGAAGAGCAGCGGCAGAGCATCGTCAACCTGGCGATGAGTGCGGCCCGCGACGCCCCAGACGCGTCGGTCGTAGTTCTCATCTTCGGCAGCCAGGTGACCGCGGCGGAGATGCGTCAGTCGGCGAATAAACTTCCGCTCGGCGCCAGCGTCATCGCGCTCGTCTGCCATCCCGACGCATCCCTGAGCCGCAAAGCCATCGGTGATCTCGTCGTTTTGACGATCGGGTCGATCGACACTCTCCCCCTGGCGATGCGACGGGTGGCCAGCTGATGACGTCAGACACCGGCTCCCGGCCTGCGCTTGCAATCGGTGCCGACCTGAGCGCAATGGCGCTTCTGATCGGCGCTGGAGTGATCGGGTTCGGACCGCTTTACGGCGGGAACGGATACCTCATCGCCGGCTTCGGAGGGCTCATTCTGGGGCTGGGCCTTGGGTGGCTCGGTGCGCGCTTCAAATTCGGAATACTTACTCTGACTGCTGCGACAGTGGCCGCCTATCTCCTTTTCGGTTCTGCCCTTGCGGTACCGATGAACGCCATCGGGCATGTCCTGCCGAGCCTCGCTAGCCTGCAGTCCCTCCTCCTCGGCACAGTGCAGACCTGGAAGCAGGTCCTTACCGTCTCACCTCCTGTCGGGGCGATCCCCGGAACACTGATTCTGCCATTCCTTGCGGCATTGGTCTGCTCTGTGACGGCGGCGAGCCTGGCACTTCGGCTGCGTCGACCCGGGTGGGCGATTCTTCCGGCGGGTGCCGTTCTCGCAGTCGCCATTACTTTCGGAACCGGGGAGAGCGCATTCCCTCTTGTTCAGGGACTGGTCTTCGCAGTTGTCGCTGTCTGCTGGTTCGCTTGGCGCCGGGCGTCTCATTACAACGGGCAATTCGGTCCGGATGCCGACCAAACCGGCGAGGCGAGTGCCCACCGGCGTCTGCGTGCACGCCGCGCCGCCACCGCAGCCGGAGTGGTCGTTGCTGCGGTGGTCACCGCGGTTCTCATGCAGTCGATCGTGGCGCCCGCCGATGCCCGGCAGATACTCCGCACTGCCATAGTACCCCCGGTAGACATCCAGAACTACCCGAGTCCGCTGCAGTCCTACCGAAAGTTCGTGAAGGCCGGCGTCGACCCCAAGAATGTCTTCTTCAGCGTCAGCGGACTTCGTAAAGGCACCCGCATTCGGCTGGCCACCCTCGACTCCTATGACGGCAATGTCTACTCGGTGGCCGCCGACGGGGGGTCAGGCGCTGGGAGCTTCTCCACCGTCACCGGCGGTGTCACTGCGCCGGCCGATCCCTACTTGACCGGCACCGGCCATGGCACCGCGGAGACCATCACCGTCACAGTCGGATCCCTCCATGGGGTATGGGTGCCCGACATCGGCTATCCCACATTCCTCAGCTTCGCAGGCAAGCGGGCGCGACAGCTC
>JANYEI010000131.1 GCA_025363205.1 Frigoribacterium sp.
CCCTCATCGAGGCCGATCGTGACCCGGTCGAAGATTACACGGGTGGGATATTCGAGGTGAATGGACTCGGCGCCCAGGAGATGTGCCACTGAACGACTGTAGCTGCTGCGGAGAGCCCTACCGTTCCGTCTCGCTCTCGGCGCAATCCGCGAGCGCCCCAGGCAAATCGACTTGGTAGTTGTTGCGACTTTGCAGTGGCCATAGTCCACAACAACTACCAAGTCGATTGCGGGACAGTCCGGAAGAGGGCGGGACAGTCCAGAAGAGGGCGGGACAGGACGGGACAGCGCTGAAGAGGGCGGGTCAGTCCGGAAGAGGGCGGTCAGCGCGTCGGTGCGGGGTCGGCGCGGTCACGCAGTGCCCGACGTACCCGCTCGGCGAGCCAATGTGGATTGTCGAAGATATGCCCCTTGATCACCCGAATAACCAACCAACCGGCATCTTCCAGGAGCTCGCGTCGCTCGATGTCTTCGGCGAACACGTGCGCGTCAGTCTGGTGGATGGAGCCCTCGTATTCGATAGCGATGCGTTCCGCCACGTAACAGAGATCGGGCGTGGCGATAAAGTCCCCGTCTCTATTTTTGATGGTGTACCCGATGATTGGCTCAGGTAATCCGGCCGCGATCAGCAGCATCCGCAACCGGGTCTCCATCGGAGAATCGGTGCCAGGACGGATGTCGAAGATTGCTCGGCGCGCCGCCCGCGCCCCACGCGCTGGCCCCATCGAGACGACGGCAGCCGACAGTTCGACCAGGCTGCAGAGCGGGCGCTTCCGCCGCACGAGATGGTCGCCCGCCACGACCAGGTCTTCGTAAGCCAGGATCGCGGCGAGCTGGGTCCAGGTTCGGGCGGGCGAGATCACGGCGAAACCCTTTCGGATGCGAGGGGCAATGGGCACGAAAAGTCGATGACCGATGACCCCTCGAACCCGCGGGGGAAAATCGGGCGCGTGAACACTCACATGGAGCGATGGCGTATTTTCCTGCATACGAGGGAGCGGAATCTCATACAGCCGAGCGGCGGTCAGATGACTGAAGTATTCGCCATGCACCATGTGCACCCGATACGACAACAGCCGCGCACCAAGTGAGTCTTCGGCAGGCTGGGGCACCCGCACGCCGCGCATCGGAGCAAACAGGTCGGATGCCCGCAGTCGCGACTCCGATATCCCGGCGGCGCGCGCTTCGGTACTCGCGAAGGGCGCCGACGCGAATGGATCAGGCAGTGGTCTCGGTGGGGTCATGCGTGAATAGTGCCGCAGTATCGGAAACGCCCGCTCGAATAGTCCACACCCCCATCGACTTGGTAGTTGTTGCGACTTTTCGCCCCCACAAGTCGCAACAACTACCAAGTCGATGGGAAATGCGGTGCGGGAACGCTGGAACAAGAACGCTGGAAGGATGGGGGGATGACTCCCCCACTCCCCCGCGAAGTGTTCGTCGCCGTCATCGGGGGCTCCGGCCTCTACTCCCTGTTCGACCCGGAGCACAGCGAGAAGCTCCGCATCGAAACACCGTACGGACCGACCGAGGTGACTCTTGGCGAGCTCGGCGGGCGCCGCTCTGCGTTTCTCACCCGACACGGCATCCACCATTCGGTCGCTCCACACCTCATCAACTACCGCGCGAACATCTGGGCTCTTGCCAGCCTCGGCGTGCGCGTCATCCTCTCCTCCTCTGCGGTGGGCGGGGTGACCGCGGACTATCCGCCGGGCACCCTCGTGCTCACCGACCAGTTCATCGATCGCACCAGCGGTCGTCCCGATACCTTCTTCGACCAGGGCTCCGTGCAGCATCTCGCCGCCGCCGATCCCTTCGCGCCCGAACTCCATGACATCGCGGCACGGGCGCTGGTCGGTGAGAATATCAAGACCTCCGGCACCGTTGTGGTGATCCAGGGGCCGCGATTCTCCACCCGCGCCGAGTCGCTGTGGTTCGCCGCCGCTGGTGCGCACACCGTCAACATGACGATGTATCCCGAGGTGCCGCTCGCCGCCGAGCTCAACATCGACACGGTGAACCTGTCTTTTGTCACCGACAGTGATGCCGGTCTCGCACCCGTTCCCGGCACGGTTGACCCGAATGCGGTAAGCCATCAGCTCGTGCTGCAGCGCCTCGCCGAGGCTCAGCCGCGCATCGTCGCGGCGATCGAGACGATCATCCGCGCGCTGCCCGAGGACTACAGTCCCCGCCAGAGCATCGATCCAGCCGAGGTCGAAGCGGTGCTTGCGAGACCCGCACGTTTGGCGGAGGAGTCTCGATGACCACGGTGCTGATCACGGGCGGTGCCGGGTTCATTGGCTCCGCGATCGTCGATGCTGCCCTCGACAAGGGGTGGCGCGTGCGCGTGCTCGACTCCCTCCGACCGGATGTTCACGCCGGCGACTACCGCCCGGATCCCCGCGTTGAATTCGTGCACGCCGACGTGCGGGATCCTGATGCCCTTGCCGTCGCCCTCTTCGGTGTGGATGTCGTGTGCCACCAGGCCGCGAAGGTCGGCCTCGGCGTGAACTTCTCGGCCGGGATCGTGAACCCCGGCACCGGTGGCGCAGCGGTCGGGGTATACCGCTCGGTGGACGGCGGGCAGAGTTGGGCACCGATCGGCGGCGGCACGTTCAACGGGATCCGCATCCGGGACATCGTCCCGACCCGGCTGAACGGCGGGCAGACGATCTTCGTGGCGGTCAGCGACAAGCAAGCCGGACCGACGAGCACGGACATCTTCCGCAGCGACGACGGCGGGGCCAGTTGGGTCCGCC
>JANYEI010000241.1 GCA_025363205.1 Frigoribacterium sp.
CATCTACAAGGACACTCGCCAGCTTGGCAAGGAAGCCGTGAAGATGGCTGACGACCTGCTCAACGGCAAAAAGCCAGCGGTGAACGACGAGAAGAGCTACGACAACAAGGTCAAGGTCGTTCCGACGTTCCTGTTCCAGCCCACCGTCGTGACGAAGGACAACTACAAGACCGTCCTCGTTGACAGCGGTTACTACACCGAGGCCGACCTCAAGTAGGTTCGACTCACTCCGACGGTGGTGGCGGTAACCCGCCACCACCGTCGGACCCCTCCACTGCTCAGACCCCTCCATTGCTCAGACGCTTTCAGTGCAGAAAGAAGCATCGGTGACAATCAACATCCTCGAGATGCGCAACATCACGAAGACTTTCCCCGGCGTCAAGGCGTTGCAGGATGTCTCGATCGGTGTGCAGCGCGGCCATATCCACGCGATCTGCGGTGAGAATGGCGCCGGCAAATCCACGCTCATGAAAGTACTGAGCGGGGTATATCCGCACGGCAGCTACGACGGCGACATCGTCTTCGAAAACGAGACGGTCGCGTTCAAAAATATCAACGATTCCGAGGCAGCCGGCATCGTCATCATCCATCAGGAGCTCGCCCTCAGCCCGTATCTCTCGATTGCCGAGAATATCTTCCTCGGCAACGAGCAGCAGAACGGCGGGTGGATCGACTGGAACAAGACCAACCTCGAGGCGGGCAAGCTTCTCGCCAGGGTCGGACTCAAAGACAATCCGATCACCAAGATCCGCGACATCGGTGTGGGCAAGCAGCAGCTGGTGGAGATCGCCAAAGCGCTCTCCAAAGAGGTGAAGCTTCTCATCCTCGATGAGCCGACCGCCGCCCTCAACGACGAGGACTCCGCTCACCTGCTCGATCTGATCACGCACCTCAAGGGCCAGGGCATCACGTCGATCATCATCAGTCACAAGCTCAACGAGATCAAGGCGATCGCGGATGAGGTGACGATCATCCGCGATGGGAAGACGATCGAGACCCTCGACATGCGCGCCGATACGGTGACGGAAGAGCGCATCATCAAGCTCATGGTCGGCCGCGATCTCGAGAGCCGGTACCCAGCGCACACCCCGAAAATCGGCGAGGAGCTGCCGCGCATCGAGAATTGGACAGTTCACCACCCTCTCGATCATTCCCGCGCGGTCGTGAAAGAGGCCAATCTGTTCGTGCGCGCGGGCGAAATCGTGGGTATTGCGGGCCTCATGGGTGCCGGACGCACCGAGCTTGCGATGAGCGTGTTCGGGGAGAGCTACGGCTACAACATCTCGGGCAGCGTCTACAAGAACGGCCAGAAGATCAATACGAAGACGGTCGCCGCTGCGATTGCCAACGGCATTGCATATGCAACGGAAGATCGAAAGGTCTACGGCCTCAACCTCATCGACGACATCAAACGCAACATCTCCGGTGCCGCTCTCGGCCTGCTCTCCCGGCGCGGCTGGATTGATGAGAACAAAGAGGTCACGGTGGCCGAGGGTTATCGCAAGAGCATGAACATCAAGGCGCCGAATGTTGAGGCGATCACCGGCAAGCTCTCGGGGGGCAACCAACAAAAGGTTGTGCTCTCCAAGTGGATGTACTCGAACCCCGACGTGCTCATTCTGGATGAGCCGACCCGGGGAATCGACGTCGGTGCCAAATACGAGATTTATGGCATCATCAACGCGCTCGCCGACGAGGGCAAGGGAGTAATCGTGATCTCCTCGGAGCTACCAGAGCTGCTCGGTATTTGCGACCGGATCTATGCCCTCTCCGAGGGCCGAATCACCGCGGACCTGTCACGCGAAGACGCGACGGCAGAGCGCGTCATGCAACTCATGACCCAGGAAAGGGAGAAGGACCACGAATGAGTGACCTCACCAAGACACCGGCTGCGCCGAACATACTCACCGCCGCGTTCCGTTATCTGGCGGGGCAGCTCCGCCAGATCGGGCTCTTTATCGCGCTTATCGTGATCGTGATCTTCTTCGAGGTCGCTACATCTGGAATCACTCTCAAGCCGATCAACGTGTCGAACCTGGTCGTGCAGAACAGCTACATCCTCATCCTCGCAATCGGCATGGTGATGGTGATAATCGCCGGGCATATCGATCTCTCAGTCGGATCCGTCGTGGCATTCGTCGGTGCAATGGCCGGGGTGATGATCACCCAGTGGCACGTGCCGTGGTGGCTCGCGATCGTGCTCTGCCTCGGCATCGGGGCGCTCGTGGGCATGTGGCAGGGCTTCTGGATCGCCTATTTCCGTATCCCGGCCTTCATCGTGACGCTCGCCGGAATGCTCACCTTCCGCGGCCTTACCCAGATTGCGCTGCAGAACCAGCAGATCTCGCCGTTCCCCGACGAGTTTCGCGCCCTTGGCTCGGGCTTCCTGCCCGACCTTGGCGGCGGAGTCAGCCTCCTCGAGCCCCTCACCGTCGGTATTGGAATTCTCGCGACGCTGCTCGTAATCGCGCAGGGCATCCGCCAGCGTGCCGCCCGCAAGAAATTTGCCGTCGAGGATGAGCCTTTCGCCTGGTATCTTGCGAAGCTCGTCTTCACGTCGATTCTCATCCTGCTGATTACCTACCTGCTCGCGAGCTATAACGGAACGCCGATCGTGCTGATCGTGCTCGGTGTGCTCGTTGTCGCGTACTCGGCAATAATGAGCCGCAGCGTGTTCGGTCGCCACATCTATGCCATCGGTGGCAACCTCAATGCAGCAGCGCTTTCCGGGGTCAAAACCAAGCGGGTCACCTTCCTGCTTTTCGTCAACATGGGGGTAATCGCGGCGCTGGCCGGACTCGTCTTCACCGCTCAGCTCAACCTCGCGAACCCCAAGGCGGGGGACGGCTTCGAGCTCGATGCGATCGCCGCGGTGTTCATCGGTGGTGCTGCGGTGACCGGAGGCATCGGCACCGTGACCGGAGCGATCATCGGTGGCCTTATCATCGGAATCCTCAATAACGGCATGTCGATTCTCGGTGTCGGCTCCGAATTCCAGCAGCTGATCAAGGGACTGGTTCTTCTCGCCGCCGTCGCGTTTGACGTATACAACAAGCGTCGTAACGGCGGACGGTGACTCGGGTGAGGCTGATCCTCGGCCAGCCGGCGATCAGCTAGCCTCAGTTTCGTGGCCAACATCATGGAGGTTGCCCGGCTCGCCGGCGTCTCCCACCAGACCGTGTCCCGGGTGCTCAACGACGAAGACACGGTGCGCCCACAGACCCGCGCAAAGGTGGAGGCGGCGATCCGGGAGCTGCGTTACCGACCGAGTTCCGTGGCACGGGCGCTCGCGACCCGCAAGACCCACACCCTGGGGCTCGTGAGCACCGGCAACCCGCTCTACGGTCCCGCGAGTATCGCGCTTGCCTTCAACGGCGCTGCGCGGGAGGCCGGTTACCAAGTCATCACCGCGAGTATGGCGGATGCCAATCGCGAGGAGATCCTGCAGGCGGTAGACGTGCTGTTGAGGCAACAGGTCGAAGCGATCGTGGTGATTGCGACCGACCAGTCATCGATCGAGGCGATCGACGGTCTCGAGGTTGACATTCCCGTTGTCACCGCCGATTCCAGCGGGCACGGAGATTTTCCCAGCGTCTCGATCGACCAGTTCGAGGGGGCGACACTCGCCACCTCCTACCTCGCCGATCTCGGTCACCGCGACATCCTGCACGTCGCCGGACCGGTGGGCTCGCTCGACGCCCGGGAGCGCGAACGCGCCTGGCGCACGGAACTGGTGCGGCGCGCACTGCCGATTCATGAGCCGCTGCACGGTGACTGGACCGCCGACAGCGGTCGAGCCATCGGCACACAGTTGTTGAAAGCCGGGGGCGTCTCTGCGCTGTTTGTCGCGAATGACCAGATGGCTCTTGGACTGATGCATGCGCTCGCCGACCACGGACTCTCAGTGCCGCGCGACGTGAGCATCGTCGGCTTCGACGATATTCCGGAGGCGGCCCATTTCACGCCGCCGCTCACCACCATGCGGCAGGACTTCACCGAGCTCGGGCACCGGATGATGGCCACGGTCTCCGCGGTTCTCGACGGCCGGGAGGTCACGCAACCGGGGAAGACGGCTCCTCCCCTCATCGTGCGGGAGTCGGCGGCGCGCGTCTCCTAGTTGTCTATTTCAGCCGCCTGCTTGGCCACCAGCCGTGGCTGCCGCTCAGGCCAGTGCCGCGGCATATTGCGCACGGATGGCCGGCCGGAAGTCGGGCGTCGGCTGGGTGACGACGGCGACCGGCCACCGGGGTTTCTCGCCGGTGAGCGCCCAGGCCGCCTGGCGGGCGGCGCCGACCGCCACATACTCGGCCGGTTCGGGAACCACCACCGGCAGGTCGAAGACTTGCGCGGCGGTCGCGGCGACCGCGGGATTCTGCGCGCCGCCGCCGATCACCAGCAGTCGTTGTGCGACGACACCGTGCACAGTGATCGCGTCCAGGCCCGCGGCGAGACCGCAGAGCAGCCCCTCGACGGCCGCCCGTGCCAGGTTGGGCGGGGTGGCCGAGGCGAGGGTGAGGCCGAGAAGCGAGCCCGTGGCGTTCGGCAGGTTGGGCGTGCGTTCCCCCTCGAAGTACGGCACAAGCACGAGCCCGCCGGAGCCGGGCTTGGCGGACAACGCCAGTCGGCCGAACTCTGCGTGGTCGACGCCGAGGAGAGTGGCTGTGGCGTCGAGGATGCGGGCCGCGTTGAGCGTGGCGACCAGCGGCAGGAAGCCGCCGGCAGCATCCGCGAACCCCGCGACAGTGCCGGTCTCGTCGTGCGGCGGGGTGTCGGTCACCGCGAAGACGGTGCCGCTTGTACCAATGGAGACCACGACGTCACCCGTGTTCGCGCCGAGCCCGAAGGCGGCGGCCGCGTTGTCGCCGGCGCCCGCTGCGACACAGAGGTGGGAAGGAAACGTGGGGGTCCCGATCGGAATACCGCGAGATTGTGCGGGAGAGAGCACCATCGGAAGGGCAACCCCCGAGACATCCCGGCGCAAGGCGAGGCAGAGCAGGCCACGGTCGTATTCGTTCGTGACCGAATCGAAATAGCCGGTGCCGCTGGCATCGGAGCGGTCGGTGACGAGCTCGTCAAGTTGGGGGCCGGACGGGTTCTCGCCGACCTCCGAGGCGGGCCCGAATCCCCGCAGGCGCCAGGTGAGCCAGTCATGGGGGAGGGCCACGGCCGCGACCCGCCCCGCGTTTTGTGGTTCAGCATCCGCCAGCCAGCGCAGCTTGGTGATGGTGAATGAGGCGACCGGTACCGATCCGGTGCGCTCCGCGAACTCGCCAGCGCCCACCTCGGCGCACAGGTCGGCTGCGGCAGCAGCGGAGCGGGTGTCGTTCCAGAGCAGTGCCGGGCGGATGACGCGGCCCGCGGCATCCAGCACCACCATTCCGTGCTGCTGCCCGCCAATGGAGATCGCGGCTACATCATCGAGTCCACCCGCGTCGGCGATTGCGCGGCGAAGTGCCTCCCACCACTGCTCCGGTTCGATCTCTGTGCCGACCGGGTGCGAGGCACGCCCGGTGCGCACGACAGTGCCCGTGTCGACGTCACAGATCACGACCTTGCAACTCTGGGTGGATGAATCGACCCCGGCAACCAACGTCATCCCTATGCGCTCCGTTCGTGTCGTTCAGTGGTCAGGACAGTCTGCTGCACCAGCATCTGCGCACCGGTGGCCGGGATAGCAGGAGAAAACACTGCATGCCCGACTGTTCAGCGCGCGCCGAGCAGATGTTCGAGGGCGAGCTGGTTGAGACGCACGAAGCCGAAGCCCTTTCCGCCGAAGTAGGCGTCGGTGTCGAAGTCCTCGTAGGCGCTGCGGTCGGCGAGCAGGTGGTCGTAGCTCTCGTCGGCGTTCAGGGTTGGCTCGTTGATCTGCGCGACGCGGGACGCCGCGAGCGCCTCTTGCACCTCGGGGTCGGCACGGAAGGCGGCGGCCCGCTCCTTGAGCAGCAGGTAGGTGCGCATGTTCGCAGCAGCAGAGTCCCAGACACCGGTGATGTCTTCGGTGCGCGAGGGCTTGTAGTCGAAGTGCCGCGGCCCGTCGTAGGACGGTCCGCCGTGTGCTCCACCGTTCTCGAGCAGGTCGACGAGCGCGAACGCATTAGCGAGGTCGCCGTGA
>JANYEI010000170.1 GCA_025363205.1 Frigoribacterium sp.
CACGATCGGCACTCCGGCTGACTGCGCGTGGTTGAGCGCCTCAATCGTTTGCGGCATGATTCCGTCATCCGCCGCAACAACGAGGATGGCGATATCGGTAACCTGCGCACCTCGGGCGCGCATGGCGGTGAACGCCTCGTGGCCAGGGGTATCGATGAAGGTGATGGCGCGTTCGATGCCCTCGTGCTCGGTGAGCACCTGGTAGGCACCGATGTGCTGGGTGATTCCCCCCGCTTCCCCGGCGACGACGTTGGCGTTACGGATCGCGTCGAGAAGGCGCGTCTTTCCGTGGTCGACGTGACCCATGACGGTGACAACGGGAGGACGGGCCTCGAGGTCGTCGTCGGTCTCGTCGTCCAGCTCCTGGTCGAGGTCGATGTCGAAGCCGCTGAGCAGTTCGCGGTCCTCATCCTCTGGTGAGACCATCTCGATCTTGAAGCCGAGCTCCTCGCCGAGGATGTCGAAGGTCGCCTCGTCGAGGGACTCGGTCGCGGTTGCCATCTGTCCAAGGTGGAACAGCACGGTCACCAGGTTGCCGGGGCTCGTGTCGATCTTGTCGGCGAAGTCGGTGATCGAGGCTCCACGACGCAGGCGGATGGATGTCTTTCCGTCGCCACGGGGAACGCTGACGCCACCGAGCGACGGGGCTTCACGAAGTTCGAATTCTGCCCTCTTCGTACGCTTCGACTTGCGGGCCTTGCTCTTGCCGCCACCGCGACCGAAGGCACCAGCGGTGCCACCGCCGGGTCCACGTCCACGACCACCACCGCCGGCTGGGCGGTTCGGGCCAAAGTTCGATCCGGGTGCGCCCGCGGGTGCCCCAGGGGCGCGGAATCCACCGGCACCGGCGGGACGTGCCCCACCGGCTCCACCGGGACGGAATCCGCCGGCACCGGCCGGACGCTGTCCGAATCCACCGGGGCGCTGTGCTGCCTGGCCGGGTCCTCCGGGGCGCGGGGCTCCGGGACGGGGCGCGGACGGGCGCGGAATTCCGGTCGGCGAGGCCGCCGGGCGGGTGTTCATGCCCTGCGTCGACGCGTAGGGGTTGTTACCCGGGCGGGGAGCGCCGGGACGCTGCATGCCCTGGGTGCTCGCGAAGGGGTTGTTGCCGGGGCGAGCGGTGCCGGGGCGCGGGATGCTGGACCCCTCGGCCACCGGAGCGGACGGTGCCGCTGCTGCGGGAGTCGCCGAGGTCTCGACGACCGGCGCGGCGGGAGCCGCCGGGGCAGGAACCGGAGCAACGGGGGCCTCGGCCACGGGGGCGGGGCGTGGCGGAGCGGCCGGGACTGCCAGCTTCTCTGGCGCCTTGATGCCATCGGCCTCGAGGGCGGCACGCAACTTGCGGGCAACCGGAGGTTCGATGCTGGAAGACGGTCCCTTGACGAACTCGCCCATTTCCTTGAGTTTCTCAAGGGCTTTCTTGCTGTCAATGCCGAGTTCTGCTGCGATCTCGTGCACGCGTGGTTTTGCCACAGTGTTCTCCTTGTCGGGCCGACTCCCGATAAGAAGAGGGCCTTAATTGTGGACGGGTCTCATTTCGAGCCGCTCATTAGTTGTCCATTGGTCAATCAGCCTGTTCGTTAGGGCGTTTCGGATGAAACGCCGACTGTGTCGTTCGTGTGATTTGCCATGACTGCCGTCAGAAGTCCTGCGGTACCGAGTGCACCATCCGCTCGAAGAGCACGTGCGATCGCTTTGCGAGCGATCGCCGTTTCAACACAGCGGGTTGTCGGATGCACCCAAGCGCCGCGGCCGGGAGCAGTTGCGGAAACATCCACAACGGCTTCGCCCTCACGCGCTACTACCCTCACGAGGAGAGATCTGTCAGTACGTTTACGGCAGCCGAGACAGGTTCTAACGGGGTTCATCTTATCCCCTTCTTGAGCAGCGCGCCGAGCGCACTCAGTCCTGGTCGAGGATCGAGTCCGGCTGAATGTCGATGCGGGCACCGGTGAGCTTCGCCGCGAGGCGGGCGTTTTGGCCCTCCTTGCCGATGGCGAGGGAGAGCTGGTAATCCGGCACGAGAGCGCGCACCGCCTTGGTCGATGCGTCGATCACATACGAGGACGTCACTTTCGCTGGCGAGAGTGCGTTGCCGACGAAGGTCGCGAGATCCTCGTTGTAGTCGACGATGTCAATCTTTTCGTTGTTGAGCTCGGCGGTGACGGCACGCACACGCTGGCCGAGTTCGCCGATGCAGGCGCCCTTGGCGTTGACGCCCGGCTCATTCGCCTTTACTGCGATCTTGGTACGGTGGCCAGCCTCGCGCGCGAGCGAGACGATCTCGACAACACCGCTCGCAATCTCCGGCACCTCGAGGGCGAACAGCTTGCGGACGAGAGAGGGGTGCGTGCGGGAGACCGTGATCTGGGGACCCTTCAACCCCCTACTCACGCTCGTGACATAGACACGGATGCGGGAGCCGTGCGCGTAGACCTCGCCAGGCACCTGCTCTTCCGGCGGAAGAATGGCCTCGATTGAACCAAGGTCCACGTGGATCATTCGCGGATTCGGACCCTGCTGGATTACGCCGGCGATGATGTCGCCCTCGCGGCCCTTAAACTCACCGAGCACCTTGTCGTCGCCGATATCTCTAAGGCGCTGGTTGATGACCTGCTTTGCCGCGAAGGCGCCGATGCGGCCGAAGTCCTCCGGCACGTCCTCAGCCTCGCCGATCACCTCACCCTCGTCGTTCAGCTCGGGCACGAAGATGCTCACGTGGCCCGACTTGCGGTCAAGCGACACCCGCGCGTGTGCGTTGCCGTCCTTGGTTTCCGGCGTCTCGGTGTGCTTGAGGTAGGCCGTGAGGATGGCCTGCTCAATGATCACAACGAGTTCGTTGAACGGAATTTCGCGCTCACGCTCCATGAGGCGCAGCACGCTCAGGTCGATGTCCACTGAGGGCCTCCACTATTTTCGGTTGTCATGTCGTGCACTGCAGTCGCGCACACGAAGTCTGCTTCTAAGTTAGCAGGGTGGGGCGCGTCGCCCCGGACTCGTGTCATCTCTCGCTTGGCTGCCCTTCGACCCGGCAGAATCGGAGCTACCGGCAGTCGGGATAGGAGCTCGGGCAGGAGACCAGCCCGTTCCCGTTCAGTCCAGCGCGGCCACTGCCTCGACGACGTCGACCAGTGCGACAGGTGTTTTCACGCCAGTGCGGCGGTCCCAGAGCTCGACCATTCCCTCGGCAAATCCCTTGCCAACGATCACGATGATCGGAACGCCGATGAGCTCGGCATCGCCGAACTTGACTCCGGGCGAGACTTTCGGTCGCTCGTCGACCAGCACGTCGTAGCCCCGCTTTTCGAAGTCATCGGCGAGCGAGACGGCAGCATCCAGCACCTCGATCTCTTTGGTAGCCGCCACGACGTGAAGGTCGAACGGCGCGACATTGCGCGGCCAAATCAGGCCCCGTTCGTCGTTGTTCGCCTCGGCGATCACCGCAAGGATGCGGGTGACGCCGATGCCGTACGACCCCATCGTGACGGTGACGAGCTTTCCGTTCTCGTCGAGAACCTTGAGACCGAGCGTCTCGGCGAAGAAGCGGCCGAGCTGGAAGACGTGCCCCAATTCCATTCCGCGGGCGAGCTCGACCGGACCGGAGCCATCCGGTGCAGGGTCGCCCGCTTGAACCTCGGAAACCTCGATCGTTCCATCGGAGACGAAGTCGCGGCCGGCGACGAGGCCAAACACGTGCTTGCCGTTCTCGTTGGCGCCGGTGATCCAGCCCGAGCCGTCAGAAATACGCGGATCGGTGAGAAAGCGGATGCCTGTTGTCGAGACGGCCCGGGCTTCCGCGGCCGCGGCTTCCGCTGCAGCACGCTCCTTCTTCGTGAGTTGCGGATCGATTGCTCGGCCGGCGCCAAGCACCGCGCCGCCCGCGGTCCACGGGCCGATGTAGCCCTTCACGAGTCCGGGATGACTCGCGAAGTCGCTCTCGTTCGCTGCTTCGATGTCGGCCGGGGCGAATGCTGCCTCCGCGCGCTTGAGGTCGACGTCTCGGTCGCCGGGGAGTCCGACGACAACGAGCTCGCGAGATCCGTCTGGATTGATCAGGGCGAGCACAATGTTCTTGAGAGTGTCGGCAGCAGTCCACGGCTGGCCGTCCGTGCGCGGATGATTTCGGTTCGCCACCTCGACGAGGGTCTGGATAGTGGGCGTGTCCGGAGTATCGAAGACCTCGGGCGGGGTGAGCCCGTCAAACGAACGCGGCTCGGGAACGAGGGTCTCGAATGCCTCGACGTTCGCCGCGTATCCGCCGGCCGAGCGGACGAAAGTGTCTTCACCGATTGGCGTCGGGTGCAGGAATTCTTCGCTGCGGGCGCCCCCCATGAGTCCGCTGTCGGCCTTGACGATCACATAATCGAGGCCGAGTCGCGTGAAGATGCGCTCGTAGGCATCACGCTGCTTCTGGTACGACAGGTCGAGACCGGCATCGGTGTAATCGAACGAATAGGCGTCTTTCATCGTGAACTCACGGCCACGGAGCAGCCCGGCACGAGGACGAGCTTCATCACGGTACTTGTCTTGAATCTGGTAGATCGCGAGCGGAAGTTCCTTGTAGGACGAATAGAGATCTTTGACGAGCAGGGTAAAGACCTCTTCATGGGTCGGGGCGAGAAGATAATCCGCTCCCTTTCGGTCCTTCAGCCGGAAGATTCCGTCGCCATACTTTTCCCAGCGACCGGAGAGTTCGTAGGCTTCGCGAGGCAGCAGCGCGGGAAAGTGCACCTCCTGGGCCCCAATGCCCTCCATCTCGTCACGGATGATCGACTCGATGCGGCGCTTAACTTTCAGGCCGAGCGGCAGCCAGGCGAAGATGCCCGGGCCCTGGCGCCGGATGTAGCCGGCACGCACGAGCAGACGGTGACTGGTCACCTCCGCATCGGAGGGGTCTTCGCGAAGGGTCCGGACAAACAGCTGGGAGAGTCGTGTTGGCACGTGAATATTTTAGCCGCCACCCGTGGCGCAGGGTTTTACGCCTTCGTACAATCCAAGACTGCGTCCATTACGGGCGCACAGAGACCAAAGCGCACAGAGACCAAAGCGGCGTGCTCAGGCCGTGACGACCTCGGGAGATCCGACCGCCCCCGGCGGCATCTCCGCCGCCAGGCGATTGGCTTCCTCGATGAGAGTGGCGACGATCTCCGACTCCGGTACGGTCTTGATGACCTCGCCTTTGACAAAGATCTGGCCGCGGCCGTTCCCGCTGGCAACACCGAGGTCAGCCTCGCGGGCCTCCCCCGGACCGTTGACAACACAGCCCATCACGGCCACACGCAAGGGAACCGTCATCTTCTCGAGGCCGGCGGTGACATCGTTGGCGAGCTGGTAGACATCCACCTGCGCTCGTCCGCAACTCGGGCAGGAGACGATCTCGAGCTTGCGCTCACGCAGGTTGAGCGACTGCAAAATCTGCAGGCCGACTTTGATTTCCGTCACTGGAGGAGCCGAGAGCGAGACGCGAATGGTGTCGCCGATGCCCTCCCCGAGCAGGATTCCAAATGCCGTCGCCGACTTGATCGTGCCCTGGAACTCCGGGCCGGCCTCTGTGACGCCGAGATGGAGCGGCCAGTCGCCGCGCTCGGCGAGCAGTCGGTAGGCCTTCACCATCACGACCGGATCGTTGTGCTTCACCGAGATCTTGAAGTCGTGAAAGTCGTGCTCTTCGAAGAGGCTCGCCTCCCACACCGCACTCTCAACCAGGGCCTCTGCCGTTGCCTTGCCGTATTTCTGCATGATGCTCGGCTCGAGCGATCCCGCGTTCACCCCAATGCGAATCGAAACGCCTGCCGCCTTGGCCGCGGCGGAGATCTTACCGACCTGGTCATCGAACCTCCGGATGTTTCCGGGGTTGACGCGCACGGCGCCGACACCGGCGTCGATGGCCGTGAAAACGTAGCGCGGCTGGAAGTGGATGTCGGCAATAACCGGGATCTGGCTCTTGCCCGCGATGATGTGCAGCACATCCGCGTCGTCCTGGTGCGGCACAGCGACGCGCACGATGTCACAGCCGGTCGCTGTGAGCTCGGCGATCTGCTGGAGAGTGGCATTGATGTTGGTGGTCTGCGTCGTGGTCATCGACTGGACGCTCACCTGGGCATCGCCGCCGACTTTCACCTTGCCAACTGAAATCTGGCGGGTCTTGCGACGCGGAGCTAAGACGGGAGGAGCGAGGGGCATACCCAAGTTGATTGCTGGCACTCCGCAATCCTAAGCCGCCGCTGGTGGGCAGTCGCTGGGACTGTCCCTACTTCAGTGCTATCGGCCCTACTTCAGTGCTATCGGCTTGACGATGTCAGCATAGATGAGCAGCACGCTCATCGCGCCGAGCACGAGCACGACACCGAAGGTGAGGGGCACCATCCGGGCGATGTCAACCGGCCCGGGATCCGGTCGCTTGAACAACTTCGCGAGGGCGCGGCGGATTCCTTCCCAGAGCGCCCCGGCCACGTGTCCGCCATCGAGGGGCAGAAGCGGCACGAGGTTGAAGACCAGCAGTGCCACGTTGAGCGACGCGATGAGCCCGAGAAGGAACGAGAAGCGCTCGGCAAATGGCGAGGTCTGCGTCGCGGTCACCTCACCGGCAATCCGACCAACGCCGACGACGCTCACCGGGCCGTTCGGATCACGCGCCTCCGTACCGAACGCGGCTTTTGCGACATCTACCAGGCGCTGCGGAAGGTTGAGGATGAGGTGCACGTCGGCGCCGATGTTGGTACCAAGGGTAGGCAGAACCCGACTGAGTGGCTGGCGTGCGAGCACGACGTCCGGCCCGATCCCGAGGAAGCCAACCTTTTCGGTGATGGCCGCGCCGTTCTTGTCTTTCACAACGGCGCCCTTGGTGGTCACGACGTTGCGAACGGTAAGCAGCGGTACCGCGGTCAGCACCGTGGTCTCGCCGGCCCGCTTCACCGTGATCTCGACATTCTTGCCCGCCGACCTGCGGATGACCGCAGTGACCTGGTCCCAGGTGGGATAGTCGATGGAGGCGACCCTGATGATCTGGTCACCGGGTTTGAGACCAGCCGCCGATCCGGGCGCTACCGGGTCGCTTGCAGAGCATGCATCCGCAGTGCTGGAAGCCGGCAGAACGCAGGCCGAGACGCTGCCGACGGCGAGTTGCTGGGTGCCGAAGCCGCTCAGCACGATGGCGAACAGCACGACCGCGATCACGAGGTTCATGAACGGTCCGCCGAGCATGATGATCACCCGCTTGAAGATCGGGAGCTTGTAGAAGACACGGTCCTCGTCACCGGAGGTGATGGTGTCGGCGCTCGCGCTGCGCGCGTCCTGCACCAGGGTTTGGAAGAAACCGGTGCTCGAAGTGCGTCCCGCGGCCTCGTATTCGTCCTCGAGAAAGGAGGCGTCGGTGCCAGAGGTGCGGGCTCGACCGCCCGCTTTGGCTGGGGGGTACATACCCGCCATGGAAATGTAGCCGCCGAGCGGGATGGCCTTGATCCCGTACTCGGTCTCGCCTTTCCGGCGCGAAAAGATCGTGGGCCCGAACCCGATCATGTATTGGGCGACCTTCACTCCGAAGAGCTTGGCTGGCACAAGGTGCCCGATTTCATGGAGGCCGATCGACAGGGCGATGCCGATGACGACGACTACGATGCCGAGGATGTAAAGCAGGACGGTTTCCACGCTGTTCAGCGTATCCGCCCGAGGCTGAGGGTCGGCGGTGGGGTGGCTTGTGATTTTCTATGGCGCACAATGGAGCAATGAGCACTAATTCGAACCGGTCGTCGACCGCCGAATTCGCCGCCGGCGATCTTGTCGGCGACCGCTTCCGCATCGAGTCGGTCGTGGGAGTTGGCGGCATGGCGACCGTCTACCGGTGCGTCGATGAATCACTCGGCCGTACCGTGGCGCTCAAGGTTTTTCGTTCTGAGCTCGCGGACGCCGATGACGTGCGGCGGCAGCGCGATGAGGTGCAACTGCTCGCCTCCCTCAATGCCCCCGGCCTGGTCACGCTGTTTGACGCTGTCGCGGAGGGTGGAGTCGGCGATCACGGCAGAGCGTTCCTCGTGCTCGAATTCGTGGACGGGATCGACCTGCGCAGCAAGCTGCTCGATGGCCCTCCCGAGCCAGCATTTATTGCCCGGATCGGATCGGATGTCGCGGGCGCGCTCTCCTATATCCACAGGCGTGGTGTTGTGCATCGCGACGTGAAGCCGAGCAACATTCTTCTTCCCCACGATCATTCCACCCCAGGCACACCGCTCGCCAAGCTCGCGGACTTCGGTATCGCCCGGCTGCTCGACGACGCGCGGATGACGGCGACTGGCACGGTGATCGGCACCGCGACCTACCTGAGTCCCGAGCAGGCGCAGGGAGCAACGGTGGGCACAGCGAGCGATGTCTACTCACTCGGACTCGTGCTGCTCGAAAGCCTGACCGGGTTACGGGCATTCCCCGGCACCGCGATCGAGGCGGTGCTCGCGCGGCTGGCCAGGGACCCCGAGATCCCGCTCACTATCGGCGATCCCTGGCGCACACTCCTGACAGCGATGACGGCTCGGCACCCCCCGGACCGGCCGGATGCCGCGAGCGTGGCCGCGACCCTCCTCGAACCGACTTTTCTCGACGCGCCAGTGCCCGGCACCGAGCGGCTGGAGACCGAGCAGCCGAATACCGAGCAGCTTGACCCCACAAAGCTGCTGCCTGCAGCCGGAGAGTACCCGCCGACGATGGTGCTCGCCTCGGCGGAGCAGCTCGCTCCGACGGTGGTTCTTGCCGCGCCGACATCGAACGCGTCCCCCCCGTCGGCCGTGTCGCCTGCGACGCCCTCGACGCCCTCCCGGCGGCGCATCGCCCTCATCGGTGCCGCTGTCGTTCTCGTCGTGATCGTGCTCGCCCTGTCTCTGCCTCGCCTGAGTGCGACGGGGCCTGCCGAATCAAGCACGTCACCGTCGCCAAAGCCGGCCTCGTCGAGTGTCGCCTACCCAGATGTGTCGGGAACCCTTGGCGACCATCTTCGGCAACTTCAGCGGAGCGTGGCCCCGTGAGGCGCGCGACAGTGTTTGCGGGACTGTTGGTCGGTGCGCTGATGCTCACCGGCTGCGTCGGAAACGGCGTACCGGCCGCAACCCCGACGACCTCGTCCTACTCGTCATCCGCTGCCTCGCGGCTCCAGGCCGCCGTGCTGTCGGTGAGCTCGTCGGCTGCAGGCGGCGACCCGGCCGCCGCGCTCTCCCGCCTCGACGAGCTCACCGTGACGCTCGCGGACGCCCGGGCGCGCGGCGAGGTCAGTGCGGCTCGCCACGACAGTATCTCGGCAGCGATGGCCCTGGTTCGCGCAGACCTTCAGGCGGCAATCACCGCGCAAAACAACGTGAAACCCGGCAAGACCGAAGACCCGGGTAAAGGCGATCATGGCAACGGCGATTAGCGCAGTCCGATTAGGCGATCGGCGTCCGCCCGCGCCCAACGCTCCGCTTCCGCGAGCGATTCGCGGCTCAGCACACCCGTAGAGTCATGCGCATCGACTACGGCGGTGACCGTATCGACGATATCGAGGTAGCCGATCCGCCCGGCGTGGAAGGCGAGCACCGCTTGTTCGTTGGCCGCGTTGAACACTGCGGGAAAGGTTCCCCCCTCACGCCCGACCTGCTTCGCGAGATTCACCGCGGGGAATGCCTCGGCGTCGAGCGGCTCGAAAGTCCAGGTGCTTGAAGTGGTCCAGTCCAGCGGCGTCCCGACGCCGGGCACACGATTCGGCCAGTCGAGACCGAGCGAGATCGGCAGCCGCATGTCGGGCGGCGAGCACTGCGCGATGGTCGAGCCGTCGATGAATTCGACCATGGAGTGCACGATGGATTGCGGATGCACCGTCACGTCGATGTCATCGTAGGACACGTCGAACAGGTAGTGCGCCTCGATGATCTCGAGCCCCTTGTTCACCAGGGTGGAGGAGTTGGTGGTGACCACGAGTCCCATGTCCCAGGTCGGATGCGCGAGCGCCTCACGCGGTGACACGTCTCGCAGCGACTGGCGACTGCGCCCGCGGAACGGTCCGCCGGATGCCGTGAGCACCAGACGACGCACCTCCGCGGCCGTGCCGGCCCGTAGCGCCTGCGCGATCGCGGAGTGCTCCGAATCGACGGGCACCAGCTGGCCGGGAGCGGCGGCGCCCATCACAAGCTCGCCGCCGACAATCAGGCTCTCCTTATTGGCGAGGGCGAGCGTCGCCCCGACCTCCAGTGCAGCAAGAGTCGGACCGAGGCCCACCGATCCCGTGATGCCATTCAGCACGACATCCGCTTCGACGGTGCGAACGAGCTGCTCGGCTTCGATCTCGCCGACGGCGATGTGTTCGACGCCAAACGCCGCCGCCTGTGCCTCGACCGCGGCACGCTGCGATCCAGCGGCGAGGCCAACCACCTCGAAGCTCTCGCGATTCGCCGCGATTACCTCGAGCGCTTGCACGCCGATCGACCCGGTCGAACCAAGGATGATGACGCGGCGCATGAGGTTACGTTAGCCCGTTCGCCGGTGGACCGGCCTAGGAGGTGGCGAGGATGTCGACGACGAACACGAGGGTACTCGTCGGCGTGATGTCCGTCTGGTTCGGTGGCACGTTCGAACCATAACCCTCAGCGGGCGGGATCACCGCAATCACCTGCGAGCCGACCTTTTGGCCGACCAGTGCTTTGCCGAAACCGGGGATGACTCCCGTTGTGGCGAAACTCGCAGGGGTGCCGCGGGTCCAGCTTGAGTCGAAAGTCTTGCCCGTAGCCCAGACAACTCCGGTGTAATGAACGGTGACGGTGTCGCCAGCCTTCACGGTCTTCCCGGTCCCCGTCTTCAGGTTTTCGATTGTGAGCTTTGTGGGGGGGTCGGCTTTCGGAACGGTGATGGTCGGCTCGCCCTTCGCAGCGAGTGTGACCGTCGGCAGGCCCGAAACCGCCTTCTGCGCCGCACCATTCGCCTTCGGGAGCACCGAGACCGGGGCGGTGACCTTGACGACATCAAAGACGAAAATGAGCGAATCGGTGCCCTTTACGCCGAGGCCCTCGGAGCCGGCAGCCTTGAACGCGTCAGCGGGCGGGATCACGGTGACCACTCGGCTGCCTGCCGGCGAGCACTTGAGACCCTTGACCATGCCAGGAAGGATGCTGGATTCCTTGAGTTGGAACGCCGTCGTCGCGCCCTTCTTGTAGGAAGTCGAATCGATTTTCTTGCCAGAAGCGCCGTCGTAGGCCGTGTAGTCGACCTCGACCGTGCCGTTCGCCTTCGCGACATCGCCCTTGCCGTCGATCACCACGGAGCGTTCGGTCTTCGTGGCGCTCAAACCCTTGGCGAACTTGACCGTTGGTGCAGCACCAAATTTGCCGGTGACCGTCACCTTGCCCGAATTCGACCCGGATGCCGTTGGGGTGCAGCCGTCCGCCGACGGAGAGGAGCTGCACGCCGCCAGGGAGAAGGCGAGCGCGGCGATCGCCAGGACCGACAGGGGTTTTTTCACCGAGAGTGTTTTCTTCACCTCGCAAGTTTGGGGGCACTCCCCCTGATCAAGCTGACCAAACCCTGAATGTCGCGCTATCGGGCCCGCTATTTCTCGCGAAGAACCACTCGCGGCTCATGCCTCACCGGGAAGTTCATCGAATTGGCGATGAAGCATTTGAGGCTGGCCTCGTGATGAAGGGAAATGGCACGGTCGGGGTCGCCCGCCGAGATGGTCACGACCGGTCGGAGGGTCACCGAAGTGAAGTGGCCGCCGCCATCCGCCGTCTGCTCCATGATGCCGGTGGCGGCATCCGTGTAGTCCGTGACGACCACGCCGTTGCTTGCTGCAACATGGAGGTAGCTGAGCAGGTGGCACTGGGTCAGGGCGGCGATGAGCATCTCCTCGGGATTCCATCGATCAGCATCGCCATGGAAGACGCGGTCGGATGACCCACTGATTTCGTGCTTGCCGTCGGCGCGCACGACGTGATCGCGCCCGTAGGCCCGGTAGTCGCTCGTGCCGGTTCCGCGGTTTCCGGTCCACTCGAGCGAGACGGCGAAGTGGTGTTCGTGATTCACGCTCTGAACGCTACGCCCTGATCACCACGCCTGGCGGCGATAGAATTTCGATCATGACCGTCACCCTCACCCCCACTCTGATTTCCCCTGAGATCGTGCCGGAGCGCCGCATCGTCACGGCAATTCCGGGACCACAGTCACAGGCGCTCCAGGAGAGACGACTCGCGGTGATCCCGGTCGGAGTCGCGTCTGCCCTTCCCGTGTTCATCGAGCGCGCCCACGGGGCGATCGTGGTGGATGTCGATGGCAACCAGTTCATCGACCTCGGCGCGGGGATCGGCGTCATGACGATCGGCCACACCGACGCGGCCGTCGTCGCCGCGGCATCCGCCCAGCTCGCCGCGTTCACGCATGTGATGTTCACCGTGACGCCGTACGAGGGCTATGTGCGTGTGGCCGAGCTGCTGGCCGAGCACACCCCCGGCGACTTCGCGAAGAAGACGGTATTGCTCAACTCCGGCGCCGAGGCCGTGGAAAACGCCGTGAAGATCGCGCGGAAGTACACCGGCCGCTCTGGAGTGGCCGTGCTCGATCACGCCTATCACGGCCGCACCAACCTCACTATGGCGATGACATTCAAGGCAATGCCATACAAGCTCGGCTTCGGTCCCTTTGCGAGCGATGTGCACCACGCGCCGAACTCCTATCCATTCCACGACGGGCTGAGTGGAGCGGATGCCGCGGCGCGCACCATCTCGTACCTCGAGAAGTCCGTCGGCGCCAGCGATCTCGCCTGCCTCGTCGTCGAGCCGATCCAGGGTGAGGGCGGCTTCGTCGTTGCGGCCGACGGCTACTTCGCAGCCCTTCGAGAATGGTGCACCGCCAATGGCATTGTGTTCGTCGCCGACGAGATCCAGAGCGGCATGGCGCGCACCGGCAAGTATTTCGCCATCGAACACTTCGGCGTCGTTCCCGATATGGTTCTGAGCGCAAAGGGCATCGCTGGCGGCCTCCCGATCGCCGGGGTGACCGGTCGTTCCGAGATCATGGATGCCTCTCACCCCGGGGGCCTCGGAGGCACCTTTGCGGGCAACCCCGTCGCCGCGGCTGCCGCCATCGCTGTCTTCGATGAAATCGAGTCGAAGAACCTGCTCGCAGAGGGAGCGCGCATCGAGGCCGTTCTGAAGCCAGCCCTACTCGCCCTTCAGGAGCGCTATCCCGTGATCGGCGATGTGCGCGGCATCGGCGCGATGATCGCCATCGAGCTGGTCGAGCCCGGCACTCACACCCCAAACGCCGCCGCGGTATCTGCGATCACGGCATTTGCGGCCCAGCACGGCGTGCTGCTGCTCAGCGCGGGCACCTATGGCAACATCATCCGCTTCCTGCCCTCGCTCGCGATCTCGAATGAACTGCTGGAGGAAGCCCTCCAGGTGCTCGACGACGCGCTCGCGACGCTGTGAGCCACCCTCTCGGTCCCACCGGTGT
Source organism: Frigoribacterium sp. (assembly GCA_025363205.1). GTDB lineage: Bacteria > Actinomycetota > Actinomycetes > Actinomycetales > Microbacteriaceae > Lacisediminihabitans. The sequence continues at coordinate 13,459 of JANYEI010000170.1, forward strand.
CGTCGAACTGGCGATCCTTTCGCGGTCGGGGCTGGATGAGTCTCGCCATCTCGGCGCGGCGGTGGTCGTCTCGCCCGACGGCACGGTCGCGCGCTCGCTTGGCGACGGGGATGCTCTCGTTTACGGTCGCTCGTCGCTCAAATTCTTCCAGGCCATCGCGGTACTGCGATCGGGAGTGTCGCTCGCGGGCGCGCAACTCGTGCTGGCGACGGCGAGCCACTCGGGAACTGCGGCTCACGTGCACATCGTGCGTTCGCTCCTCGCTCAGGCCGGGCTCGACGAGGATGCCCTGCAATGTCCGCTGGACTGGCCGCTCGACAGCGCATCGCGGTTCGCGGCATCCGCTCCCACCCGCATCACGATGAACTGCTCAGGCAAGCACGCCGCATTCCTGCTGGCCTGCGTAGAAAACGGCTGGCCAAGCGCGAGCTACCTCGACCCGGAGCATCCGCTCCAGCAGCTGATCCGGAATACGGTGGAGGAATTCACCGGGGAGCCGGTTGGGCACGTTGGCGTAGACGGCTGCGGTGCCCCGGTCTTTGCCACCACCCTGCGCGGACTCGCGATTGCCGTCGGTCGCGTCTCGGCGGCTCGGGATGCTTCCGCCGTGCTGCTCGCGGCCGCAGTTCTCGCGGAGCCCTGGGCCATCGACGGAGATGGCCGGGCAAACACCGTGGTGATCGAAGAGCTCGGCTTACTCGCCAAGGGAGGAGCCGAGGGAGTGATCGTGATGGGAGCAGCGGATGGCACGGCGGTCGCCCTGAAGATGCTCGATGGCAGCGCAAGGGCCACCTCACTCGTGGCTCTCCAGCTACTCGCCTCGGTCGGGGCCATCTCGGGAGAGGACGCCGATCGGGTCGGAGCGCTGACCACCGAGAAGGTGCTCGGTGGTGGGCTTCCAGTGGGAGAGATCCGCGTGTCGGACCTCGTGCTCGGAAGATAATCCGGGCGACCACTGGCGTACGCCACCCGGCGTACCGCCTGCGCTCCCTCAGGCGTAGAGGCTGACGACCGCCTCGCGGAAGGCGATCGTGTGCCGCTCGACGTCGGCTGCCGTGGTGCTCGGTGCCATGAGCGCCATGTTGTGGAACGGCGTGATCAGGATGCCGCGATTGAGGGCATGCAGGTGAAGATACTGCTGCAGCTCGAAGTCGTCGGCATCGGCCGCCTCGGCACCGTCGTGAGGCGCCGTATCTCGGAAACTGTATTCCGAGCGGGCGCCAAGCTGGGTGACCTGCCACGGCACGTTGAATTCGTCGAGCGCCGACTGCACGCCGACGGTCCACTCGGTGGCGCGATCAATCATGCCGGGAAACGCCTCTGCGGTCAGCACCTCGGACAGGGTCGCGCGGATGCCAGCGAGCGAGACAGCATTGCCCGCGAGAGTGCCGCCAACTCCACCGACGTCGATGTCTTCGAGGTCGAGAGAATCGCGCACGAGAGCGGAGAATGAGGCCGTCATGCCATATGCCGCGGCGGGAATGCCCCCACCGATGCTCTTGCCGACGACCACCGCATCGGGATCGAGGCCGTCGCGAGCGATCATTCCGCCGGGACCCGCACAGAGAGTATGCGTTTCATCGATGATCAGGATCACCCCGTAGCGGGTGCACAATTCCCGAACGGCCGTGTGATAGCCCGGGTCGGGGAGGACGATTCCAATGTTGGTGAGCGCCGGCTCCATCAGCATCGCCGCGATCTCGCCTGTGGCAAAAGCCGCTTCGAGCGCGGGGACGTCATTGAACGGAACGACAGCAGTGGTGAGAGAGGGCGGCACCGGCGCCCCGATCGTGCCTCGTCGTTCCACGACGGCGCCCGATCCATCGAGGGTGGCATATGCCTCGTCAACGGTGCCGTGATAGCAGTAATCGTGCACGACGATCTTTGGCCGGCCGGTCACCTGGCGGGCGTAACGGATCAGGCTGCGGTTGGCATCGGTGGCCGAGAGACTGAACTGCCATGCCGGCACCCCGAAGCGCTCGGCCAGCAAACCGGCAGCAGCAGCGGCATCCGCTGTCGGCAGCATGAAAGTCGAGCCCTTCGCGAGCTGCGCGGAGATCGCCGCGACGGTGGCGGCCGGCGCGTGACCACACATCGCACCGGTGTCGCCGAGGCAGAGGTCCACGTGGTCGATACCGTCGACATCGACGAAGTGTGAACCGCCGGCGGACTCGACATAGACCGGCCAGGGGCCAGGCCATTTGGCCATCCAGAGCATCGGAACGCCGTCGGGCAGATGCGGAGTCGCCTGGTCAAACAGCTCCGCCGAGCGCGGGCGTGCGGCGCGGAACAGATCGATCTCACTCTGCCAGAGCCCGGCAAGACGAACTCGGTCGTGATAGAGCATTAGCCAACCCTCTCGAGGCGCTTTCGACGTGCCGCGGCACTGATCTGTTGGGACACAACGAGCACGATCGCGATCAGGAACACAGCCGATGCGATCACATTCGCTTCGGCCGGAATCCCGCGGGAGGCCGCGATGTACACGAATTTGGGGAACGTGGTGGCCGATCCGGAGTTGAAGTTGGTGATGATGAAATCGTCGAAACTCAGGGCGAACGACAGCAGCGCCGCCGCGATGATGCCCGGGAGCAGCAACGGGAAGGTGATTCGCCAGAAGACCTGGGCAGGCGAACCGTACAGGTCACGCCCAGCCTCTTCGAGGGCAGGATCGAGACTTGAGACGCGCGCCTTCACCGTGACCACCACGAAGCTGATGCAGAACATCGTGTGGGCGATGATGATGGTCACCAGGCCCTTCTCAACACCCGCGCCGAGGAACTCGGCGGCGAGACCGGCTCCCAGCACCACCTCTGGAGTCGCCATCGGGAGAAACAGCAGAAGGCTGATGGCCGACCGGAATCGGAATCGGTAACGCACGAGCGCGATAGCGATCATCGTACCGAGGGTGGTAGCGATCACCGTGGCAGTGATGCCGATCAGAATGCTGTTGCCGAAGGCGGAACACACGTCCTGCGCGTTGCAGACGTTAATCCAGTTGTTGAGGGTGAACCCGCGCCACGAGATGTTGGACTTGATCGAATCGTTGAAGGAGAAAATGAACGTGTAGGCGATCGGGATGAGCAGGAACACGAGCGCGAGCGCCGTGTAGACCGGCAGCAGCCAGCTGCCGAGACTGAAGCGCATTCGAGGTCCGCGTGATTTCTTTGGCGTGTCAACCGCCGAAGCGATGGCGAGCCCTTCCTGCACGGTCACAGAAGATCCTCCGTTCCACTCCGGCGCACATACACGGTGACGATCGCGAGGATCACGACCATGAGAATGATCGACAACGACGCTGCGGCAGGGTAATTGAGCAGCACCAGGAAGTTGCTTTCGATCACGTTTCCAATCATTGACGTACCGGTGCCGCCGAGAAACTCTCGACTGGCATTCACGTAGTCGCCGGCCGCGGGAATGAAGGTGAGCAGCACCCCCGAGACGATTCCTGGCATCGAGAGCGGGATCGTCACGGTCCGGAAGACAGTGAACGGATGAGCGTACAGGTCACTTCCCGCCTCGAGGTACCGGGTGTCGAGCCGCTCGAGTGCGGCATACAGCGGAAGCGTCATGAACGGAATGAAGTTGTAGGTGAGCCCGAAGACGACGGCTACCGGGGTGCCGGTGACGTGAGCATCCGGAGCCAGCAATGAGAGCGCCTTGAGGCCCGTGACGAAGCCCGATTCGTCCGAGAGCAGCGACTTCCACGCCAGGGTGCGCAACAGGAAGCTGATAAAGAACGGCGCGATCACGAGTACGAGCATCAGGTTCTGCAGGAGTGGCCAGGGGCGGGCCTTCACCCCGATGAAGTAGGCAAGCGGGTAGCTGAAGATCAGCGCGAACACGGTCGCGAGTACCGCGTAGGAGAACGACCGCAGAATCTGGTCGCCGTACTGCGTGATCGAGGTGACGTAATTCTGCCATTCGAAGCCCGTCTGGTACTGGCCAATGTCGCCGAGAGCCGACGGCGACTGCAACGACGTGATCACCAGCGATACGAGCGGAACGAGAAAGAACAACACGAGATAGAGGATGCCCGGAAGCAACAGCAACAGGGCGATGCGGCTTTTGCGCCTCGGGGCCTGTTCCTGGGCCGTTCCCGTGGCGAATGCAGAGAATGCCATGGGCCTACGCTCCCCTGAGCTCCGACAGGAGCGACCGCTTTTTCTGCACGGCGATCGACGCGGTGTCCGTGTCCGCGTCGAAACGCGGTTCGGCAGGAGCTTCGTCTTCGAGGCCGAACCCGTGCTCGACGTTCCAGGAGACCCACGCCTCCGCGCCCTCGGTGACCAACGGGCCCGCCCCGGTGTTTTGCACGAATACAACGACGGATCCGAGCCCGGGAATCGCGATGATGTACTGGGTGCTCACACCGCTGAAGGAGACGTCGATGACCCGCCCCGGCCCGAGGATGTTGGTACCGGCGGTGAAGTCCGGCTCGGACAGGTGGAGAGTGAGCTTCTCCGGCCGAACTCCGACGGTCACCTGACCGGAGTGACGCTGCGCGCGGGATTTGGGTACGACGATCTTGCAGCCTTCGATATCGACGGAGATACTTTCGGCGGTAGTGCCAGCCACCGGCCCGGTGAAGAGGTTCGACTGGCCGAGGAAGTTGGCCACGAAGGCCGTGCGGGGAAGCTCGTAGAGCACCCCGGGTGACCCGAGCTGTTCAATCCGACCCTTATTCATCACCGCGACGGTATCGGCCATGGTCATGGCCTCTTCCTGGTCATGGGTCACGTGCAGGAAGGTGAGGCCGACCTCCTCCTGGATCGACTTGAGCTCGAGCTGCATCTGGCGGCGGAGCTTGAGGTCGAGCGCGCCGAGCGGCTCATCGAGCAGCAGGAGGGCCGGGCGGTTGACGATCGCACGCGCAAGAGCCACCCGTTGCTGCTGGCCACCGGAGAGTTGTGAGGGACGACGAGTAGCGAGGTGGTCGAGCTCGACCAGCCGCAGCGCCTCATGGGCCTTGGTCGAAGCATCCGCGATTTTGCGGCGACGGAGGCCGAATGACACGTTATCGATGATCGACATGTGCGGAAAGAGCGCATAACTCTGAAACACGGTGTTCACCGGACGCTGGAACGACTTGGTGTCCGTGACGTCCTTACCCCCAATGAGGATGCGACCGGCGGTGGCCTCTTCGAGCCCAGCGACGAGACGCAGAGTGGTGGTCTTGCCACACCCGGATGGCCCGAGCAGGGCGAAGAACGAGCCGGCGGGAATCACCAGGTCCATCTCTTCGATCGCGGTAAAACCGGGAAACCGCTTCTGGATGCCCACCAACTCGAGGTCGGCGCCGGACTCGGCGAACGCTCCCGACGCCATCAAGATCCCAACAGTACGGCCTGGAAAGCGGCGCCGAATTTGCTTTCCTCCGCGCTGGAAAGAGTGCGGAAAACTTTCACACTCGACAGTGTCTTCTCATCGGGGAAGATCAGCTGGTTGTCGGCGACTGTCGGATCGATGGCCTGCATCGCTTCCTTAGCCCCGACCACCGGGGTGATGTAGTTGACCCAGGCCGCGACTTCTGCAGCGACCTCCGGCTGGTAATAGTAGTTGATGAGTTCCTCGGAGGCAGACTTCTTCGGTGAGCCAATGGGGATCACGAAGTTGTCGTTCCAGAGCAGGCCTCCCGCTTCGGGGATGGCGAACTGCCACTTATCGCCGGCCTCCCCGTTGAGAGTGGTGATGTCGCCCGACCAGCAGATCGCGGCGAGCGTATCTTCGCTCTTCAGATCCTCCAAGTAGGCATTGCCCTTGATATTGCGGATTTGGCCGTCGTTGACCTGCTTGCGGAATACGTCGACCGCATTATCAAACTTGGCATCTGCCCATTTGCCCGAGACGTCGACCCCGGCCTGCATCATGATCAGCCCGGTGGTGTCGCGCATCTCCGACAGCACTCCCACGCGGCCCTTGAGGGACTTGTCCCAGAGGTCATCCACTGATTTGAGCCCGCCGGGCACCTTGTCCTTGTTCCAGCAGATACCGGTGAAACCACCCTGCCAGGGAAGGGACTTCTTGCGACCCGGGTCGAAATCGACCTTTTGAAGGGAGGGCGTCAGGTTCTTGGCATTCGGGATCTTCGAGAGGTCGAAATTTTGCACATAGCCCAACTTGATGAGGCGACTGACCATCCAGTCAGTGAGGCAGACCAGGTCCGCACCGATGTTTTGGCCGAGCGCGAGCTGGTCCTTGACCTTGCCGTAGTAGGTGTTGTTGTCGTCGACAGCGACGTCGTACTTGACAGAAATGCCCGACTTCTTCTCGAATGCGTCGAGGGTGGGGTGCGTCTTGCCGTCCTTGTCCTCGTCAAGATACTGCGCCCAGTTGTCCCACTTGATGTTCTTATCGGTACTCGACTTATCGGCCGCCGCGGTGGGCCCCGGTGCCGCCCCTCCGGTGGAACAGGCCGCAAGCGAGAGCGCGGCAGCCCCGATCCCCGCGCCAGTGAGCACATTGCGACGGGTGAGTGAGGCGCTGCGCGCCTCGCGAATCAAGCGTTGGACCATCGGATCCGTGGGAATTGAGCGGGTCATTGAGATACGACTCCTTCACGACTTGAGCTATCGGGGACATCGGCGAACCCGTTGGTTGATACTTGCACAGGACACCACCCGAGTGCACCCAAAAAGGGGCAAATCAACCATCTTGAAACACAATCTTCACGAAATCAGTTCCTTGACGCATGATTTCGATGCGGAATCACGCGTCACACGCCGCTACGCTGGGGAAGCGCGCACCGTCGATTCGAGGGCGCGCTCGCCACAGAGTTGTGGCACCGTCGCACCGATAGTCACCCAGGAGTGTCATGAGAGTCGCCGTTCCGTCCGAGATCAAGAACAACGAGTTCCGGGTGGCGATAACGCCAGCGGGCGTGCATGAACTCGTTGCCAATGGCCATGAGGTGCTCGTGCAGAGCGGAGCCGGTCTTGGATCGTCCATCACGGACGACGCGTACGTCGAAGCTGGCGCGACAATCAGCCCGGATGCGACATCCACCTGGGCTGCAGCGGACCTCCTCCTCAAGGTAAAGGAGCCGGTGGAAGCCGAGTATCGCTACTTCCGTGACGACCTGCTCCTTTTCACCTATCTGCACCTCGCCGCTGAACGACGCCTCACCGACGAACTTCTCTCGAGCGGCGTCACCGGTATCGCCTACGAGACCGTGCAGTTACCCTCGCGCGCGCTCCCCCTTCTCGCGCCGATGAGCGAAGTTGCCGGTCGGCTCGCTCCCATTGTCGGCGCGAATGCGATGCTCAAGCCCAACGGTGGCCCCGGCCTGCTCGTTCCGGGAGTTCCCGGCACGCACCCAGCCAAGATCGTCGTCCTCGGTGGCGGTGTCGCGGGCACCAATGCACTGTCTGTCGCCGTCGGCCTCGGAGCCGAGGTGACCGTCCTCGACACCAACCTCCAGCGTCTTCGCGAGCTCGACGCCCTGTATGCCGGCCGAGTCAAGACAATCGCATCAAACTCGTTCGAGATCGACCGAGCCTGCGTCACCGCCGACATGGTCATCGGGTCTGTGCTCGTGCCGGGCGCGAAGGCCCCGAAGCTGGTGAGCAATGAACTCGTATCGCGCATGAAGCCGGGCAGCGTGCTCGTGGACATCGCGGTGGACCAGGGCGGATGCTTCGCCGATTCGCACGCAACCACCCACGCTGATCCCACCTTCACCGTGCACGGCTCGCTGTTCTACTGCGTCGGCAACATGCCAGGCGCCGTGCCGAACACCTCAACCTATGCCCTCACAAACGCGACTCTGCCCTACGTGCGCGCTATAGCCAACAACGGCTGGGTCGGCGCGCTTCGCGCTGACCCGTCGCTCGCGCTCGGTCTCAATACCCACGCCGGTGAGGTGATCAGCGAGCCGGTCGCCGCTGCCCACGGCATCGGCTTCCGCACACTCGCGAGCGTGCTGGCCTAGGCACGCTCTGCGGCGAGTCGAGCGTCAGGCGGACGGTGCCAGCATCCGCCTGACGGAACCATCTGGCTCGAGTGCCCAGCACTGGTCCGCTCCGGCCCGGATCGGGGGCGGAAGCGTTCTTCGGCCGCTGATCGCGCGGAACTCGGCGACGCTGCACCGATCGAACACGATGAGTGCACGGGAACGAAGGGCACCGAGCATCGCCCAGCTGGCCTGCCAGCCGTCAGGGTCGCCCACCACCACATCCGGCGCGTGGGCATCCACGACTTCGAGCACACCGGCGTTAGCTGAGGAAACGGATGCCCCCGGCGCAGGGAGATGGCGCACCTCAGAGACCGGCGCCACCGGCGCACGGAGGCGTCGCGTGAACTCGGCTACCCGGGTGGTCACGACGATGACCGAATCGTAGGCCGCAAGATCGAAGGGAGTGACCGCGGGCGACGCCGAGACCATGGAGTCCGGTTGGGCAGGCGATCGCAGGGCGACCTGAATTCGGGATCCTCTCCACTCGCCCGCGCCGGGCGGAGCATCCGTGCTGAATCCCGTTGCGCTGCCGCCCGCCATGAGATGGTCCTGGCGCGAACCGAGCCGCAGGATGATGCGCTCATCACACAGTGCGGCGAGAGTGTGCAGAGCGGGCGAAATTCGCCGAACCGACAGTCCGAGCTGCAATCCCACCACCGAGCCGTCGCGGGCAAGTTCCACCAGACGATCGACGAAGGTCGGCTTGTATTCCTCGCCAAAGCGCCCGATAAGAGCGTCCAGGTCGTCCGCGAGCAACAATCGTGGGCCGACGATTCCCGCCCGCACTTTGCCGAGCGCGATCTCGACTGCGTCCCAGGCTTCGTCGGGTGCCATGGGAAGCCTGTCAACATCGGATGCCGCAGCCAGGGTAGCGAACAACTCACTCTTGCCCGATCCCTGGGCTCCGATAACGAGAAGGCTGCCGCGCTGAGATGGTTCGTAGCGGGCCGTCTCCTGGCGCTGTTCCTCCGGCAGGTCGACACGGCCAAAGGGAATACCGGTGCCCGTTGTGTCAAGCGTTGAGAGCAGCACAACCGGCGCAAGCTCATCGCACCAGGGGCGGCGAATTTCTCGCGCCGCGAGCGGGTACCGGTCAATCACGAGACGCACGTCATCATCGGTTGCGCGCGCCACCCGCACCAGTCGCGCCGAATCACCGCCGATCGAGATCCAGGCCCGGCCGGGGTTATCACCGGAAAGTTCGGCTGCCTGCGGAGTGCCGAGCACCGCGACACTGTCGGCACGATTGTTGACCCGCAGCGACAGCCGAAGAGTGGCATTGGCGAGCACCGCGTCCCGGATCGCCCCGGCGGGTCGTTGCGTGCACAGCACGAGGTGGAGTCCGAGCGATCGACCGCGTGCCGCAAGGTCGGCGAACAGTTCGTGCAGCTGGGGGTAATCCGCAGCCATTGCGGCGAACTCGTCCACGACGATGACGAGGCGTGGGAGGTCGACACCGGGCTCATCGATTGACCGGGCACCGGTCACGGCGAGCAGCCTCTCCCGAAAACGAAGCTCGGCACGCACGCTGAGCATCGCTCGGTGAGCGGTTCGTTCGTCGAGGTCGGTCACGATCCCGACCACATGCGGAAGGGCTCGGATGGGGGCGAATGAGGCACCGCCCTTGAAGTCCACGAGTAGGAAATTCACCGCCGTCGGAGGGTGTGTGCGCGCCATCGCGAGCACCCAGCTCACGAGCAGCTCGCTTTTGCCGCTGCCCGTCGTGCCTCCGACGACGGCATGGGGTCCGTGTGCGACGAGGTCGACCATCACTCCTTCACCGTCGTCATTCGACCGAGCAAAAACGCAGGCGAGCGACCCCTTGGTCGCTGACGCTGCAGCTGGCACGGGAAGAGAGCGAAAATCGTGGTCTCCATTTTCGTCGTAATCAGTGGACTCATGCCCGAGGATTCTGGCCGATTCCCCGAGAAACCGCCCGAGTTCCCGTGACTGCTCGGCGGAGACAAACTCGGTCACGACCACCAGCGGGAGCGGAACGAGCCAGGTTCCCTCCGGACAGCGGATAATCCGTGCGGTGCGACCGGCGCCCACCTCTACGACCACCCGGCATTCGACCGGCAGGTCTTCGAGGCGCGCAGCTACAGCGACGACTCCGGTCTCTCCGTCGGACGTCCAATTCACCGCAGTGCTCCAGTATCCGGGCGATGACTCCACGGATCGGTGCGGCAGGTCCGCCACCCAGCGATGCGCTACCGCTCCACCAGGGAGGAAGGTCGTCGTTTTCGGTGGCAAACGGTCGCCGAGCTGCATCAGAATGCCGCGGGCAACGGCCTCCGCGAGAGCGCCAGGTCCACAGAGTCCGAGGCCGAGCCGAGCGTCCATCACTATCGGCACACCATCGATCATCGAGGCAGTATCGAGCAGCCGCTCCAACTCGTGGCGAATCAGGTCATCCGTTTCTCCCTGAGCGGTCGAGCGACCATCAAGCTGCGCTGCGCTCGGCGCGCGACCGATCCCCAGGCGCACCGGTACGCCCATCGCTGCGGAAATACGCCACCGCTCGGGATCGTGGATCGACCGCGCGGTGAGACCGACAGCTCCCGGCGCGGCGCGAAGAAGGCTCTCGCGCTCTCCCGAATGGAATCGTGCGATTGCGACTCGTGTCGCCGCGATATCACGGTCAAATCGGGCAGACTCTCGTCGTGCCATTCGCCGGGACTGGATGCGGGCATCTGCCACGCTGGCGATAGCGACGAGCGGTCCGAGAAGTGCGAAGACGAGTGCGAATGGCGATCGGGTGAGCGCCCAGATCAGCATCGACCCGACCACCGGTGCGACAACCGCGATGACCGGAAAGCTGTGAGGACGGCCGACCTCGGGTACTCGCGGAATTGCTATCGAGTGCGGGCGCGCCGACGGAGCCTCGGCGGGCGGTGTTCGCGCGGACGGGGGCGGGAATGGGAACGTAGCTCGGGCGGATGAGTCTGGCATCGCGCAAGCAAACCAGTCCGGAAGGCGTTCATCCTTCCAGCCCGCACAATCTCGGGACAGGCGGTCGCTCGCCCCAGTGTTCAAGGAGAAGCCAGTGTTCGAGGAGAAGCCAGTGTTTGACGAGAAGAGTGACTCAACTCACAATAAAGAACTGCTCTCCAATGTCGACGCGGGTACCGCGGCCGATACGAAAACGCTTCTCAGGCTGGCATCGCACCGGTTCGGACTCGGGTTCGCGCGCAATCGTGCCGTTGCCGGAAAAACGATCCATTATCCAGAATCGACCGGCTTCCTGGCCGAATTGGAGGTGCACCTTGGAGACCGATCGGCTCGGATCGAGCACTCGAACGAGCTGATCGAAGTTTTCACCGGGCTCGGATCGCGGATTTCGCCCGATGAGCCCGCTGCCATAGACGGTGAAGCTCTCTCCGGTGCTGAATTGCAGAACGAATCGTTCGCCCGCGCGGCCGGGGCGCGAAATGCGGGTGGCCTCGAGATCGACGGAATAGTCGAACGGCAGGGCCGTAATCGCGCTGGATTGTGGGGTCGCGCTGGATTGCGGGGTCGACCCGGCCGGCGAAGGCAGCGGCGGCACAAGATCGGTGGGGAGAACCGGCGGAGCGCCCGGCGACACCGGGGGCGCCTTGATGACCGAGGGAGCATCCGATTGCTCCGCAGCGGGGAAATCTGGCAGCCGATCCACGAGTGGTGCCGGCTGCGGTCGCGCTGTCGGCGCACGCGGAGGAGACAACTGAATGATGGCGGTGTCACGGGAACGGCCGAAGTCCTCGCTTGCGGCGCGGGAGACGAAGCCGCACTCTCCGCAGAAAATATCATCCTCTGACATGGGAAACCCACACTGCTCACAGACGACAGTCGCGGCACCATCAGACCGCGGGATGACGAGCGGGGGAACCGGATGCGGCACCGTCGGCCGAAGCGGAGACTGTCCGGAGCCGAACGCCTGTCGATTCTCGATCGACGGAGGAGGCGCAGACGACAGCCCGAGAGAAATGACTGGCGAGCCGGTGACTGCCCGACCGCATTCCCCGCAGAAAAGCGCGCCGGGAGGCAGTACGGTCTCGCAGTATGTGCACGCCATTTCTCGCGGATCCTCCCCCATTGCACCCATCCGACTATCGTCTGAAGAGTCTCTTGACACTATATCCACCGAGTGATCGCAGCGAGATCGCCGACCGGACGCGCTGCCAGCGGGTACGGCCATCGTTCATCGACTCGCGGAGGTCGGTGACCGCGCGCCAGACCTGATCGGCCTCGTGATCCCGTGGCTCCTCTGGCGAGAAGACCGCTCGATCGGCGACAGCGGCGAGAACGAGCGACTGCAGGCCGCCAACGGTCGCCGCGACCTCGGTGCGCGTGAGGGACACCGGCGAGTCGAATCCGTGGTCAACCACCGCGTCTTCGAACTCTTGCCAGCCGCCGCTGATCCGCTCGATGGCCGTCGGTGCGCGGCGCCTCAGCATTCGTCGTCGCACCTTGGCCGCAACGATCACCAGGAATGGCGCGAGTACGACCACCACACCGAGTAGGACCCACCCCAGAACCTGGAGCACGGCGAGAAGCACGAGCAGCAGCAGATTCTCGGTGGCCGGCGGGTCCTGGGTGCTGTCTGGTGGAAGCTGAATGCCGGGCCGTGTGGGATCTTCGATGGGAGGCTGCACCGGGGACTGCGGCCGTGCAATCGTGGTTGGATCCTTCGGAAGCTCCTCGGGGATGTCTCGCACCGGCGGTGTCGGATCGATCGTGACCCAGCCGTACTGCGCCGTGTCAACCTCGATCCACGCGGAGACGTCTTTACCGAGCACCTCCGTTGGGCCCTGGGTGTTCACCTCTGGCACGAATCCGAAGACGACGCGGGCAGGGAAGCCCAGCTGACGAGCCATCAGAGCGGCAGTCACGGCGTACTGCTCCTGGTCACCGATCATGCGCTGGTCGGTGAGGAGTTGGGTAATGCGGTCGGCGGCATGGCCGGACCGGCTCGCTGGCTTCTCCGGATCCACTCCATGGCTGATGTAGCCGGTCTGTTTCATCGCCGAGACCATCGCCGCCAGCCGCGCCCCGGCCGTCGACTGCCCCCGCGTCCATTCGTCGAGGGTAGTAGACAGCTGGTCGGGAAGCTCGGCGGTGCGCGGGACCTCGGAAGTGCCTGGCCGCAACACCGCGACCTGGTCGGCCGAGGGCTGTCGCGGATCGACCGCCGACAGCGAGAAACTGTCTCCCGACTTCAGCGACCTCACCACCGCCGCCGTGCCACTGGTGTTGTTGTAAAAGAACGAGTCTCGAAGCTCCGAGGCATCCGCTCCGGAGAAGGAAACGCTCTCGAACTTGCCGACTGTCGGCAGCCAGATACCGGAGTAGCCGTCGACCGTAATCCGCATCGTCACCGGCGAACCTGCGGTGCCCGACTGGTCGAAACGCGAGGGAACGCGCGTGAACGATCCGGACTCGCTCGAGACCTGCGAAGAGCCAACCGAGTAGACGATTCCGTCGTAGGTGTCGAGAGTGGCGATGCGGATGCGACCGCCGATCGGCAGGCCCGTCACCGTGAGCATGGCCGAGTTCGCCTCCATCGTTTGCTCATAGTGCCGGAAGCCGCTGAGCGGGCTCGCAAAGACACGCGGATCGAAGGGCTGCTCGACGGTCGTGCGTAGCACACTGCGCTGCACCGTCGGCGGCAGGTAGATTGTCGCAGCGACAGCCGTCCCGGCAGCCAGCACGACGATCACGCCCGCGCCCATGAAGGTGCGAAACCCTGCAAAGTTGTTGTCGCCCACTGTCTCGAGCGGCCGTCCTTCGCTATCAAGTGCCTCCGCGGCGAGAAGTCGGATGGACGCCCGACGCCGGAACCACCGGCGCCAGACCAGCCACCCGAGCGACGTCGCGAGCAGCCCGAGCGAAAGCTCTAATGGCCATGTCGCCGTGGTGGAGCCGAATACGATCGCCGTGATGAAGAGGGCGATAGGCGCGAGAACACCGAGTTCCCCCCACCGCGCGCGAAGTCCCACCGAGAGACCGACCACGGTAGCGCTCAACACGAGGATGAACGCGGGCACGAGGAGCGACTGATACGAACCGACCGGGAGCGTGATGGTGAGCAACTGTTTCCAGCTAAGGGCAGTGGCTCGCAAGAGATCGACCTCGCCCTGAACCGTAGGAATAATTCCGTACAGCGCACGATCGGGGACGGCGAGAGGCACCCCGATGAGCAGGTAAACGCCGACCGTCACCACTGTGAGCGTGAGCGTCGACCAGCGGTACAGCGCCCCGGAGAAGGCGATCGCAGACCCGACGAGCACGCTCACTCCCACGAGCACGACAAGTTGAATCGATTGGTAGATCGGCCAGAGCGCTGCTGCCGCAATAAAAGTGGTCAGCCAGAGCATGAGAGTTGTCATCGTCGAGAATCCGACCGCGAGACGCACGCGACCGACTCGTCGACGTCTGCCCGTGCGGCGTTTTTCGACCTTGGACCGGCGCTTGCTGTCGATCCGGCGGATGCTGTCGGAACCGGTGCTCACGCTGCCGCTGCTCTCGCCAGGGACTTCTGCAGGTCTTCGAGATAGCCGATGGTCAGCACACTGAGTCCGGCGACCCGTCGAAGACCCGGGATCTTCTCGGGGTCGCACACGATCGCGACCACCTCAACCCCCGGCGGGAACTTGGTCGAGGCTGCGCGCAGTTCGGTGGGGGTCGCGAGAGATCCACAGATGAGGAAGGCCACGGAGATCCCGGCTACCTCGTCGGCCGCAACGCGCGCGACATCCATAATGCCGAGCGCCGATTCGGTGAGTTCGACGACAGCGAGGTCATCAAGCAGGCGGGTTCGGGTGAGGGTGTTGAGATGCCGCACGGCAAGCACCTTGCGCTTGGCGAATTCGGGGGTCTTCTCGCTCACGACGACGGCCACGTTGCGCGCATCCCGAATCGCGCGCACTCCGAGCGACCCGGCAACGCTCACTGCCATCTCGAACTCTTCCTCGGTGGCATAGTTCGGCGTCGCGAGGCTCAGGGCGATGACGAGGTGACTTCGACGGGTCTCTTCAAACTGGCGCACCATGTACCTGCCGGTCTTCGCCGTGCTCTTCCAGTGGATGTAGCGGCGCTCGTCACCGGGCACGTACTCGCGCAGCGCGTGGAACGACACGTCACTATTCGACAGGTCTTTCGTCGGATTGCCCTCGAGATCACGCACGAAACCGGTACTGGTAGAGGGGATGCCGATGGTGCGCGGATGAACGAACAGTTCCCTGGCGTCGGTCCAGACCAGTTCCCGGCGTACCAGCCCCACCGGGTCGGCGCGTACCGTGCGCACGGGACCGATCGAGAGCACCCCACGATGGGTCGTCGGCACAACGAATTCGTGGCGGAAGGAGCCACCGCGAGCAAGCCCCGGCATGGCGATCTCGGCGAGGCCGCGGCCGACCGGAACCTCGACCTTGACGCTGATAAGTCGGTGGCGGGTCGGGTTGGTCACCATGATGAGTCCCGTGGCGCGTTCGCCGACCACGACCCGGCTGTGCGGAACGGAGAGCTCTATCGTGAATGCATTGCGACCGACCAGGCAGATCGCCGCGACGATGATGAGCACAGTGCCGGCAAAGGCCACGGCCACGAGTTCCACCCAGCCGAGTCCGTATCCGAAAACGAAGGCAGCGGGTACCACGAACAGCAGCGACCATCCCAGCGGCGTGACAACGGCAGAGACGCGTCCAAACCAGGCCGCGAAGGCACCGGCGATCGCACGGAAGAATCGCACCAGAGTGATAATCGCATCGGCGAGAAAGCCGGTGCGATCGCCGACAATACGAGTACGAGCGTTGGTGAGGCCGACGGTTGCGGTGCTGTGCGCCGAATCGAAATGCGCGGAAGACATCGACGCCCTCGATTGATGGCCCGATTGCCCCCGTTTCGCTCGTGCGCTCGACATTTGGCGCGCCGACTCCCCCCTGTTGCTCACACCGCTTGCCTGTCGCTCGGGGGCGGCGTCTCGATAAGCAGCTGGCTCACGATGCTCGACGCGGTGACCCCGTCGAATTCCGCCTCGGGATCGAGCACGAGCCGGTGGGCGAGCACCGGCTCGGCGAGAGCCTTCACGTCATCCGGAATCACATAGTGCCGGCCGTTCGCGGCCGCAAGCGTCTTGGATGTGCGGATCAGGGCGAGGGCCCCGCGCACGCTCGCGCCGAGGCGCACTTCGGTCGCCGAGCGCGTCGCCTCGACGAGACGCGAGACGTAATCATTGATTGTGGCGTCCACGTGCACTGTTCGAGCGAGAGCGCCCATTTCTACGATCACCTCGTCGGTGGCTATCGGCGGCAGTATGGTGTCGTGGGCCTTCACGCCGGATCCTTCGAGGATTCGTACGGTCGAAGCGTGGTCGGGATAGCCAATGGAGGCCTTCATAATAAAGCGGTCGAGCTGTGCTTCCGGCAGCCGATAGGTTCCGGCCTGCTCGATCGGGTTCTGCGTGGCGATCACCATGAATGGCGCGCCCACATCGTGGGAGATGCCGTCGACGGTGACCCGACCCTCCTCCATCACCTCGAGCAGTGCGGCCTGGGTCTTGGGGCTCGCTCGGTTGATCTCGTCCGCGAGCACGATGTTGGCGAAGATCGGGCCGCGGTGGAACTCGAATGCCCCAGCCCCCTGGTCGTAGATGCTCACGCCGGTGATGTCCCCAGGAAGCAAATCAGGGGTGAACTGAATGCGGCTCGTCGAACCTTTCACGCTTTGCGCCATGGCGCGCGCGAGAGACGTCTTGCCCGTTCCGGGGAAATCCTCAAGGAGCAGGTGCCCCTCACTCAGGAGTGCCGTGAATGACAGCTTGATGACGAAGGTCTTTCCGAGAAGTACCTGGTCGACATTCGCCACAAGGCGATTGAAGATATCGGAAAACCAGGTGGCTTGCTCGGGTGTCATGGTCATGCGGGTGCCTCTCGGTTCAGCGGGGATCTCCGCACGTTATCGGACATTACCGTTGATGTCGTACCGGATTGTGTAGGCACTGCCTCCCGCACTGACGATGATGGTGAGCAGCGGCTCCTGCCCGAGCGTCACAACCGCGATGCACGTACCGCCCTGGCTGGTATCCGCGGGGAGAGGCGTCTCTCCCACCCCGTTTCCGCAGGAGTACTGCACGCTGGGGTAGGTCGCCGAGGTCCAGCGCGGCCACGTGAACGTGCCACTCGGATTAGTCGGATTGGCTGGGTCATTCAGCGGCGTGAAGGTGACCGGTCCGATCTGAGGGTCTACGGGTGTCCCGAGGGGGAACGCGGCAGACCAGCTCGACTGGCAGATGGCGCCGGTTCCAGGATAGGAGCGGCAGGCACGCAGTTCGACCGACACATCGTGGCCGTATTGGGTGCCGTTCGCCGTGAGGAAGCTCCCGAACGGCACAGCGCTGACCGACTGAGAGCTATCAACGCCGGTGCCCCGAAGCCGGTAGAAAAAGCTGTAGTCGCTCGACAGCGGCGACCCGATCGAGGCTCCGTCCAGCGTGAAATCGTAGGCGTTCCCGTTCTTGTTCGGGCCGGTGAAGGATGCCTTGGTAATTACCCCCGGACTTGTATGGGTGGATACGACAGGGCTCGAGGTGCACCCGATGCTGTTCTCCGCGAACACGACGAGGGAATAGCTCGATTCGGTAGAGAGCCCGACGAAGGTGGTCGTCGTCGAGATACCGACGGACTGCGAGCTTGATCCGGACGGGTTGGGCGCGGCACAGGTCGGGCTCGTCCCGGTAAAGGCGATCGCACGATAGCCGGTGATCTGCCGACCGTTGTCGGTGAACGCGCCAGCCCACGCCACCGCGATCGAGCTGTCGGTCGCGGTCGCCGTTGGTGACGAGACCGATAACGGGAGACCGGCCGGAGTGCCACTTGTGCTTGCCGAGTTCCAGGTCGCCAACGCCGCGAGCGCCGAGTTGCGTGCGCTAAGGGAGACAGACACGTTCTGGCCGTTGGTCAGGCCGACGACATCCGTCGAACACGTTCCTCCACTGCAGGCTGAGGGAGCTACGTCCGTCGTGGTGCCGCCGACGCCAAGGCGATAGTTGTTCACGGCGCTGCCGCCGGACGGCGTGATCACCGCGTTCCAGCTGATTCGGAGGCCGCCGTCGAGCGGAGCCGCGATGAGTCCGGTAGCGGCCGGTGGAATGATGTCCGACCAGACCGTGCTGCCAAGGTCGGCTGCATCCGAGGATCCGATCCCGTTGATCGCCTTGACCGCGAGCCGAACTCCGTTGACGGGGCCGTTGCCGGCAGTGGTGATGTCACATACGGCCACCGCACAGGCGGTCGTCGACAGCACCGCTCCTCCGGCGGAAGTCATGATCACGTCGAAGCGGCTGATCGGGGAGTTGTTCGACAGTCCCGGGCTCCAGCGCAATGTCAGAACGCGATCGCCGAACGAAGACACATTGAGAGACGTCACCGGGTCCGGTTTATCCTGCACCGAGACCGTGATGGACCCCCAGACGTAACGGTTGGGATCTCCCGTCGCGTCGGCGACTTCGTATTGCAGCGTGGTGTCCACCGGCTGGGCGGAAGACGACGCGGTGACCGTCACTCGTTGGTTGTCCGCGCTCGGTGTGATGGTGAGCCCACTCGGCACAGAATTGCCGTCAAGCCCACGGATGGCGAGCACTCTGAGTGGTTTGCCCGGGAACGGATTGGTGGCCTCGTCGTTGGCGAGTACATCCACGGTCGTGGTCTGGCCGCGCGGCGCAAGAATGGAATCCGGCGCCGGAACTGCGAGTGGGCGGCTCGACGCCACGATGTTCAGTTCGATTTGGCCCTGCTGGCCGGTGCCCGTGTTGTCAGAGACTCCGACCAGGATAGCGGTAGATGCCCCCTTTACCGCCCCCTCGTCGGCGCGAAGCACGAGCTTCTGCCCGGTTTTCGTATAGGTGAAACCCTGGGGCAATGGGCTGAGTACGGAGTAGGAGAGCTGGGCAAGGTCATTCGGATATGGATAGTTTGTGAGCTTGAGCAGATCGAGTTCTTTTGACATCCCGGGCTCGAAGTCGATGACGCCGCCGATGAAGGCCGGCGGCTGGTTCTGGCGTGGCGTCACCTTGATAGGCAGCACAAGCGTGGCCTTGCGGCCATTCGGATCGGTCGCGGAGGTACCGTCGGTCACTTCGAACGAGATCGACGCGGGCCCGAAGTACTTATCGGCCGAGGTGAACCGCAGGGTGTGGTCGTTGAGTACCAGGCCGGAGCCGTCGGCGTGAGTTGCCTGCACGCTGGTCGAGTCGGTGACACGCACCTGCTTGTCCCCCACCGCGAGCACGTAAGCGTTGAGATCGATCGTCAGGGTCGATTCACTCACCACCGTGAGCGGGATCGCCTTGCGGTTGAGCTGCGGAAGGGCGTCGTTGAGCCCCGGAACCCAGACGAAAGCGTAGGAGACAACGCTCGCGTCATCCGGATGCGCGACGGCGAAGGGGATGATTTGACTCTTGTTCTGCACCGTGACGTGGATTCGTTTGTTCGCGGTCACCCGGGTTTCGCTTGAATACCCGGGCAGCACCGATACCGTGAGTGTCGAGACGTTGGCATCGGCGAAAAAGACGTTCTTCAGCACGTTCACATCGAGCGACTCGCGTCCGAGTACATCGGAGAGGGTGAGAACGGTGTCGTGCACCACCGGGAAGGCTCGCGGCGCATCCGTGCTCACGACAACGGTGATGAAGGCGGAACTCGCCCCACCAAAGGCGTTTTCGATCGTGTAGACGAGGCCGTAGGTTCCGGGCTTACTTGGTGGAGTCACCTTCACGATGTCGCCCTCGATTCGGGCGACCGTGTCTTTCGTGTTCGGTTCGACCTTCGTGATGGTGAGGGGGCCACCATCCGGATTGGAGTCGTTGAGGAGCGGCTGCACCGAGACGGTACCGCCCGGCCTGGTGCGCACCTCGTCGGAGACCGCGATGGGATTCCGAGCTCCCTGTAGCTTCGGGCTGATTCCCACTCGCACGATTCCCGTTGCCCGCGCGCCGAGAGCGTCGATAACGGTATAAGTGAAGGAATCCGTACCCGCTGAGTAGTCGCCAGCTAGATAGTCGACATAGTCGGTTCCGACCACGGAGACCGAACCCTTGGTGGGGTTCGTCGCCTGCCCAAGCAACTGCACGGAGTCCCCATCGGGGTCGATTCCGGTAAGCGGGATCGGAATCCGCACCGACTCTCCCGCGAGCACTCGCGCGGTTACGAGTTGGGGCACCGGCGGGTTATTGGTGGCAACCACCGCCTCGCGCACCGAGATCTTCACTTGCGCCTGCGCGACCTGGCCATTGGGGTCGGAGATCTCGTAGACGGCGGTGAAATCACCGGTCTTCTGTGGTGCGAGGTAGCGCAGGACGGTGCCCGATGCGAACAGCAGTCCAGAATTGCCTCCGAGCGGCGTGGAGAGAAGCGGGTTGAGCGTGAGCTCTTCCCCGTCCGGTTGCACGTCGTTGTTGAGAACCGGAATATCGATCGCATCACCAACGCGCACCGTCACGCTGTCATCGTTGGCGATCGGCGGCTGAAGGCGACTCGGTCGCGGGATCTCCACGACATTGACGACGCCCTCAGCTTCGGCAAGCCCGTTGGTGATGCGGTAGTTGAACGTGACGGGACCCGACTGGAGTGGGGCGGTGAGTGTGACTCGAATCGACCGCTGGTCGATCACCTGAGCCGTCACGCCAGAGGTGGGGGCGAGGTTGTAGACACTGGTCACGAGCAGCACTGCGCCAGCCGGGTCACGGTCGGTGGACGCCACATCGACAGTCTGCGTACTCAGGGAGTGCACGAAAATATTCTTCGGAATCGTGATCGGCTTGGTGTTGGGGTCCGGTGGGGCGGCGACATCGATGCGCACTACCCCATTGGCCGTCTGATCTCCATCGTTGACGACGTAATCGATATAGTGCGTGCCAACCTGGTCGCTCAGGAAACGGAAGGTGCCTGCCTCGAGACTCGGGGTAATTGTGACGCCGCTCTTTGCGGGCACACTGGCGAGTCGAAGTGTTCTTGAACCGCCGCGTACATGCTCAAGCGGAGCGAGCGTGATCTCCTGGCCCGCATAGGTCAGCTTTGCGTAGGGATCGGGGATGATCTTCACCGATCCGACCGCCTTGACCGTGACGGAGAGTCCCCCGGTTCCGCTCGCCTTGCCATCCGACACGACGAGGGCGACCGATTGCAGGCCGGTCATTGATCCACCGGCGGTGAAAACAACGGTTCCCTCGGGTTTGTAACTTACCGTGGCCGGTGCCGCGGTGACAGCCGAGGTGAGATAGAACGGATCGCCATCGGGGTCCACCCAGTCGCCGAGCACGTTTTGGGTCACCCGTCCACCCGAATAGACCAAGGCATTGGACTTCCGCACCTGGAACGGCGGAGAATTCTCCGACGGTAGTCGCACTGTCACCGTCACTGTGGCGGCAGCACTTCCTCCGCGTCCGTCGCTGATCGAGTAGCCGAACACTACTTTTCCGCTCGCCGACGGTGTGAGGGTCACCTGCAATTGCTGGCCCTCATTGAGGATGTCGATACGACCGATCGACGGGTCGATCGCCGTCACATCCGTGATCACCAGCACATCACCGTTTGGATCGTAGTCGTTCAGAAGAACCGGGAGCACGCTGGTACGACCGGGTCGCGCCCCGAACGAGTCGTCAACAGCGACCGGTGGCACCTGGGCCTTCTTGAGGTCGGGTGGTGTGTCTTCGTTGTTCTGCTCGACCTGTTGCTTGTCTTGGCGCACGGTAATCAGATCAGCCCAGTTGTCGATAAGCTCGCCGCGCTGCTGCACCGCCCAGACACCGCCACCCCGGGGATCGCTCAGCACGAGTCGGTCCACGTTCGAGACGAAAGTCAACCCGGAAGCGGATGCTGGCATCGAGTTGAGGGACATGGTCGTCGCAGCCTCGCCGGCACACTGCCGCCAGGCCGAACCGATCGACCACGCCGCGAACTCGCACTCGCCCATCACATGCGGGGCTACCGGGACACCCGCCCGGCCGGTGACAAGCTGCACCGGGCTTCCGCCGCCCATGGGCACCTTCAGTAGCCCGGTAGCCGTGGCGATGAGCACTGAGTCGCCCGCAGTGGATGCCTGCTGCAGCACGGCATTGCCCCCCGAAGAGATCCGACCGGAGAGATCGACGGTGCCGTTCGCCGTGAGGATAGTGCGGCTCACCGAGTCGAAGAGCACCCAGTGGCCGCCGACCGAGGTCACCGAGACATCCCGCCGGGAACCACCGAAGCGCGCGCGCGCAGACTCGGCCACGATGTCGGAGTGCGCGGCATCCACCCGGTAGACCTGGCGGGTATCGGCGGAGTAGCCGAACAGCATGCCATCCGGGGTCACACTCGTGACCGCATTCGCCCCGAGATCGAGGGTGGCCGGCGACTGCGCATCGAAGGTGGGCAACTGGGCGAGCGGCACTATCCACACCTGGCCGGTGCCTCCGGCAGTTATCACGACATTGTCGCCGGCGAGGAAGAGCTGCGGAGTCTGGGGTGGCAGGGGAACGCTGTCGATCACCTTGGAGGTGGCTGGATCGACGATATCGACTTTATTGTCGGTGCGATCGAACAGCAGTACTGTCGCACCGCGCTGGATCGTCTGGATGTCCGTCCCGCTGGAACTGACGACCGTGTTGAGGGCGAGCACCTGCGTATTGGCCCGGCCGATCACCTGCCGGGCGCCGTTGGCCACCCAGACCGAGCCGTCGTTCAGATCGAGCCGCTGCGCCGTATATCCGGTCGACACGATGGCGACGGCGGCGACGAGAGCCGCGATCACTGATCCGCTCGTCGCGGTGGCGACGAGGGAGCGGTGGCGGAAAAACCATTGCCTCAGAGTCATCTAGGTCTCGTCACCCCCGGAAATCAAGGCACTTCTCCGCGCTCGGAGGTCCCGTTTTGCCCTGCCGGTTGACCGCGACAGTGATGCAGACCTGATCTCCTGCCTTGGCGTCCTGGGCGAAATAGTCGGTAGAGGTCTGCAACGCCGATCGACCGTCGCCCGTGGTCACCTGGTAGGAGTCATCGACCGTGAGCCCAGGATCCGTCCAGCTGAATTTGATCGCGCCTGAACCTGCCGTGGCGACGATATTCGTCACGAGTGGGATCTGGTCCGAATTGGCGCGGATGAGCACGAAAGTAGCGGTCGCTCCGAGCGCGATCACGAGCACCGCACTAACGATGAGACCCCACGCGAGCGCGCGCATCCCTCGCCAGCGCTCTGTCGGGCGCGTTTCGCTGTTCTGGCCCTTCTGGCGGCTGCTCTGGCCCTTCTGGCGGCTGTTGTGGTCACCGGCGGTCTGCCGCATCATGGTGCCGACAGGCGCATAGATAACACTGGCCGAGCGGCGGCGGCGGCCTCGGGCAGTGGCGACTACTCCTCCGACGCCACGTACTCGCGTGCGATCCTCGAGGTCCGAGACGGTCGCGAGCGCCCAGTCGTCCATTGCGACCTCGATTGGCGTCTGCGGCACCCCAAGCTCGGTCTCGATCGACTGCAGTTCGCGCACCAATTCGAGCACGCTCGCCGGCCGGTTTTCCGGCTTGCGGGACATCGCCTGGGCGAGCACCCGTTCGAGACTCGGCGGCACGTCTGAGCGCCCGATCAGCTGGGGCCGTGCACGGTTGATGCGGGAGATGAGGTCGGCGGACTTGTTCGACTCCCCGGGGATCTCGAAGGGCGATCGGCCGGCGAGTAACGAATACACGGTGGCCGCGAATGACCAGACCTCTGATGCGATGCTGCCGGACGTCTCATCCATCAACACTTCCGGCGCTGACCACGGGATTGAGAGGCCGACCGACTCGTGGGTGTCCGCCTCGCTCAGCGTGGATGCAATACCGAAGTCCGAGAGCACCGGATGCCCGTAGGCAGTGAGCAGGATGTTCGACGGCTTGATGTCGCGATGCAAGACGCGCGCGCGATGTGCGGTTTCGATCGCGCTGCCAATTTTCACGGCGATGCGCAACACCTCCGGCACCGGAATCCGTTCGCGTCGATAGCGTTCGCTCAGCGACGACGAACAGAGTTCCATCACGAGGTATGGACGACCGTCGGAAGAAACACTCGCCTGATAGACCGTGAGGATCGAGGGATGCGAGCTGAGCTGAGCCATCAGGTTTGCCTCGGCCTGAAACATCTGGCGGACCTGGTCGTTGACCACCTCACTCAGCATCACCTTGACGGCGACCTGGCGACGCGGCATATTTTGCTCATAGAGAAATACGTCGGCGAATCCCCCGGAACCGAGCACATGGATCGTCGAGAATCCGGGCAGCACGGGAGGCTGCGAGGGCAATCTTCGTGCCATCTCTCCTCCTTCGGCAACACCGGCTTTGGACCGGTCGGTGCAGTGGGCCCGGCTAGCCCAGATCTTCTATTGTAAACACGCCTTGTTTGGGGTGATTTAATAAATCTGCTGGTCAAAGGCCTGTTTTTGGCCCCCTTTTGGGGGTCAGGCCTACGGCATCGGAGTGGACGAGGTGCGGGGAATTGTGCTCTCAAACTCACCGAGACCGGAGGTCTCGAGCACGTCGATGACGATGGTGGTGATATTGTCCCGCCCGCCTCCCTCGAGCGCTGCCGCGACGAGAGCGAGGGCGGTCTCTTCGGCGGCGAGACCGGCGGCCAGATGCAGGCGGATGGCCTCGACATCCAGTTCCTTCGTGAGGCCGTCAGAGCACACCAGCAGCCGAACTCCCTCCCGCACGGGCACGACCCAGTAATCGGGTACCGCCTCGATATTGAAGCCGACGGCCCGGGTGATCACATTGCTGTCGGGATGTGATTCGGCGTCTTCGGCGCGGATCACCCCGGCATCCACCAATTCCTGCACCACCGAATGGTCTACGGTCACCTGCACAAGTGTCTCGCGCTCGAAAAGGTAGACGCGTGAATCACCGACGTTGAAGACCGTCCAGAACGGCTCGTCGCCCTGCAGCGAGAGTGCGGCACCGGTAACAGTGGTACCGACCCCCAGCTCCTTCTCGTCTGCCACCATACCGATGTCGATGGTGGCGGCTTGCAGCCCGCGCTCGATCGTGTCGGCATCGGTGAAAAACTCGGTTACTGCCTCAGCCAACCGGTCGACGACTGCCGCACTGGCAATATCACCGGCAGAATGCCCACCCATGCCATCTGCCACGGCAAAGATCGGCGACCGTGCCAGAAAACTGTCTTCATTGTGAGCCCGACGACGCCCCGTGTCGGTGGCCGCTCCCCAGGCAAGCACGAGCCGGGCTTCCGGAAGCTCCGGAATGTCCACTCGGAAGCGCGCGACGCTCTCGCCGATCTCGGTCACGGAAGCCTTTCGCGAGTCATTGGCGAGGTCGGCTCGTCAAACCAGGCGCTCGATGGGAAGGATCTCAACAGTGTTGCCGTCCCCAATATCCACCACGGTGCCCGCTGACACAACGAGCGACTCGCCCTGACGTAGTTTTTGTGACGAGGATCCGGGAATCGAGACGATGGTGCCGTTGGTGGATCGCAGGTCGGTGACGATGACGGATGCCCCGTGCTGCCTCAATTCGATGTGCGTGCTCGACACCTCACAACGGGGAGACGGTACCCGCACCAGACGCGGCACTCCTCCGATCGCGATGCGCGGGCAAACGGGCTTACGGCCGATCAGCGCGGGAATATCGAGAGGAATCGGTTCGTGCCGATTGATCCGGATGCGATACCAGAGCACAGTCAGCCCATCGGGATCGATCGGAAGTCCCGCTCGCGGCGAGACCGGTCGCTCGACCACGAACGGGTGCCCCCGAGGCGGCTCGAGGAGTGCCGGTGGCTCGACGAGTGCTGGTGGCTCGAGTAGGGCAGGTGGCTCCACGAGGGCTGGTGGCTCGAGTAGGGCTGGCGGCTCCACGAGTGGCGGTGGCTCGACGAGTGCTGGCGGCTCCACGAGGGTTTCGGGCTCCCGACGAGCCACTGGTGGCACGAGCGTGTCCGCCTCGAGATCCTCCGGTTCCGCCTGTTCCGCCGGTTCCGCCGGGGCGATCTCCGGGCGCGGCCGAACGACGGTGAAGTCCGCGTCGTCCGGGTGCATACCTACTATTCTGTCGCCCGAGAGGGCGTGGCGTGCAGTCCACCTCCGAGGGTCAGCGCCCGAAGTAGCTCATGACGTGCTTGATTCGCGTGTAGTCCTCGAAACCGTAGCTCGACAGGTCCTTGCCATAGCCCGAATGTTTGAAACCACCGTGCGGCATCTCCGCCACGATCGGGATGTGGGTGTTGATCCACACACAGCCGAAGTCGAGGTGCTTGGCGAAGCGCATGGCTCGACCATGGTTTTGCGTCCAAACGCTCGACGCCAGACCGTAGTTCACCCCATTCGCCCACTCGAGTGCCGTGGCCTCGTCGGTGAACTTCTGCACGGTGATGACCGGGCCGAAGATCTCGTTCTGAACCGCGTCATCCGTCTGCTTCAGGCCCGAAATAATCGTGGCCTCGTGAAAGTATCCCGTCGTGCCCTGGCGGTGTCCGCCGAGCTCGATGGTCGCGGTGTCCGGCAGGCGGTCGATGAAGCCCTCGACCTGCGCGAGCTGATTCGCGTTGTTCACCGGTCCGAAGAAGATGCCCGTGTCGCCCGGCCCACCGGTGCGGGCATTCTCGCGGGCGTAGGCGGCGAGCGCGGCGACAAATTCGTCGTGAATGCCGGCCTGCACGAGCACGCGCGTCGCCGCGGTGCAGTCCTGGCCGGCGTTGAAATATCCGGCGCTCGCGATGCCTGCGACCGCCGATTCAATCTCGGCGTCGTCGAAGACGATGACCGGCGCCTTGCCACCGAGTTCGAGGTGAACGCGCTTGAGATCCACCGCAGCAGCCTTCGCCACCTCCATACCCGCGCGCACCGACCCGGTGATCGACACCATTTGAGGAATCGGGTGGGCGATCATGGCTCCCCCGGTGGTGCGGTCGCCGGTGATCACGTTGAGCACGCCCTTCGGCAGAAACTCCGCCGCGATCTCGGCAAGGAACAAGGTTGCCGAGGGCGTGGTGTCCGAGGGCTTGAGCACTGTGGTGTTGCCGGCGGCGAGGGCCGGCGCGAACTTCCAGACCGCCATGTTGAGCGGGTAGTTCCACGGCGTCACCTGCCCGATGACGCCGATCGGCTCCCGTCGGATCTGCGAGGTATGGTCTTTGAGATATTCGCCGGAGGCCATCCCACTCAGGTGCCGCGCCTCGCCGGCAAAGAAGCGGATCTGGTCGACAGAGAGCATGATCTCATCCGTCACGAGCGTTGCCCGGGGCTTACCGGTGTCTTTCGACTCCAAGTCGGCGAACTTCTCCGCGTTCGCCTCCATCGCGTCAGCGATCCGAAACAGCGCGAGCTGGCGCTCGCCCGGGGTGGTTTCGCCCCACTCCTCGAACGCCGCCGCCGCCGCCGTGAAAGCGGAATCGACATCCGCTTCGCTCGAAACGGGTGACGATCCGTAGACCTCCTCGGTTGCCGGATCTATGAGATCAAACGACGATTCTGCCGTGGCCTGCACGTAATCACCATTGATGAAGTTCTGAAGTTGGGGGGTGCTCATGCTCCCAACATAGCGAGCAGCCGCTGTGGGCGCCACGGTCGCAGACTACCGATTCCGCAGCAAAACGCGCCCAAGGATGCGGATTCACTTGTAACAAGTCCGCTGCACTGACAGAATCAGGGGATGAGTCTGAATGCTAAGCCGGTGCACCTCGACGAGGTGTCCAAGGCGATCATTGAGCAGCTACAGGCTGACGGTCGACGCAGCTACGCCGAAATCGGCAAGGCGGTCGGGCTCAGCGAGGCTGCGGTACGGCAGCGCGTGCAGAAGCTCACCGACTCCGGCGTCATGCAGGTTGTGGCTGTCACCGATCCGATGCAGCTCGGCTTCTACCGCCAGGCGATGATCGGAATCCGGGTGACCGGCGACACCACCACCGTCGCCGAGACCCTTGGCCGCATCACAGCGGTGGACTACGTCGTGCTTACCGCCGGCAGTTTCGACATCCTTGCCGAGGTTGTCTGCGAGAACGACGAAGACCTGATCGAACTGCTCAATAAGGAGATCCGTGGGATCCCCGGCGTGCAGTCAACCGAGACGTTCGTGTATTTGAGACTTGAGAAGCAGTTCTACAACTGGGGAACGAGATAAGAAAAATGACAATCGACAACCTAACCGGCACCACAACCCAAACCACAACCCACACCGCCTCCCATGCGCTCAATGGCGCGAAGACGGTCGGTTCTTCGAAATTCACCGAAGCTGAGCTCCAGCAGAAGGCGAAGGATCATCTCTGGATGCACTTCACTCGCCAGTCGGTGATGGAGGACGGCCACGGCGTGCCAATCATCGTCAAGGGTGAGGGCCACCACATCTGGGATTCCACCGGAAAGAAGTACTTTGACGGCCTGAGCGGCCTCTTCGTTGTCAATGCCGGCCACGGGCGCCGTCGCCTTGCCGAGGTCGCGGCCAAGCAGGCCGAGGAGCTTGCCTTCTTCCCGCTCTGGTCTTACGCACATCCGAGTGCCATTGAGCTCGCCGACCGCCTCGCGAGCTACGCGCCCGGTGACCTCAACCGCGTGTTCTTCTCCACCGGTGGTGGCGAGGCTGTCGAGACCGCATTCAAGCTCGCCAAGTATTACTGGAAGCTGCAGGGTCGCCCCACTAAGCACAAGGTGATCTCGCGAAACGTGGCCTACCACGGCACCCCACAGGGAGCACTGGCGATCACGGGCATCCCGGCCATGAAGGAGATGTTCGAGCCGGTGACCCCCGGCGGCTTTCGCGTGCCGAACACCAACTTCTACCGCGCCGCCGAGATGGGAGCACCCACCGAAGACCTCGAGACCTTCGGTCTGTGGGCCGCAAACCGCATCGAGGAGATGATTCAGTTCGAAGGGCCCGAGACCGTGGCCGCCGTCTTCCTCGAGCCGGTGCAAAACTCCGGAGGATGCTTCCCCCCACCACCCGGCTACTTCAAGCGGGTGCGCGAGATCTGCGACAAGTACGACGTGCTGCTCGTGAGCGACGAGGTTATCTGTGCCTTCGGACGCATCGGGGAGTTCTTCGCCTGCGACGCCTATGACTACGTGCCAGACATGATCACCTGCGCGAAAGGCATGACCAGCGGATACTCGCCGATCGGTGCCACCATCGTGAGCGATCGCATCTACGAGCCGTTCAAGAACGGCAACACGTCGTTCTATCACGGCTACACCTTCGGCGGACATCCGGTCTCGTCCGCGGTCGCGCTCGCTAACCTCGACATTTTCGAAGAGGAGAAGCTCAACGACAACGTGCGGCTCAACTCGCCAGCCTTCCGCGCCACACTGGAAAAGCTCAAGGACCTGCCCATCGTCGGAGATGTGCGCGGAGCCGGGTACTTCTTCGGCATAGAGCTCGTGAAAGACAAGGTCACCAAGGAGACCTTCGACGACGACGAGTCGGAGCGCCTGCTGCGCGGATTCCTGTCCAAGGCTCTCTACGATGCGGGACTGTATTGTCGGGCCGATGACCGCGGCGATCCCGTCATCCAGCTCGCTCCGCCGCTGACCATCGGCCAGCCCGAATTCGACGAGATCGAGCAGATCCTGCGGAGCGTGCTTACCGAGGCCTGGACGCGGCTGTAGTACTGGTCGCGGGCCGGCGCATCCGTCCGCTGCATGCGGTGGGCGGTTTCTGGCCCGCTGCATCCGTCCCGCGCGGATCCGATCACGTCACCTGGTTCGCCGTTCGAAATGCAGGATCATGTGTGGCAGGAGTTCGCTTTTGGTGGACTCCTGCCACACCAGTCACACTCGGTCCTGCATTTCGAACACCCCGGGCCAGCAGTATCACGGTCCGCTCAGTGCCACGGCTCAGCTCAGCAGCACCACCGCTCAGCTCAGCGCCACCCCACGAAAGCGCCACCCCGGCCCAACAGGGCCGGGTAAGGGCATCCGGGCATCGCGCCGGTGCATAAGCGACAGAAAGAGGAACGATGTCCGACTATCGCGCACTGAGCTTCTGGTTCGACTCGCTCCCGGTGGCTGGCAGCGCCGATGCGGGGGCGGATGATCTCCTCCCCCGTCCACCGCTGGCTGGCCCTCTGGAGGTGGACGTCGCCATCGTGGGAGGCGGACTCACCGGTCTCTGGACCGCCTACTACCTCGCTTCTGAACAGCCCAACCTGCGTATCGCGATTCTCGAGAAACACATCGCGGGATTCGGAGCCTCCGGACGCAACGGCGGATGGTGCTCCGCCCTGTTTCCCGCATCGACGGCCTCGCTCGCCCGCCGTCACGGTCGGGATGCTGCCCTGGCGATGCGGCAGGCAATGATTGACACCGTCGACGAGGTCGGTCGCGTTACAGCGGCCGAAGGAATCGACTGCGATTTCGTGCGGGGTGGCACGGTGAGCCTCGCGCGCGGCCAGGCCCAGTGGGCCGCGGCCCGCGCGGAAGTCGCCGAAGCAGGCCGCTGGGGCGTGGACGATCTGGAATTGAGGGATGCCGCCCACAGCCCTCGGGGCGCAGCCGGGGCGCTGGGCTCCACCTTCGATCCAGCCTGCGCCCGGTTGCACCCGGCGAAGCTCGTGCGCGGACTCGCCCGCGTGGTGGAGCGACTCGGGGTGACGATTTACGAAGAGACCGAAGTGCTCTCGTGGCGCGCGGGGGAGGTTCTCACCGAGCACGCTGCGGTGAGTGCCGAGACGATTGTGATCGCTCTCGAAGGCTATGGAGCGAGCCTGCCGCAGACCCACCGCCGAGTGTTGCCGCTCTACTCGCTCATGATCGCGACCGAGCCGCTCAATGACGCGACCTGGGAGGAGATCGGCATCGAGCACGGGCAGACCTTCGCCGATTTTCGGCATCTGCTTGTCTACGGCCAACGAACGGCAGATAATCGCTTTGCCTTCGGGGGCCGGGGCGCCCGATACCACTGGGGCAGCAGCATCCGCTCCGAATATGATCGGGTGCCGGAGGTGTTCGACCACCTGGCGCGCACCCTTGCAAGCATCTTCCCCGCCGCCCGCGACGTGGCGATCACGCATCGCTGGGGCGGCCCACTCGGGGTGCCGCGCGACTGGCATGCGAGCGCCACCTTCGACGCCGCTTCCGGCGTCGCGACGGCGGGCGGCTATGTCGGCGATGGACTGAGCACCACCAATCTCGCCGGGCGTACTCTCACCGACCTCATCCTGCGGCGGGATACCTTGAACTCGCGGCTGCCATGGGTGAACCACCGTTCGCCGCTCTGGGAGCCCGAGCCGCTACGTTTCATCGGGGCGAATCTCGGCACGACAGCGATGGCCATCGCGGATGCCGAAGAGAGACTGACCGGTCGCGCATCTCTCGCTGCCCGGCTGATGGCGCCACTCACCGGGCACTAGAAGCCATGTGCCCTCACCGGGCACTTGCCCAAGCGCGAAGCGCTGATACGCTTTTCTTCGCCGGGCCGAGGCGCCGTGCCAAGCGGGCGATCGGGGGATCATGACGCTGTTCGAGCAGGACAGCTACGCCCTGCGCTCAAATCCGCGGCGGCGGTCACGACTCGCCCGAGTGATTCCCACTGTGCTCGCGCTGGTGCTCGTCGCCGCGGGGGTGTTCGCCTTCCTCGGCTTCCAACGACTTCTCGACCAGTACACGGTCTGGACCTTTCGCCCCTCCGAGGCGGTGTCCTCCCTCATCGCGTCATCCCAGTTGACCGACGAAGGCCGTTTCATTTTCTTGGCGAGCAAACCGGTGATCGAATCGTCAACCGTCTTCGCGTCGAGTTGCGCGAGCAACCAGGAGGGTAGTGGGATCCTCGGCTGTTACCTGCCACGGGACCGGTCGATCCACCTCTTCGCCGTAACCGAACCCCGACTTGCCGGCCTGACCGATGTCGTCGCCGCGCACGAGATGCTTCATGCCGCCTGGGATCGCTTTTCCACTACCGAACAGCAACAGCTTGTTCCCCTCCTTGAGCGGGAAGCGTCGAAACTCGAGGGAGACCCCGCGTTCCAGGCGCGGCTCGACTACTACGCGAAGAACGAACCGGGCCAACGCGACAACGAACTGCACTCGATAATCGGCACCGAGATCGCCTCGATCTCACCAGAGCTCGAGGCTCACTACGCGAAATGGCTCGGCAACCGCCGGGCCCTTGTGCAGCTGCAGGGCAAGACCAATGCCGTCTTCACCGGCCTCGAAAAGCGCTCCGCCGAGCTGTCGGAATCGATGGATGCCCTCCGAGCCGCGATCAGTGACGAGTACGCTTCGTATACGAGCGGCTACGCCCAGCTGAACGCGGACATCCGCCGATTCAATGCACGCACCGACTTCACGTCGAAGCGCCAGGCAGACATGGTCAAGGGCACCCTCGAGACGCGACGCACCTCCCTCGACGCTCGATATGCCGACATCCTGGCGAAAACAGCCGAGTACAACGGGGACCTCGCCGAGATGACAGCCCTTTCAAAGCAGACTGACGGACTCAACATTGCTCTCAACCACGGCCCGGCCGTCACCACCATCCCAACTCCAGTCCCCGCGACGGGCGGCGGCTAACGGGAATGGCAGGTCATCAGTTCGGTAACGGTCATCGACGAGATGTGCCCGGAGAGCTCGAACCACGGGTTTGAAGGCAGTCACGGTCGCATGCCTCGAATACCCACCGGGTTCTCACGCAGCATCCCGCTACCCGTGTCGATCCTCTTCTGCACCAGGCGGAATCGCGCGACCATGTGCGACAGCAGCGGGATGATCGCATCCACGGTCAGCTCGCGGCGGTCGTTCACCGACAGCGGCCTCGCACGGGATGACTTGCGGAGCGTCATCCGCTCAGAGCAATGGAGTGAGTGCCCACTCACACGATGAATCATAGACTCGGACCATGTCGCGAATCGTGCAGTACACCCGCTACGGCGGCCCGGAAGTGCTCGATATCGTCGAGGTCGATGAACCGCATGCCAGCGCCGGCACGGTGCGAATCGCGGTGCGGGCCGCTGGCCTCAACAACTTCGACGCGAAGGCTCGCCGATCCCCCGCAGTGCTGCCAAATCGTGCGCTTCCCAGCGGCCAGGGTGCCGAGTTTGCGGGCGTGATCGACGAGGTGGGCGAGGGAGTCACGACTGCGAAGCTGGGCGACGAGGTGCTCGGGTGGAGCAACTTCAGCGCTCAAGCTGATTTCGTGGTCGTGCCGGCCGGTCAGGTCACGACCATGCCCCCCGGCCTAGACTGGGTGACCGCTGGCGGCCTCGGTCTCGTCGGCAATACCGCGGAGCGGTCGACGCGAGCCGTGGCGCCGCAACCCGGTGAGACTGTGCTCGTGAGTGCCGCGGCGGGTGGCGTCGGACTGTTCGCGGCCCAGTTTGCTCTCGCCGATGGGGCGACGGTGATTGGAACGGCCAGTGAGAAGAATCACCCCTACCTGATCAGTCTCGGTGTCATCCCGGTTGCCTATGGACCTGGCCTGGTCGATCGACTGCGTGCCGCCGCCCCAACAGGAATCGACGCCGTGATCGATAATGCTGGAGAAGAGACGGTAGACGCGGCGATTGAACTCGGCGTCGATCCGGGGCGCATCAACTCGATCGTCTATTTTGCCGGGGTCGCAAAATATGGCATCTCGACGGTCGGAGGGGGCGGCAAAACCTCCGAAAATCTTGGCGACCTCGCACGACTCGTCGCTGCCGGCACCCTCGTCATGCCCATCGCGGCGACCTTCCCGCTCTCGCAGGTGCGAGAAGCCTACGAGTTGCTCGAGACGCGCCATCTCCGCGGCAAGGTGGTTCTCACCCTCCCCTGAGCGCCCACTTCTGATCGCCCTCGCCGGCTTCGGCCCTAGGTCGGATCGGTGAACATGGCCGAGATCTCGGCGATCTCCTCGGTCGTCGGCGCCCACTCGGTGACGGCGTCGGCGTTTTGGAGAATTTGTTCGGGCTTCGTCGCGCCGGCGATCACACTGCTGAGACCCGGCTGGGCCAGCAGCCAGGCAAGAGTCGCGGCAAGCATTGTGATGCCCCGCTCGCGGCAGAACGCCTCGTACTTCTCGATCGTGTCCCAGGGTGCGCTCTCAAGCAGGTGGGGCCGCAGGTTCACGATCCGACTGTCGGCCGGACCTCCCGACCGGCTGAACTTGCCGGTAAACAGGCCGTTATAGAGCGGAAAGAAGGGCAGGAAACCGAGTCCGTAGTGATTCGCAGCGGGCAATACCTCCGCCTCGACGCCTCGCACGAGCAGCGAGTACTCGTTCTGGGCTGAGACGAATTTCGGATGACCGCCGAGGATCGCGCGGTATTCGGCATCCGCGATCTGCCAGCCGGTGAGGTTGGAGTGCCCGATGTATCGCACCTTTCCCTCGGTGATGAGGTCATCGAGTACCGACAGGGTCTCCTCAATCGGGGTGAGCGGATCGGGCACGTGCAGCTGGTAGAGGTCGATCCAGTCCGTCTGCAGTCGGCGGAGGGACGCCTCTACCGCCAGGCGCACATACCGCCGCGACCCACGCACTCCCCAGTCCGGGCCGTTGGTGCCGGCCATATCCATGCCGAATTTGGTCGCGAGCACAATCTCGTGTCGGCGGCCCTTGAGCGAATATCCCATGCGCTTCTCGCTCAACCCGCGCTCCGAGCCGTAGATGTCCGCTGTGTCGAACAGCGTGACCCCCGCGTCGATCGCTGCGTTGATCACGGCGTCCGTGCCAGCCTGGCTTTCGCTTGCGGTGTTCGCCCGACCGAAGTTGTTGCAGCCGAGGCCGATAGTGGAAACGATGAGCCCGGAGTCGCCGAGTGCGCGATAGTCGATAACAGCCATGTACTCAGCCTAGGTGGGACTTCTCCTTCACAGTTCAGCGCCCCCGGAAACGGATAACCGATGTCTGAAAACCGCGAGTGGACGGTCGGATGTCGCAGCTACAGTCGAACCATGACCGCCACTGCCACCGCCACCATCGCCCCCACCGCCATCGCTGCCACCACAGCGGATGCTCCCCCGGTCGTCGGATCCGCACCGCCTCTTCGCCGAGTCGACAGCCCGATCGGGCGCATCGAATTGATTGGCAACGGCTCGGCTGTCGTCTCGCTCACTATCGAGCGTGACGGCAGCCTTCCTCACGACGGCGACAAGGAGCGCAGCGACGCCGTGCTCGATCGTGCTGCGACACAGCTTTCCGAGTACTTCTCCGGCACCCGCACCACGTTCGATGTGCCGGTGACCCTGCGGGGAACCGAGTTCCAAAAGGAGGTCTGGGGCCGGCTCGGAGAACTGGAGTTCGGCGAGGTCACGTCCTATGGTGAACTCGGCCTGTCGACCGGCCGCGCAACCGCGGGTCGGGCAGTTGGCGGAGCGGTCGGAGCCAACCCGGTGCCAATTCTCATTCCCTGCCATCGGGTGCTCGCGACGAACAACCGCATCACCGGGTACAGCGCTGGCAACGGTGTCCCCACCAAGGTCTGGCTGCTCAATCATGAGGGAATCGGGCACACGGAGTGAGCCAGCCGCGACCGGTCGTGGTGCTCGGCGACGATGGAATAAGCCGCTGCGCGTGGAGCGCTGGCGATGAGGAGTATCGGCGCTACCACGATGAGGAGTGGGGGGTGGAACTCCGCGGGGATCGGCCTCTGTTCGAGAAGCTGAGCCTCGAAGGATTTCAGGCAGGACTTTCCTGGATCACCATCCTGCGCCGCCGAGACACGTTTCGGGCAGCCTTTCACGACTTCGACATCGACCTCGTCGCCGCGCTCACCGAGCCCGATGTCGAGCGCCTGATGCTCGACGGCGGCATTATCCGAAATCGCGCCAAGATCGAGGCGACGATCGCGAATGCCGGCATAGTGCGACAGCTGGTGCAGGACGATCCGGGCGCCTTCGACCGGCTGCTCTGGGCCTTTGCCACACCCCGCGGCTCACGACCACGACCGGTGAATTTTGGCGACATCCCGGCCGTGACTGCAGAGTCCACGGCACTGAGCAGAGAGTTGCGCGCGATCGGGCTGCGATTCGTCGGCCCCACCACCCTGTATGCCCTCATGCAGTCTTCGGGCATGGTCGACGATCACGTCGAAGGTTGCTGGCGGGCGGCCTGACACTCGGCCCCTCGCCTGAGTCGCGGATTGCGGTACCCGGCTCACCTGTTCCCACACCCGAGTCGAGGTGGCGGGTCGGCACCCATTCTGCCCCCGACTTGACTCCGCACCCGAGCGGCCATCACCACTCACCGTATTCAGACGATGAGGTTGAGCTCGCCCTCTGCCGCGTGTTTGAGGCGAATGCCGGCACCCGCGCACCACTCGAGCACCGATTCGATGCTCTGGTGGTCGACCGCCGCTTCACACAGTGCGCGCACGAACTCGCCCTTGCCTTTCTTGTTGAAGTGATTGAGAGCTCGGCGATGTCCATTGGCGGAGTCCGAGACGACGCGCACGAAAGCTGTCCGGGGTCCGCCCGGGGCGGGACCGAGCTCGACATAGGCCTCCGAGCGAAGGTCGAGGATGACGCCCTCCGAGGCTGCGAGTGCGGCGGAGACACGCTCTCGCCAGAGCTTTTTCAGCGAAAGGGCCGGCAGCTTCGAATCGTGAGAAAGGCGGTAGGCGGGAATCGGGTCATCCGCTCCCAGCAGACCGAACATGGCCGAGTGGATGAGCACGTGGTCACCGGCGAACTGTCGCGCCGAAACATCCAGCGTGCCCACATCGAGCGCGTCGTAGAGCACACCGGTATAGCGCTCAAGAGCGGCAATGGTTGGCGATGAACGAAGCTCGCGATTTCGGGTGATCTCGAACTGCTGGCTCACGCCGAGCTTCAAGGCGGAAGACATCGTGACCCGATTGCGGGAGAGCGCTCGAGTTGCCGCCAACGCCGAGCGCCGAGGCACAGTGAGCGCGGGATAACTCAACCGAGCCAGGTCGAGCGGCGCGTCGACAACACCCCCGTCGCGCTTGGTCTCGGAGGGGGGAAGGAGCAGCAGCACTAGGTTGTGATGAACGCGAGCGCGGCATCCACGTTCATGCCGAGCGGTCGTGCGGAGTCGAGCGTGATCCTCGGTACTGCCGCGCTTGCCCCCGCCCAGGGCAAGTACTCGTCGAGACTCTGCTCGACGGCGTGCCTGCGTGACTCGTTCAAGAGCGGGAGCCGCCGTTCGCGTGCTTCCAGACGCTCACGATGCAATTCGGGATCGGAGCAAATGACTTCGATGAACCGCAGCGTCTCGCCACGCAACTTCGCGAGCCCCACCCACTGCTCACGAGCAGGATCGACTCCATTCACGGCATCCACAATCACATCATGACCGGACTCGAGAACCAACCCGGCGATCGTCTCCGCCACGAGATAGGCAGCCAGCCCCGTGGGCTGGTCGTCGTCGATTCCTGCTGTGAGGATCGCGGACTCGATCGGATCGACAGACACCACCGACGCGGAAAGACGTGCGCCGAGAATATCAGCGAGCGTGCTTTTGCCCGTGGCCGGCAGTCCTGCCATCGCAATTAGCATGAGCGTGGATCAGCCCTGAACCAGGGCAGCGTTGCGAGCGACGATTGTGACGGTGTCGTGCTCCACCGAGAGGAAGCCGTCCTCGGCGTTCGCACGCACCGAACCCGACCCGGTGGTGATCCGCACCTCGCCGGCGCTCAGGATCGCCAGCAACGGCTCGTGACCCGGAAGGATGCCGATCTCACCTTCTGTTGTCTTCGCGACCACCATCGATGCCGTGCCGGTCCAGACC
Organism: Frigoribacterium sp.; assembly: GCA_025363205.1. Lineage (GTDB taxonomy): Bacteria > Actinomycetota > Actinomycetes > Actinomycetales > Microbacteriaceae > Lacisediminihabitans. The sequence continues at coordinate 51,061 of JANYEI010000170.1, forward strand.
TCGTGGTCGGCCGACACGACACTCACCTGAAGGTGATGAGAACCAGTCTCGGCCATTGCTAGCCGTTCTCCTTCTGGATCTTCGCCCACTGCTCTTCGACGTCGTTGATGCCACCGACGTTGAAGAAGGCCTGGGTGGCGACGTGGTCGAAGTCACCCTTGACGATCGCGTCGAACGACTCGATCGTGTCCTTGAGCGACACTGTCGAGCCCTCGACACCGGTGAACTTCTTTGCCATGTAGGTGTTCTGCGAGAGGAACTGCTGGATGCGACGGGCGCGGGAGACGGTGATCTTGTCTTCCTCGGAGAGCTCGTCGACACCCAGGATTGCAATGATCTCCTGGAGCTCCTTGTTCTTCTGCAGGATCGCCTTGACGTTGGTCGCCACGCGGTAGTGATCTGCACCCAGGTAACGGGGGTCGAGGATGCGGCTGGTGGAGGTGAGCGGATCGACGGCAGGGTAGAGACCCTGCGACGCGATCTCACGGCTGAGCTCGGTCGTCGCATCGAGGTGTGCGAAGGTTGTCGCCGGTGCCGGGTCGGTGTAGTCGTCTGCGGGCACGTAGATCGCCTGTAGTGAGGTGATCGAGTGCCCACGGGTCGACGTGATGCGTTCCTGGAGGATTCCCATCTCGTCGGCGAGGGTCGGCTGGTATCCCACTGCGGACGGCATGCGCCCGAGCAGTGTGGAGACCTCGGAACCGGCCTGCGTGAACCGGAAGATGTTGTCGATGAAGAGCAGCACATCCTGGTTCTGCACATCGCGGAAGTACTCTGCCATCGTGAGGGCAGAGAGGGCGACGCGAAGACGCGTCCCCGGGGGCTCATCCATCTGACCGAAGACGAGGGCCGTCTTGTCGAAGACGCCCGCCTCTTCCATCTCGGCGATGAGGTCGTTACCCTCACGGGTGCGCTCCCCCACCCCGGCGAACACGGACACTCCGCCGTGGTCCTGCGCGACGCGCTGGATCATCTCCTGGATGAGCACGGTCTTGCCGACGCCGGCACCTCCGAAGAGGCCGATCTTGCCTCCCAGCACGTACGGCGTGAGCAGGTCGATGACCTTAATGCCGGTCTCGAAGAGCTCGGTCTTGGACTCGAGCTGGTCGAAGGGCGGGGGCTCGCGGTGGATCGACCAGCGGTCGGCCCACTCGTAGGTCGCGCCGGGCTCACCATTGAGCACCTCGCCGATGACGTTGAAGACCTTGCCCTTTGTGGCGTCTCCGACGGGGACCGTGATCGGTCCGCCGGTGTCGCGCACCTCCTGGCCGCGCACGAGGCCGTCAGTGGGCTTGAGAGCGATGGCGCGAACGAGGTCGTCACCGAGGTGCTGGGCGACCTCGAGCGTGATCTCGTTCGAGTCCTCGCCAATGGTGACCGTGGTCTTGAGCGCGTTGTAGATGCCGGGGATGGCATCGTGCGGAAACTCGATGTCAACAACGGGGCCGGTGACCCGGGCGATGCGTCCGATTCCGGCGTGCTGAGCCGTGGCCTGGTCAGCAGGGGCTGTGATAGTCATGTGCTTCTCGATTCTCCTGGGCTTTTAGTGAGCGCTTCAGCGCTTATTTCTTGACCGCGAGTGCGTCGGCGCCGCCGACGATCTCGGAAATCTGCTGGGTGATCTCTGACTGGCGGGCGTTGTTCGCCAATCGAGTGAATGTGGTGATGAGCTTGTCGGCGTTGTCGCTCGCCGACTTCATCGCTCGCTGGCGGGCTGCGTGCTCGGATGCAGCGGACTGCAACATGGCGTTGAAGATGCGGCTTTCGATGTAGACCGGCAGCAGTGCATCCAGAACATCGCCAACCTCTGGCTCGAACTCGTAGAGCGGAAGCACCTCGTTGTCGTCGGGAGCCTCTACCCCCTCCACGACCTCGAGCGGCAGTAGTCGAACGACTTCCGGCACCTGGGTCACGACGCTCACGAAACGGTTGTAGACGATATGGATCTCGTCGACCCCACCCTCGCTTGCCGGCTGGATGAACTTCGCCACGAGGGTTTCCCCGATCGTCTGTGCCGTCTCGAACTCGGGCTTCTCGGTGCCTCCGGTCCAGATCTGTTCCGCGGCACGCTTGCGAAAGGCGAAGTACGCCGCCGCCTTACGACCGACGAGGTAATAGACGACCTCTTTG
>JANYEI010000207.1 GCA_025363205.1 Frigoribacterium sp.
ATCTATGCCGAAGCACAGCGCCGATTCTTCGAATCCGTCGCTCCCTACGCGAGGCGCCTCATCGACCAGGTGGGTGCACCCGACATCGATTCGATCGAAGGCCTCCCACCCGCGGTCGCCCTTCCGCAGCGCCGAACTGGCGGCTCTGCACGTTCGACTGTGGGGAGCGCGACGACGGTGGCGAACGTCGTTCGCATGCTGTATTCCCGCGTGGGGACATATCCGCTCGACGCCCCACTGTTGTTCGCCGAAGACTTCTCCGCAAACACTGTCCAGGGCGCGTGCCCCGCATGCCATGGCATCGGTCGAATTTACGACGTGCCCGAAGAACTCATGGTTCCCGACGACTCCCTGTCGATTCGCAACCGGGCGATTGCGGCCTGGCCAACTGCCTGGCACGGCAAGCAGCTTCAGGACAGTCTGATATCTCTCGGATACGACATCGACGTGCCCTGGCGGGAACTTCCCACCGACCAGCGGAACTGGGCCTTGTACACGCAGGAATCACCGCAGGTGCCCGTGTTCACAGACCGCTCCCCCAGCGAGGTGCGCGAGGCCGTGGCATCCGGGGCGGAACCGCGCTATATGAGCACGTTCCTCGGAGTCAAACGCTATGTGCTGGAAACATTTGCGAACTCGAAGAGTGCGCGAATGCGTCAGAAAGTTGCTGAGTTCATGATCAGCGTCCGGTGCCCCGTCTGCGGCGGCAAGCGACTCAAGCCGGACGCCCTCGCCGTCACGTTCGAAGGCGCCGACATCACCGAGATCTCGCGGATGCCGCTGGACGACGTGGCTCGCTTGATGGAACATGTCCTCCTCCCTGAGTGGAGGTCGACCGAGCAGTCCGAGGACGAGTATCTCCCTCCGGAGAAGCGTCTCGCCGCGCAACGGCTCGCATCCGAGCTACTGGAACGGCTGTCACCAATCATCGATCTCGGCCTAGGCTACCTGACTCTCGACCGCGCGACTTCCGCCCTGTCGTCCGGGGAACTGCAGCGCATACGGTTGGCAACTCAGGTGCTCTCACGCCTCTTCGGTGTGGTGTTCGTCCTGGACGAGCCTTCCGCCGGGCTCCATCCCGCCGATACCGAAGCGTTGCTTCGCATTCTGAGAAACCTCAGGAACTCTGGCAACACCGTCTTCTACGTCGAACACTCTCTCGACGTCATCCGGGAGGCTGACTGGATTATCGACATCGGTCCCGGCGCTGGCGCTTCCGGCGGGACCGTCGTCTATTCGGGAAGGATCGACGGTCTTCGCGAAGTGACAGAGTCGGTGACCCGACGCTACCTCTTCGGCGGCTCCAACTCGGCTCCCGATCAATCCCGTGAGCGCCGGGTCGGTGACGGCCGGCTCACACTCCATAACGTCACGCGGAACAACCTGTCGGATGTCACTGTGGCCTTTCCCCTGGGAGCCTTCACCGCCATCACCGGTGTGTCCGGTTCGGGTAAGTCGACGCTTATCAATCACGGCATTCCGGACCTGCTCCGCGCGGACCTCGACAGTGTCACGGGTGCGGCCGAGGGGGACCTGGAGACCAGCTCGGAGGATCCGCTCGACTCGGCCTCGCCCGTGACGACCGCCGGCCGCGCTTCAGGCCCAGCCGATCGCGTTCGTCGGATCGTGCAAGTGACCCAGAAACCCATCGGACGAACGCCACGGTCAAATGTGGCGACGTATACGGGCGTCTTCGACCGCATCCGCAGCCGTTTTGCCGCGACCCCAGAAGCGCGGCGACGCCATTACGCAGCCAGCAGATTCTCCTTCAATCTCCCCAGCGGGAGGTGCCCGATTTGCAAGGGCGAGGGCGTGATCGAGGTCGAGCTTCTGTTCCTGCCGACGGTGCATGCCCCGTGCAGCGCGTGTAAGGGGACGCGATACAACGCGCAGACGCTGGAGGTGAGACTAGATGGCAAGACCGTGGCCGAAATACTCGCCATGAGTGTCAGCACGGCGCGGGAGTTCTTCGACGAGGACAGCGATATCGTCCAGCACCTCGACGCGCTCCTGGACGTCGGTCTCGGCTATATCTCGCTCGGCCAGTCAGCCACAGAGTTGTCGGGTGGAGAGGCGCAGCGCGTCAAGCTGGCGGCAGAGCTACGCCGCGCCCAACTGGGCGACACCCTCTATCTCCTCGACGAGCCGACCTCGGGGCTGCACCCGGCCGATTCCGATCGTCTCATCGGGCACCTCCAACGCCTCGTCGACGGGGGAAACACCGTGATCGTCGTCGAGCACGACATGCGCGTCGTGGCCGAGGCCGATTGGGTGATAGACCTCGGACCCGGAGCAGGAGACGCCGGCGGACAGGTGGTGGCCACAGGGACACCGGAGGAAGTCTCCGTCAACGCAGCGAGCCGAACAGCACCGTTCCTAGAAGCCGCGCTGGTCAGTCGGGGTCAATGCTAAGTCGGGGCTGGAAAGCAGGATGCGGCGACTCCGGGTTTGTGAACCGTGAGCAACCCCCGTTTGGTGTCAGGTCGGGTGTTTGACACCGTCTTGGCTTCTCCCTCGGAGCCGGCGCACAGTCGTCGAGTGACCGCGGACCCGACGCAGTCCATAACTCTGACCGGCGTACTGCGCGTCACCTCGGCAGCCGCTCGCAAAGCTCGGATAATCCGCAATCTAAGCTGGATCTGCTGCCCACGAAAGGGAACTCAATGAGCATGGAAGGCGCGGCCTGGAGCTCGCTGTACAAGATCTCTACCGCCAGGGACGGCAAGCACGGCTTCTCGCGTGAGTCCGTGCGGCGGATCATGACGTTCGCGGTGCCCTACCGGTCCAAGCTGCTGATCTTCATCGCCCTCTCCATCGTCGGAGCTTTCCTCGCTGTCGCGACGCCGGTACTCGCCGGCCAGGTGGTCGACGTCATCGTCGCCCAGGGCGCGGTCTCCACGATCGTTTGGCTCGCCGTCATCATCGCCCTCGTGGCCGTCGCCGACGCCGCCGTGTCACTCGTGACGCGCTGGTACTCGGCGCGGATCGGCGAAGGCGTGATTTTGGACCTCCGCACCTCCGTCTTCACCCACGTGCAGAAGATGCCGATCGCGTTCTTCACCCGCACGCGGACGGGCGCCCTCGTGAGCCGCCTCAACAACGATGTGATCGGCGCCCAGCAGGCCTTCAGCGGCACGCTGTCCGGCGTGGTCACGAACCTCGTGGCGCTGACCCTCACCCTGATAGTCATGCTCAACACATCCTGGCTCGTGACGGTTCTCGCCGTGATCATGCTCCCCATCTTCCTGATACCCGCGCGCCGCATGGGCAGCCGCCTCGCCGCGCTGCGTCGCGAGGCCGCCGATCACAATTCCGCCATGAGCACGCAGATGACCGAGCGCTTCTCAGCGCCCGGCGCCACCCTCGTCAAGCTGTTCGGCCGTCCCGACGAGGAGGCCGAGGAGTTCCGCGTCCGCGCCGCCCGTGTTCGAGACATCGGGGTCCGGACCGCGATGCTGCAGTTCGTCTTCTTCACCGCACTGATGCTCGTCTCCGCTCTCGCCCTCGCACTCGTGTATGGGCTCGGCGGCTTCCTCGCACTCGCCGGCCAGCTGAATACCGGTGAGGTGGTCACCCTGGCGCTCCTCCTCACCCGCCTCTACGCGCCGCTCACCAGCCTCGCAAACGCACGGGTGGAGATCATGAGCGCGGTGGTCAGCTTCGAGCGCGTCTTCGAGGTGCTGGACCTCGAACCGCTCATCAAGGAGAAGCCCGACGCCGTCGCCGTGCCCGAAGGCCCAGTGGCCGTCGAGTTCGACAACGTGCGCTTCGCCTACCCGTCCGCGGACAAAGTCTCTCTCGCCTCTCTCGAGGAGGTCTCCACGCTGGACACCCGCGGCGGCGAGGAGGTGCTGCATGGCGTGTCCTTCAGGATCGAGCCGGGGCAGACCGTTGCCCTCGTTGGTACGTCCGGTGCCGGCAAGTCCACAATTGCGCAACTACTCGCACGCCTGTATGACGTTGACAGCGGTGCCGTGCGCCTCGCGGGGACGGATGTTCGCGATGTCACATTCGTCTCCATGCGGCACAGCCTGGGCATGGTCACGCAGGACGGCCACCTGTTCCACGAGACAATCCTCTCAAATCTGCGCCTCGCGAGGCCGGAGGCGTCCGACGACGAGGTGTGGGACGCCGTGCGCCGTGCGCGGCTTGAGCCGCTCATCCGGTCCCTGCCGGACCAGCTGGACACCATGGTGGGAGAGCGTGGCTACCGGTTGTCCGGGGGTGAGCGCCAGCGGATGACCATCGCGAGGCTCCTACTCGCCCAGCCGCGCGTCGTCATCCTCGACGAGGCGACGGCGGCGCTGGACTCGACGTCTGAGGCCGCCGTGCAGGCGGCGCTCAGCGAGGCGCTCAAGGGACGGACGGCGATGGTGATCGCACACCGCCTCTCCACCATCCGCAGCGCGGACCTGATCCTCGTGGTCGAGGACGGCTCGATCGTGGAGCGCGGTACGCACGAGGAACTGCTGGCTGTGGGTGGGCGGTACGAGGAATTGCACCGGACCCAGTTCGCCGTGCAGAAGAATGTTGCGACCGACGAGGAAGCGCTGAGCCGACCTAGTCACTGAGCTCGGCGCCCCTGCCCCGAGCGTCTCGGAAAAGTCCTCTCATCAGGTGTCGTGTCTCATCGCGCTACATGGGGTTTTTCGAAGCGGAACAGGAAAGAGATATCGGTGCCCTTCGGAAAATGCTGCCGTAGTAGCCCGTTGAGATGTTCGTTGCTGCCGCGTTGCCAAGGGCTCTTCGCGTCGGCGAAGTAGACCGGCAACCCGATCTCCCGCGTCAGAAGCGCATGCGCTGACATCTCCTTCCCACGATCCCAGGTGAGGGAACGCCGCAAGCTCGGGGGCAGCACCTCGAAGATTCTAACGAGCGCGTTCTTGGTTGTTACGGCACCATATCCAGCCAACGCGGTGCAGTTCTTCTTCGGCTTAATCAACCCATATTCGGTCTGCCTGGGCAGGTGGACTAACATCGCGAAACGAGTCGTGCGATCGATCAGAGTCGCGATCGCCGAACGGCGAGACCGATGATGAGATCCCCCTCCCAGTGGCCGGCGACTTTGCGATCCTGCCGCTTCGGAGGGCCGCTTTTTCAGCGTCGTAGCGTCGGTGACATGCGCCCATGCCTGCTGGCGTGTCCTCGCCCTCGGCATTCGTTTCGTGCGTCCTCGGCGCAGATGCCACGCCTGCTCCCGGACGAGACCACCGCGGCCCGGAACATAGAGGGCCTGGTAGATCGCGTCGTGCGAGATCCGCATCGAAAGATTGTCCGGAAATTCCATCGACAACCGTTTCGCGATCTGCTGCGGACTCCAGCCGGTCACCCACTCACGGTCCTGCCGGTGCGGTTTGTTCTTCCCGTCCCAGGTCGGTCCTTCTGGCCCGAGACGCTCTCCGCCGGTGGCACGGACAGGCCCGCTGAGCTTATTACCGAAGTAGTCGCGGAGACGCTCGTTCGTGATCAGCTTCGCGGTCTTGGGGCGGCGTGCTCGACGCTCCGCATGCCACTGCGCCGTCGACGCCCTGTAGTCCAACCGATACGTTCTCGTCGACGCGTTCCGGCGCAGCTCCCGAGAGATCGTCGA
>JANYEI010000063.1 GCA_025363205.1 Frigoribacterium sp.
TGTCAACGCGTCGGGCACCCGTCGCGAGGAGATGCTCATGGGCGTCGACGAGACTAAGGTCAACTGGAAGCTCCGTCGGGCACTCGCCGGGCTCGAGACCCAGCAGGCGCTCGAGCTCGTGCTCACACAGCTGAAGGACACTTCGTCCAACGTCGAGTTCCTCATGAAGATCCAGAAGTCGCTTCCGGGCGCATCCGGGTCGAAAGAGGACTAATTCCGATGGCAGACTCTGGCATCTTCGAGTCGGTGAAAACACTGCTGGTCGAGCATGCGGATCTGCAGGAGCAACTTGCTGACCCCGAACTCCACTCCAACCCTGCGAAATCGAAGAAGGTCAATCGGCGCTATGCCGAGCTGAGCCGTATCGTCGATGCCTACAACCGGTGGATCGCCCTGACGGACGATTTTGAGGCTGCGACCGAGATGGCGGCGGATGACGCGTCGTTCGCCGAGGAGCTTCCGAACATCAAGGCTGAACTCGACGTAATGGAGGAGCGCCTTCGCCGGTTGCTCATTCCGCGGGATCCCAACGACGGTCGCGACGTGATCATGGAGATCAAGATGGGGGAGGGTGGAGCCGAGTCCGCTCTCTTTGCTGGCGATCTGCTTCGCATGTACCTGCACTACGCGGAATCCAAGAAGTGGAAGACCGAGATCATCGAGCAGACCTCGAGCGATCTCGGCGGCATCAAGGATGTCCAACTCGCGATCAAGGGCAACTCGACGGATCCGGCCGAGGGTGTTTGGGCTCACCTCAAGTACGAGGGCGGAGTGCACCGCGTCCAACGTGTACCGGCGACCGAGTCGCAGGGACGCATCCATACTTCGGCGGCTGGCGTGCTCGTCTTCCCCGAAGTGGACGAGCCAGAAGAGGTCGAGATCAGCCAGAACGATCTCAAGATCGATGTCTATCGCTCGAGCGGCCCCGGCGGCCAGTCGGTGAACACAACCGACTCGGCCGTGCGCATCACCCACCTCCCTACCGGCATCGTGGTGGCGATGCAGAACGAGAAGTCGCAGCTGCAGAATCGCGAGGCGGGCATGCGCGTGCTTCGGGCACGCGTGCTCGCGCGCCAGCAGGAGGAGATCGACGCCGCGGCATCCGTCGTGCGCAAGAGCCAGATCCGCACGATGGATCGGTCCGAGCGCATCCGCACCTACAACTTCCCCGAGAATCGCATCGCCGACCACCGCACGGGCTACAAGGCCTACAACCTCGATGCCGTGATGAACGGCGCGCTCGAGCCGGTCATCCAATCCGACATTGAGGCCGATGAAGAGTCTCGGCTCGAAGCGCTCGCCGGCGAAGCCGACTAGTTCCGCTCCGTTCCACGCCATGATCGCAGCTGAACTTCCCACCATCGCGACCGTGTTCGCGCGTGCCGTCGACCTGCTCACGCGGGCTGGTGTGCCCTCGCCAGATGTGGATGCCGAGCTGCTGATCGGCTTCGTGCTCGGGATGAGCCGGGGTGAGGTGCAAGCGAAGGCCATCATCGGCACCACTGTGACTGCCGAAGATGTGGCTACGATCACCGTGCTCGTGGAGCGTCGCGCGGCTCGTGAGCCCCTCCAGCACATCACCGGTCGGGCGCCGTTCCGTTCGCTCGAGCTCGCGGTCGGGCCGGGGGTTTTCGTGCCGCGCCCCGAGACCGAGCAAGTTGCGCAGTTCGCCATTGATGCGCTGCGTGCGGCGGCGGGTCCCGAGCCGATTGGGATCGACCTCGGTACCGGTAGCGGTGCGATCGCGCTAGCCCTCGCCACCGAAGTGCCGCACGCCCGCGTTTATGGCGTCGAGAATTCGCCCGAAGCGTTCATCTGGACTCGCCAGAACTTCCGCGAGAGCGGCGCCGACAACGCTCACGCCGTGTTCGTCGACCTGGGCTCAGCCCTGCCCGAGCTCGATGGCACGGTCGCGGTCGTCATCTCGAACCCTCCGTACATCCCGCTCGGCGCCATCCCGCGTGACCCGGAGGTGCGGCTCTTCGATCCCGAGCACGCGCTCTACGGCGGCGAAGACGGATTGGATGTTGTGCGCCAGGTCTCGCAGGCGGCTCGGCGCCTCCTGCACCCGGGCGGCACACTCGTGCTCGAGCACGGAGAGTTGCAGGCCGCCGCTATAACGGACATTCTCGCTGCCGATGGATGGCGCGCGATTGCCACCCATCCCGACTTTCTCGGGCGCGACCGCGCGACAACCGCCCTGCGCTGAGTTCGGCGGGCACTGCCTTCGGCGGGCACTACTTTCGACGGGCCACCCCAAACATTGCGGGCCAACACGCCAGCCCCGTTCGCACGCGGTGCCGACCCCGCGCGCAACCCACCAATACGGGCACGAGTGACACCCGCGCCCGCCCTTTTGGCCGCCCGTGTCACCCACGGGCGCGGCGGATGGGTCGAAGCCCGAGCGCCAGCAGCTTGGCTCGAAGAGCGGGACGTGATTGAGCCTCCCGCCAGTCCCACCGGCTCACCGTGGTGTTCTGCGCACGAAGCCGATTCTCACGATTCTTCTCGTCAATCACGACCTGTGCAGTTGTCCGACCGTGGGTATATTCGGTTTTGATGTATTTGCCCTCGCCATCGAATTCTCCGATACCCCGCACGTCAATCCACCAGAAGTCCACCTCCATGGCGCCTTTCTCGTCGGTGAATGCCACCTGCAGCTCCGGAGGCGGAAACCCGAGGCGGTGGATGTTCACCCGGCTCACTGACTCACCGACAGACCCCGAAAGACCATTGGCGAATTCCCTCACTGCGCGTGCGCGTGCGTGGCCCGTTGTCGGCAGAAGTTCCTCGAGTTCTTCTTCGAGAGCCTCCTTCGTCATTCTGGCGGCAAGAGGACCTGCTTCGCCCGATTGAGGGAGTCGGAGGCTGAAATCGGTCATCGCAACCGCTGCCTCGAAAGACTCGGTTCGGGCGACATCCACAAGGGTGCGACTGAGACTCGTGATTGCGAAAGGACCAAAGTCGACCACAGAAGCCGGCAGGTCGATTCCGTGCCTGATGATCGAACCAGCCGAACGGCCTCCATTCGCGGTACCCGCTATTACTTCGGGACGTATCGGGGGACTCCCGATGAACGGCAGTCGCCAGAGAGCCGCAGCGGAGAGACCGGACAGGATGAGAGGACCCGGTTCCACGGCGACTGCGGCGGCGATCCGAGCTAGGTATTGATCCTCCGCGCTGAGGTGGCTCCAAATGTCGGCGGGGAGATAGGCCCCGGGGCGGAGACGGACGAATCGGCCGCGCTCTGCGCTTCGAAAGAGTGCGCGTCGTTCGCCGGGGGTGAGGGTTTCACGAACGAGCACGAGTTGGGAGGAGAGGAGATCGAGCGGAGTAGGAGAGGTCATGCCGATACCGTGCAGCATCGGGGACTGCCAGCGCGTTCCTGATGCCAAAGCTGTGCAGTCCGCGCACCTCAACGGCGTTGTGAGTGGCTGGATGCCGGCTCTGCTTCCGCAAGTGACACGTGCACCCGAACCTTCGGGCGCACGTGTCACTCGAGGACGCGTAGGGGAGCGCGGGTCGAAACGGCCGGCAGGGTCACACCAGCCACTCCAGGGACTACCGGCCAGCCACTCGGTGCGGACTACCGGCCAGCCACTCCACTGCCTACAGGCCGTCTGTTCGAGGATTCTCAGTACTCTTCGCGGCCACGAATGCCTCGATCGCGGCGAGGAGTGCGGGGGCATCGGTGAAATGGTGGGCGGTAATTCCGATGCTCAGCGCTCCGTCGATGTTCTCCCGCATGTCATCGGCGAAGAACGCGTCTTTCGCGTCGATTCCATACCGCGCGAGCACCGCCTGGAAGACCTCGGGTTCGGGCTTGCGAGCGCCGTAGTCGGAGGAGGTGAAGAGGTGATCCCCGAAGACCGAAACAAGTTCGGGTGCGAGTTGACGCAGGTATTTGCCGGTCAGCGGGCCATTATTGGTGAGAAGTGTCACCTGGCCGAATTCAGCAGCGCGCCGCACCGCCGCGATCGAATCTCGCCACGGTTCCATCGCGCCGCCACGAATGCGCACCCAGTCGGCTTCAGACACCTCGACCCCGATCGCGTCGTTGAAGGTGGCCAGGTAGATCTCGGCGTCCGCAAAACCACCGGCCTCCGCGGCCATCTCCCCCTTCTCGTGCCACCATCGTTCCCGCAACTGTTCGAGTGACAAACCGGTGAGCTCGGTCATGCCAGCCATTCGTCGCTGCCAGTCGTAGCCGTACAGCACTTCGTCCATGTCGAAGATAAACAGCAGCATCAGGCGCTCCGGCTTGCAAAGCGGGTGATCGCTTCATTCAGCGCGTCGGTCTGCGGCACGTCCTTCACGTAGGCAAGTTGGTGGGTGTGGATGCCGAGTGCCCGCGCGCCCTCGAGATTGCCGGCCGAGTCGTCGACGAAAAAGGTGTCTTCGGCTCGGGCTCCGTAGCGCGCGAGGGCGAGCTCGAAGATCCGTGCATCGGGTTTACGCACGCCCAACTGGCAGCTCACCAGTCGATTTTCGCCGACGATCGCGGTGACATCCGGAGCGAGCACGGGGAGGGACTCGGCAAATGGCGACGGGTTATTGGAGAGCAGGGAGACGGTGCCGAGAGTGGATGCTCGCCGCAGGGCATCGACACTGGCCGGGATCACCGTGCTCGCGAGGGCGCGTGCCTCCTGCCAGTTCTCGAGAGTGAGACGCGAACCGGTCACTCGCTCGAACTCCGCAAGGTATTCGGCAGAGGTCGGCCACTCGCCGGCCTCCGCTCGCACCTCATAGCCGCCGGCCCACCAGGTCTTGGCGAGGTGATATTGGCTCGCTCCCGTGACCAGGCTGAGCGCGGGCAATCGCATCCGAAAATTGTAGGCGTAGAGGGTCTTGTCGAAATCAAAGAAATACAGGTCCACAGGGCTCCTACCGCTTACACAAGTGTCTCAGGCCGCAGCGCCGGAACGTACCCGCAGGGCCCGCAAGAGACTCCGAAGTAAGATGTCTAGCGATATGGCGACGATCTACAACTGCTCGGAGCAGGACCAGCTTCTCACCGGCATGCGACTGGCGCGGCTTGCCATCGGCCGGGGCGAACTCGTGGTGCTGCCGACCGACACGGTGTACGGCCTCGCGGTCGACGCGTTCAACACCTACGGGGTGCAGCGCCTGCTCGACGCCAAGGGTCGCACCCGGCAGTCGCCTCCGCCGGTATTGATTCCGGGCATCCCGACCCTTGACGCCCTGGCTGAGACCGTGCCTGCGGAAGTTCGCGCTCTCGTGGCCGCATTCTGGCCAGGGGGACTCACCGTGATCCTGCCGGCGAACCCCTCTCTCGACTGGGATCTCGGCGAGACCGGGGGCACCGTCGCCCTGCGGATGCCGAACAACAGGATCGCCCTCGAGCTGCTCTCTGAGACGGGCCCGCTCGCCGTCTCGTCGGCCAAC
>JANYEI010000218.1 GCA_025363205.1 Frigoribacterium sp.
GCGACCTCCAGCAGCGGTCCGGCTCCCTCGACGATCGCCGCCAGCACCTCGCCGGCCGACACCTGTGCTCCGAGCACGAGGGAGAGATCCTGGGTCGCCGCCGGGTAAGCGGCGATCGCGGTGGGCGAGACCTCGGTGGCGGCGAGCTCGATGAGCAGGCCGAGTTCGAGCTCGAGCACCGCGGTCATCCGCGGGAGGTCGAGCTCGCTGGCGAGTGCGGGCAGCAACTCGCCAGCGAATCCGACGCTGCGATCGCCGAAGAATAACTCCGCGGTGCGCCCAGGGTGGAAGGAGTGATGCGATCCCTGCCGCGCCGTTATCGTGGCGCCGAGAGCGTGACCGACCTGTCGGGCCGCGTCGAGCGCATCCGCGATCCCGTGCTTCACTCCAGGCTGGCCGGGTTGCTTGGGAATCGCTACGCCGGTGAACAACGCACCGAGTCGAAGGGGCTGAGGCGGAATGCTGCCGAGGAGGTCTGCGAGCTCGGGACTCGTCGGGCGGATAATGCCGGAAGGCAGGTCTCCGCTGCCGTAGCGGGCTCCGGCCTCCGGGCGGAACACCGATCCGATCTCGTAGATCGCGAGGTCGACGAGGCCGCGGGAGAGGTTTCGACGGGCGATCTCGATGAGGCCTGGGAGCAGCGAGGTGCGCAGGAATGGTGCCTCGCCATCGAGCGGATTAGCCAGGCGGATAGCCGGGACGACACCAGCGACGGAGCCACCGAACGCGTCATTGGCGCGCTCCGACACGAAGGGATAGGACAGCACCTCGGTGTGTCCGGTGGATGCGAGAAGTTGGGCAGCGGATCGACGAAGTCGCTGCGAGCGGGTGAGACCACGCCCGGGAGGAGCCGTCGGCAACACCGCGGGGATACGGTCGTACCCCACGATGCGGGCCACCTCCTCGGCGAGAGTCGCCTTGTCGGTGAGATCGGGCCGCCAGCTCGGCGGCGTCACCGACAGGGCATGGTCGATCGGCTCGATCGATCCGCCGACGTCCGTGAGAGAACGCAGGATCTCAACATCCGAATAGTCGGCACCCACGAGGCCGACGATGTAGCCGTCCGGCAGCACGATCGGCTCGCGCTTGGCGACATCAAACAGGCGGGACCCCTGGGGGTCTGCCCGCCCGCCGGCGAGCTGCACGAGCAGTTCGACGACGCGGGCCGCTGAAGCGTCCGCTATTTCGGGGTCAACACCTCGCTCGAAGCGGCGCGAGGCCTCGCTCGGCAGCTTGTGGCGACGGGCGGTGCGGGCGATGGAGACGGGATCGAAGTTGGCCGCTTCGACGAGCACGTTCGTCGTGGTCGCGCCGATCTCGGTGGAGGCTCCGCCCATCACGCCAGCAAGACCAATCGGCCCTGAGCCGTCGGTGATGAGCAGATCCTGCGGGTCGAGAATGCGGGTCTGGTTGTCGAGGGTCACGATCTTCTCGCCGACCTCGGCCCGACGCACGACGAGACCGCCGCTGAGCGCATCGAGGTCGTAGCCGTGGATCGGCTGGCCGAGCTCCAGCATCACGTAGTTCGTGATGTCGACGACGAGCGAAATAGAGCGGATGCCCGCGAGATTCAGTCTCGTGATCATCCAGGGCGGAGTGGGGCGCCTGGCGTCGATGCCGCGCACCACTCGCGTGACGAATACGGTGGCGCCGATCCGGCCACGGATGGGCGCGCGGTCGTCGATGACGACGTCGAACCCCGTGCCTTCCTCTGGCGTGACGGCGTGGGCTGGGTCGCGGAAGGCGGCCCCGGTAGCGTGGGCGTATTCGCGGGCGACTCCGCGAATGGAGAAGGCGTAGCCACGATCGGGAGTGACGTTGATCTCGACGGCCCAATCGTCAAGGCCGAGAAGAGCAGTGGCATCCGCTCCCACCTCGGGGTCGAGACCCAGCGAGGCGAGACGGAGGATGCCGTCGTGCTCCTCGCCGAGACCGAGCTCGCGTGCGGAGGCAATCATTCCGTCGGAGACGTGGCCGTAGGTCGTGCGCGCGGCAATCGGGAACGGGCCGGGCAGGACCGCTCCGGGAAGCGAGACGACGACCTTGTCTCCGACAATGAAGTTGTGGGCGCCGCAGACGATGCCGCGCGGCTCGGGCTCGCCCACATCCACCTGGCACCAGTTGATCGTCTTGCCATTGGACTGCGGCTCTGGCGTGAACTCGAGCACCCGACCGACGACGATCGGACCGCTGAGGCCGAAGCCGTGAATCGTC
>JANYEI010000222.1 GCA_025363205.1 Frigoribacterium sp.
GGTGGGCGCGGCCAGGACTGGCAACTCCTCACCTCGGGAGCATTCATCTCGATCCTCGTTCCACTGATCGTGTTTTTCGCGCTCCAGCGGTTCTTCGTGCGCGGCCTGCTCGCGGGTAGCACCAAGGGTTGACACATCCGCGACACCACAGTGGTGGCGGGGGATACGACATCGCGGCGGGAGGCAGGACTCCCGCCGCGAGACCGTTGCGCCACCGCAACGCGGCGTATCTCCCGCCGCGAGCGGAATAGTTGCGCTGGCGGCGAATCCCCAGCGAGGGTGTCGTCCCCCGTGCGTAAAGTTAATGAGTGAGCGGAATGCACGGCGGAAGCACCCCGGTGGGGCGAATGGGTAAGCAGCGCACCCGCATCAGCGGGTCCGATGCGGATGCCCAGAAGGCCGATAATGCGGATGCCCCGCGAATCGACAACCTGCTTGGCCGCATCGCCCAGCTGTTTCAGCCTCACCGTCGGGCGCTCGGCGTCACGGCAGTGCTGGTAATCATCAGCGCCGGACTCACCGTGGTGCCCCCGCTGCTCACCCGGCAGGCCTTCGACGTTGGCCTCTTTCCGCCATCGGGTCGACCGAATTTCCCGGTCCTGCTCGAGATCGTCGGGCTCATGATCGTGATCTACGTGAGCTCCGCGGGCCTCGGAGTCTGGCAGACCTTCCTCACCGCCACGGTCGGCAACCGGGTGATGGGCGCGCTGCGGGTGCGGCTGTTCGGGCACCTCCAGAAGATGGAACTCGCGTTCTTCACGCGAACCAAGACCGGCATCATCCAGTCCCGGCTACAGAACGACGTCGGCGGTGTCGCGAGCGTGCTCACCAATACGGTGGCGAGCGTGCTCGGAAACACGGTGACGGTCGCGGCGGCCTTCGTGAGCATGCTGGTGTTGTCATGGCAGCTCACCATCGTGGCGGTGATCCTCATGCCGATCCTCGTGATCGCCCAACGCCGGGTGGGGCGGGTGCGCGCGAAGATCGCCACCAAAACGCAGGAGTCGCTCAGCGATATGACCGCGATTACGCAGGAGACCCTGTCGGTATCGGGCATCCTGCTGGCCAAGAGCTTCAACCAGCAGGCCACAGAGGTCGCACGTTATAGCG
The DNA here is from genome assembly GCA_025363205.1 of Frigoribacterium sp. Lineage (GTDB taxonomy): Bacteria > Actinomycetota > Actinomycetes > Actinomycetales > Microbacteriaceae > Lacisediminihabitans. The sequence goes on from JANYEI010000222.1 coordinate 1,111, forward strand.
ACGAAAACGATAACCAGATCCGGCTGCAGGTGCGCGAGCAGATGAGCGGCCAGTGGTTCTTCGCGATGGTGCAGATTTTCCTCGCCATCATCCCTGCTGTGATCTACCTCTGCACTGCCTGGCTGCTTTTTCATAACGTCGTCGTCACCGCCGGCACGATCGTGGCCTTCACCACCGTGCAGGCACGGCTCATGTGGCCGCTGCTCGGACTCATGCGCGTGGCGCTCGACCTGCAGACTTCGCAGGCGCTGTTCGCCCGCATTTTCGAATACCTCGACCTGCATCCCGCGATCTCGGATGCCCCGAACGCGCATCCGGTCGACAGCGACAAGCTGGGGCGTGTGCAGTTTGAGAACGTCGTCTTTTCCTATCCGGACTCGGGGGATGACACCCCGCCCACCCTCAAGGGCGTCTCGTTCTCGATCGAGCCCGGCCAGTTCGCGGCCTTCGTCGGGCCATCGGGAGCCGGCAAGACCACGGTGTCGTACCTCATCCCGCGTTTCCACGACGTCACCGGCGGCCGAATACTGTTCGCCGGCAATGACGTGCGGGAGCTCGAGCAGGACTCGCTGGTGGCGAACATCGGCATCGTGAGCCAGGAGACCTACCTGTTCCACGCCACGATCGCGGAGAATCTGCGCTACGCAAAACCGACGGCCACGGATGCCGAGCTCGAGCAAGCGGCGCGAGCGGCCAACATCCACGACACCATCGCGTCCTTCCCGCTGGCCTACGACACCGTAGTGGGTGAGCGTGGTTACCGGCTGAGCGGCGGCGAGAAGCAGCGCATCGCTATCGCGCGCGTGCTGCTCAAAGATCCACGAGTGCTGATTCTCGACGAGGCCACCAGCGCTCTCGATTCGATTTCCGAGCGAACAGTGCAGGAGGCTCTGGATACGGCCTCGGCCGGTCGCACCACGATCGCCATCGCGCATCGACTGTCTACGATCGTCTCGGCCGATGTCATCTTCGTCGTCGATGGCGGGCGGATCGTGGAGCAGGGCACTCACGCTGGGCTCACCGCCGCCGATGGTGTGTACGCCCGCTTGTATCAGCAGCAGGTGACGCAGCGCTGATTAGCCCGCGGGGCGCGCAGGGCTCGCTGGTAAGTTGGCAGCACTATGAAGTTCGCCAATAGCGTGATCGACCTTGTCGGCAATACTCCCCTCGTGAAGCTCAACCGGGTGACGGATGGCATCGCCGCCACCGTTCTCGTGAAGGTGGAGTACCTCAACCCCGGCGGGTCGTCGAAAGACCGCATCGCGACGCGCATCATCGATGCTGCGGAGCGGGACGGCCTGCTGAAACCCGGCGGCACGATTGTCGAGCCCACCTCGGGCAATACCGGCATCGGGCTGGCCCTCGTGGCCCAGCAGCGTGGCTACCGGTGTGTCTTCGTGCTGCCCGACAAGGTGGGCGAGGAGAAGCGCAACGTGCTGCTGGCCTACGGTGCCGA
>JANYEI010000224.1 GCA_025363205.1 Frigoribacterium sp.
CTGGACATCATTGTCTCCTTGCTGGGTAGCGGTATCGATGACAGGGAAAGGTCAGGGGGTTACGAACGTCTCGCGGCCGGCCAGCCAGGTGCGTACCACCGCGATTTCGGTGAGCGCAACAGCGGATGCCACCGCTCGCGGGTCTCGATCGAGAAACGCGAAATCGGCGCTATGCCCCACGCGGAGAGTTCCCCAGGGCCGCTCGGTGAGATCGGCAAATGCCTGGGCGGAGACGCCGGCGGTGTAGGCCGAGAGTGCCTGGGTCAGGGTGAGTTTCTCCGCGGGGGTCCATCCGCCAACCGGAAGATCCTCGATGGTCTGCCTGGTCGTCGCAACGCGGATGCCCTCAAAGGGTCGCGGTGAAGAACACGGCCAGTCCGAGCCGAATGACAGCGTCGCTCCGGTGTCGCGGAGGGTAGCGAGTGGGTACTGGCGGTCTGAGCGCTCATCGCCAAGCCGGGGAACCGTCAGTACCGTCATCAGGTCGTCGAGTTGGGCCCAGAGCGGTTGAGCGTTGACGATGACTCCGAGCTCGGCAAACCGGGGGATATCTGCCGGGTCAACGAGTTGCACATGCGTGAGCACCGGTCTGCGGTCCCGCTCGCCGTTGCGTGCTCGTGCGTTCTCGATCGCGTTGAGCGCCGATCGCACGGCGGCGTCTCCAATCGTGTGAATGTGCACCTGGAAGCCAGCGGCATCCACCTCTTGGACCGCTGCGGAGAGCGCAGCGGGCTGCCAGACCGCCATCCCGTGATGGTGAGGGTCGCTGTGGTACGGCTCGAGCAGATCTGCCGTTGCGTTTTCCACCACCCCGTCGGCGAAGAACTTGATGGTGTCTGCGGTGAGCAGTGGATGTTTCAGCCTCGCGATGCGCTCGCGCGCGGCGAGCAGCTCCGGGAGTTGCTGTGGCCAGCGCAACGGGTCCGCCCGCAGTGCCAGGTTGCAGCGCGTTGAGAGCAGACCGCCCGCCGCCGCAGCGACATAGACATCGATGTCGTCCGGTTCGACCCAGGCATCCTGAATCCAGGTGAACCCGAGACTGGCGTAGTACGTGGTCGCACGATGAAGCGCGGCAACGCGGGCATCGAGCGAAAGTTGCGGCACCACCGCAGCAATGAGATCGACAGCTCCCCACTCGCGCATGGTGCCGAGAGGTTCACCGTCTGCACGGCGCGGAATCTCACCAAGGTCGGGTTCGGGAGATGACGCGGTGACGCCGGCGAGGTGCAGCGCCCGCGAATTGCACCAGACGGTGTGGTAATCCCACGACCGCAGCATCACCGGACGATCGGCGACAGCCTCGTCAAGCCACCGGGCATCGAAAAGGCCGTCGGGGGCGAGACTGCTGTCGTAAGAGGCCCCGATGATCCATTCGGCGTCGGGATGTTCGGCGGCCCAGCGCCCCACTTCAGCCACGATTTCGGCGACGGTGGTGCAGGACCGAACCTGTGGACCGTCCGATTCCAACGCACCAAACAGCGGATGCGCGTGGCCCTCGCCGAAGGCGGGCATCAGAAAACCGCCGGCGAGATCGACGACCTCTGGGCCGGCGGTGGTCGCCCACTCGAGAGCATCGTGATCGAAGGCGGTGATGACCCCGCCGACGATCGCGACCGCGCTGTGGTCACTGGCTCCGTCGATGCCGCTCCAGATTGTTCCCCCTCGGATGAGAATGGGGGAGGGGGTCGAAGAATCGTGCACGTCGTTGTGTCCTTTAACTTCGTGAAGCCATACGGGTGCCCAGAGTCTAATCAGTTGCGCGCGGGTTGTTTGCCCGACACGATTACCCGCCTATAACCTCGCTTTCCGCAATTTTTACTCACTGTCCGGCAGCTCGAGTTTCACGATTGTGTCATCGGCAGGCGCTCGCTAATGGGCGTATTGCAGGCGTTCCTGCACGGGCACGATTCGGTACGCCTGCGTTGCGGTCGAATAGTGGTGCGCGGGTGGTGGGTTCACGTTCGCCCAAGCCGCTTGGCACTACTCCGTCCACAACTCCGGCGGTTGTGCTTCGTGGTGAGCCGCACCGTGTGTGCGACGGTCTTCCTTCATCTCGGCCTCATAAAGGTGGCGCCTCCCGCCCACGAGGTCCTGTCTGGCATCGTT
>JANYEI010000230.1 GCA_025363205.1 Frigoribacterium sp.
GAGCACAGTGCGACGCAGGTCAGCGGCGGGCGGCCCACCACGAGCGCAGTCGCTCGGACGCGACATGCACTCCGAGGGGACCCTCTTCCAGCCGCAGTTCGAGCAGGAACCGGTAGGCCTCTCCTACTTCGCGGCCGGGCCTGAGCCCGAGGATCACCATGATCTGCTCGCCGTCGAGGTCTGGGCGGATGGCGGCAAGCTCTTCCTCCTGCCCCAGCGCCGCGATTCGCTGTTCCAGGTCGTCATATGCGAAAGACAAATGGTCGGCCTTGCGGCGATTGCGCGTCGTGACATCGGCCCGCGTGAGCATGTGCAGGCGCTCGAGCAGCGGCCCGGCATCCCGCACGTACCGACGCACCGCTGAATCGCTCCAAGCACCCTCGGTGTAGCCGAAGAACCGCAGATGCAACTCGATGAGTCGCGACACCGCCGTGACCGTGTCGTTGTCATAGCGGAGATCTTTCAGTCGCTTCTTCGCGAGCTTCGCACCGACCACATCGTGGTGGTGAAAGGTGACGACTCCATCGCCCTCGGTGCGCTTGGTAGCAGGTTTGCCAATGTCGTGAAGAAGAGCCGCGAGGCGCAGCACCAGGTCTGGTGCGTCACCCGGATGCCGAGACCTCTCAAGCTCGATTACCTGGTCGACCACGGTGAGGCTGTGCTGGTAGACGTCTTTGTGATGGAAGTGCTCGTCAATTTGCAGCCTGAGCGCGGGTAACTCCGGCAGCACGATCGCCGCGATACCGGAGTCGACCAGCAACTCAAGACCCGGCCGCGGATTCGCCGAACTCAGGAGCTTGCCGAGCTCTTCGCTCACCCGCTCCACGGAGATCATCGAGATGCGATCCGCGAGGGCGTGCAGCGCAAGGGCGGTAGGCGGCGCCACGGTGAAGCCCAGTTGCGACGTGAAGCGGGCGGCCCGCATCATCCGGAGCGGATCATCGCCGAAGGAGTGCTCGGGGGCGCCCGGAGTGATAAGCCGTTTCGCGACCAGGTCTTCCAGCCCGCCGGAGGGGTCGACAAGCACGCGTTCGGGCAGCCGGAGGGCCATGGCATTGACAGTGAAGTCTCGGCGCACCAGATCAGCCTCGAGGGAGTCTCCGAACTGGACGATCGGCTTGCGGGTTGCTCCGTCGTAGGCATCGGATCGGTAGGTCGTGATCTCGACGGTGTGACCGTCGATGCGGGCGCCGATCGTCCCGAAGGCGCGGCCAATGTCCCAGTGAGCATCCGAAATCGGCTTCACCAGAGCCAGGATGTCATCGGGGCGCGCGTTGGTGGTGAAGTCGAGGTCGGCGAGCACACGGTCGAGGAACGCATCGCGCACCGGTCCGCCGACGAGTGCAAGCTCGAATCCGGCCGCCGCAAACGCCGCCGACAATCGCGAGATGTGGGGGGTGGATGCGAGGTCCGACAGTCGCTGAATTGCTGATGCGACGCTCTCCATGCCCCCCAGACTACCGGCGCGTCCGCTCAGGCACCGCAGTCGCACCTCAGGCGACATCGATGCGCAAGACCCTAGAATCTCTGAAGGACGGCCGGGGCGCGGGCTTCGCCAATCCTCTTTAGCTATGAGACTTATCACATTCTTTTTCGCGGTGGCCCTTGCCATCGGGGCTCTCGTCGCGCCCGGTGTCGGGCCCGCGCGTGCTGCGGATGACCCCACGGCGATACTCACCTTCGCTCCGTCCTCGAATGGACTCCTCGCCCCCGGGCAGGATCTGCTGATCACCGGGACCGTTGCCAATCCGTCGACGAAATCCATCGCCGCCGGATCCGCGAGTATCCGTCTCAGTCGCTCGGCGGTGCGTTCTCGCTCCGAGCTTTCGAACTGGCTCGCTCCGTCCTCTACCTCCCGCGACGAGGCGCTCGGCAGCGAGGTGCTGACCGCCGCGACGCCAGAGGTTCCGGCGGGTCGCACAGTTCCCATGCAGTTCACCGTGCCGGCGGCGTCCATCAATTTTGGGACACAGTCCGCAGCTTGGGGAGCCCGGACTCTCGCCGTGCGGATTATGTCCGCCGGTTCTGAAGTCGGGCAGGTCCGCAGCAGCATCGTCTGGAATCCGGGCACTGGCGTGCAGTCGACGCGACTCGCTTTCGTGGTGCCACTCACCGTTCCGCAGAGTTCAGATGGCCTCATCCCCAGCGACCTGCTCGCCATCTACACCGCAGACGGGGGCCTCCTCGCTCTTCAGCTCGACGCCGTATTCAACCAGCCGTCCATCGCGATCGCTATCGACCCACGCATCCTTGCCTCGATTCGTATTCTGGGAGATTCAGCGCCCCCCTCGGCCAGGACCTGGCTCAGGCGCCTCGAATCCGTCTCGAACGACACCTTCGCCCTGAGCTATGCCGACTCTGATCTCGCTGCGGCCAGCCAGGCGAAAGCGCCACGCACGCTTGCCCCGCTGAGCTTCCCCATCGATACGACACTGTTCCCCGGCTCTCCGAGCGCACCCCCGAGCGTCCAAGCGACCGCCACTCCGACGCCGGGTGCGACCGGTGGTAGCGGCGGAACGACCGTGACTCCACTGCCAAATCCCGCGTCGCTGCAGTCCTTCGACTACACCCTGCCCGCGGTGGCGTGGCCGGTCAGTGGCAGTGTGGTCGAGGGAGACCTCGAAAGTTTCGAGACCGGAGGTCTCACCACGACGATCCTCGGTTCCGGCAATGTCAGTTACGGAGATCTGAGCTACACGCCGAGTTCCGCCGCTCTCGTCGGCAAGCACCCGGCGCTCGTCTCGGACGATTCCCTCTCGGCCTACCTGAACGCCGCGGTCGAGGCGTCGACACCTGCGCTCTGGGAAAAAGCGCTCTCAGAGCTATCGAGCGCGATAGCCGTCATCTCCGTCGAACGTCCCGCCGCAACGCGCACCCTCCTCGCCACCCTCGACCGCTCGCGACCCGGCTCCGACGCGCGACTGGTGCAGACGCTGAAAGCTCTGGCGACACTTCCGTGGGTAGCATCCGCTTCGCTCTCAGAGGCGGATGCCGCGTTTGGTAGTGGCTCGGCCGTGCTTCCCACCGCCGCCACCGTGACTCCACGACCCGAACCTGCGGAACGCATTTCGACCGTCGCCGCGCTCCTGGCCGCGGAAACCACCGCTCGCAGCTTTTCCTCTGTGCTCGCCGATCCGACCAGGATCACCGGCGAGCGACGCCTCAGCCTTCTCGCCCTCCTATCGAATTCCTGGACCGGATCCGAGACCTGGGCGACGGCCACGCAGAAGTATCTCGTCAAATCGAATCGGTATGTGACGAAATCAGTGACTATTGCCCGAAGTAGCGCGACCGTCTTCACGTCTCGTAACAGTCCGCTTCCCATCACCGTGACCAACGAGCTGCCCTGGCCGGTCACCGTCTACGTAACCGTGCGTTCACCCTCAAACATCATCACCATTGACAAAGACCGGGTCGAACTTGTCGTAGAGGCGCTATCCCAAGCGAAGACTGCCGTTCCGGTCACCTCCAACGCCAACGGACCGGTCACGCTCACGGTCTCGCTCTCGAGTGCCACCAACGTTCAGATCACCACGCCCACGACCATCGATGTTGACGTGCAGGCCGGATGGGAAACAGCCTTCACCGCTGTCGTCGCTGTGCTCGTCTTCGGGGTGTTCGGTTTCGGCATCTACCGAACGGTCGCCAAACGACGCAAGTCGAAGCGTGTGAGCGCTAGCCAAGAGCCGAACGGGAACGGTCCAAACCCCGGCCCCTCAACTTCATGACGACCGCCGAACGCAGTGCGGCGGCCCCGGGTGGAATGGGGCGCGCGAGCGCAATCCTCGCTGCCGGCACCATCGTGTCGCGTGTGCTCGGTTTCGTGCGCACCATTGTTCTTGCTGCGGCCATCGGCACATTCGCGGCTGGCGATACCTTCGCCATCGGTAATCAATTGCCGAACAACATCTACGCACTCGTCGCGGGTGGTGTTTTGAGCGCAGTACTCGTGCCGCAGATTGTGCGCGCCGCGGCCCATCATGACGGTGGCCAGCAGTTCATCAATCGTGTCGTCACCCTCGGGATTATGGTCTTCGCGGTGGTCACTCTCGCAGCGACCCTTGCGGCCCCCGCTCTCGTCGCTCTCTATGCGAATCCGTCGAGTAGTGGACGCGGCTTCACCCCGGAGGCGCTGGCCCTTGCCACCGCCTTCGCCTACTGGTGTCTTCCCCAGATTTTCTTCTATGCGCTCTATAGCCTCCTCAGCGAAGTGCTCAACGCCCGTCGTGTTTTCGGGCCATTCACCTGGGCGCCGGCACTCAACAACGTCGTCAGTATCGCCGGGCTCGTTCTCTTCATGGCCCTGTTCGGTGCCAAGGCCTCCAATGGCGCTGTCGCCGATTGGGATGCCGGAAAGGTTGCGATACTCGGGGCAATCACAACGCTTGCGGTCGCGGCCCAGGCGCTCATCCTGTTCCTCTTCTGGCGGCGTTCCGGGCTGCACTATCGCCCTGATTTCCACTGGCGTGGGGTGGGACTGGCCGCGACGGGAAAAGCCGCCGGGTGGCTCTTCGGAATGATCCTCATCACGCAGATCGCCGGCGTCTTCCAGAGTCGTGTCGCATCGATCGCCTCTGGCCAGGACGCGTCGGTCTCGGTGCTGCAATACAGCTGGCTCATCTTCATGCTGCCGCATTCGGTCATCGCGGTTTCGATCGCCACCGTCTACTTCACCCGGATGAGTGGGCATGCCAGCGCCGGGGACCTCGCCGGAATGCGCACAGACCTCTCGGCCTCACTGCGGTCCATTGGGCTTCTCATCGTGTTCGCAGCGGTTGCGCTGTCGATCGTCGCCTACCCGTTCGCCCGACTTTTCACCTCGGGATTCTCAAACGTGCAGTCGATGGGCAATGTGTTGCTCGCATTCCTGCCCGGGCTAATCCTGTTCAGTGCTCTTTTCGTGCTCCAGCGGGTGTTTTACGCACTTGGGGACACACGCACCCCGTTTTTCATGCAGTGCGTGCAGTCCGGATTCTTCATCGTTGGCGCCCTCCTGTGTGGAGCCCTCCTGCCCAAGGAATGGATCGGCGTCGGAATTGCTGCGGTAACCTCCATAGCCGGTAGCGCTCAGGCGATCGTTGCCATCGTTCTCGTTCGTAAGCGGATCGGCGGCATCGACGGTCGGCTAGTGCTCCGCCGGCACGTGCAGTACCTGTTGTTCGCTCTGGTCGCCGGTGCGGTCGGCTTCGGCGTTCTTGCGCTCTTCGGGGGGCTGTCACCGACTGGTTTCGCGTTGTCCGGCGGTGCACCGGCATTCGCGTCGATAGCGGCGGACATTGTGGTGATGTCCGCCGTCTACTTCGGACTTCTCGCGGCATTCCGAAATCCCGAGCTCACCACCGTCACCAGCACTCTCACTTCCCGGTTCCGGCGCGGGCGCTAGGGCGCTTTGCCGCCGCACAGATTTTCTGGAATATCGTACGAATAGGATGTGTTCTACCCCTGAGGGACGGGAATAAACCGAACCCATGCCACCCAAGGAGTTGTGGGAAGTTGCGCCAAACCATCATCATCGGGTCCGGTCCTGCCGGTTACACCGCTGCAATCTATGCTGCTCGAGCCAACCTTCGCCCCCTGCTCATCGCGAGTTCGGTCGAGGCCGGCGGCGAGCTCATGAAGACCACGGAGGTAGAAAACTACCCGGGCTTCCCCGAGGGCATAATGGGGCCGGATCTCATGGCCGCGTTTCAAGCGCAGGCCGAGCGATTCGGCACCGAGATCGTGCTCGACGACGTGACATCCCTCGAACTCAGCGGTGACGTCAAGACCGTCACCCTCGGCAACGGCGAGGTGCACGAGGCCCTGTCCGTGATCTTCGCCACCGGTTCCGCCTACCGCAAGCTTGGGCTGGACGATGAAGAGCGACTCAGCGGCCACGGCGTCTCGTGGTGCGCTACCTGCGACGGCTTCTTCTTCCGCAAAAAGACCATCGCGGTCGTCGGTGGAGGCGACTCGGCGATGGAGGAGGCCAACTTCCTCACGAAGTTTGCCGACAAGGTCTATGTGATCCACCGCAGTGGGGCTCTCCGCGCCTCCAAGACGATGCAGGACCGCTCTTTCGAGAATCCCAAGATCGAGTTTTTGTTCAACCAGACCGTCGAACATATCTATGGCGAATCTGCGGTCACGGGTGTTGGCCTCCGCAACACCGTGGATGGCACGGAGACGACACTTGACCTCAGCGGACTGTTCATCGCGATCGGTGCCGACCCGCGCACGCACCTAGTGCACGGCATGCTCGACTTCACAGCAGAAGGCACCATCGCCGTCGAGGGACGCAGCTCGCGCACGAACCTTCCTGGGGTGTTCGCGGCGGGCGACGTGCTCGATCCCACTTACCGCCAGGCCGTCACGGCCGCCGGATCCGGAACAGTTGCCGCTCTCGACGCCGAGCACTATCTGGCGTCGCTCCCAAAAGACCTGCTGGCGAAGGCGATCGCTGACGCCACACCCGCAACAGTGTCAGCCTGAAAACTACCTTCACGAAAGAGAGAAACCCATGTCAACCGCTAAAAATGTGACCGATGCCAGCTTCCAGGCCGACGTACTTGACTCAGAAAAGCTCGTACTCGTGGACTTTTGGGCCGAATGGTGCGGCCCGTGTCGCGCCGTCAGCCCGATCCTTGACCAGATCGCCGCCGAGCACGCCGACAAAATCGAGCTCGTGAAAGTGAACGTCGACGACAACATGCAGATCGCGGCAAAGTACCAGATCACGTCGATCCCCGCCATGAAGCTGTTCAAGGGTGGCGAGGTCGTCAAGAGCGTCATCGGCGCCAAGCCAAAGCCCGCCCTCGAGGCAGACTTTGCGGAGTGGCTCAAATAGCCCAGCGGCTCAAATAGCCCAGCGTCTCAAGTGAGCCGCTGACTCATTGCCGGCCCGTTCACCGAAGGGTGAGCGGGCCTTTGCGATACCCCGACTATTCTTGAATTTCCACCCCATCGACCGACGCGGAATCCCATGACACACGACGGAACGAACGAAGGTACGAACTTCGATCCCTGGTATGACCGGTACGCCGACCGCACCGCCGGGCTCAGTGCCTCAGAAGTGCGCGCACTGTTCGCGGTGGCCTCCCGCCCCGAGGTTGTCTCGCTCGCCGGGGGAATGCCGTTCGTGGCCGGGCTTCCCTCGGAACTCATCGCGGGTGCCTTCGAGCGAATGATGGCGACGCAGGGTTTGCAGGCGCTGCAATACAGTTCCGGGCAGGGCATCCCAGCGCTCCGTGAGCAGATCCTCGAGGTGATGGCGCTGGAGGGGATCCGCGCGAGTGTTGACGACGTTGTCGTCACCACCGGATCCCAGCATGCTCTCGAGCTCGTCACGAAACTCTTCATCAATCCAGGCGACGTTGTACTTGCAGAGGGCCCGAGCTACGTCACGGCAATGGTCGTGTTCAACTCTTTCCAGGCTGACATCACCCATGTTCCGATGGATGAGCATGGGTTGATCCCCGAGGCGCTCCGGTCGACGATTTCTCGCCTGAAGGCTGTCGGCAAGACCATCAAGTTTCTCTATACGATCCCCTCGTTTAGCAATCCGGCCGGAGTGACACTCACCTGGGAGCGACGCCTCGAGATCCTCGAGATTTGCCGGGCCAATGACATTCTCGTGCTGGAAGACAACCCCTACGGGTTGCTCTACTTCGATTCGCCCCCTCCCCAGGCAATGCGATCGGTCGACGAAGACGGAGTCGTCTACCTCGGCACCTTCTCGAAGACCCTCGCTCCCGGCTTCCGGGTGGGGTGGGCACTCGCGCCCCACGCGATTCGCGAGAAACTGATCCTCGCTAACGAAGCGGCTGTGCTCTCGCCGAGTTCATTCGGCCAGCTCATGATCTCCGAATATCTGGCCACCGCGGATTGGAAGGGCCAGATCAACACCTTCCGCGATATCTATCGCGACCGACGCGACGCCATGCTCGCTGCTCTCGCCGAATATCTGCCGCAGCTCTCCTGGACGGTGCCCACCGGCGGCTTTTACGTGTGGGTTACCCTGCCCGACCACATGGACTCCAAGGCGATGCTCCCCCGCGCGGTCAAGGAGCTGGTCGCCTACACGCCGGGTACCGCCTTTTATGCCGACGGTAGTGGCCGCAACAACATCCGACTCTCGTTCTGTTACCCCACACCAGAGTTCATCCGGGAGGGCATCCGCCGACTGTCCGTTGTCATCAACGGGGAGCTCGACCTGCTCAGCACCTTCTCGCAGACCTCGCCGCTGGCGACCATCCCTCTCAAGCTGGGCATTGCCAGCCCCCCGTCGAACATCGGTTAGTCGATGACCCCCTCCACTCCGGTGCGAACCGTCGTCGTTCTTGCCGGCGGTATTTCTCACGAGCGGGACGTGTCGCTGCGCTCCGGCCGCCAGGTAGCCGACCGCCTACAGGAACATGGCATCAGCGTGACGCTGCGGGACCCGGATGCCTCGCTCCTCACCTTCCTCTCCGACACTCGGCCCGACGTGGTCTGGCCGGCCCTGCACGGCGCAAGTGGTGAGGATGGCGCCCTCCGCGGCCTGCTGGAATTCATCGGTATTCCCTTTGTCGGTTCAACCTCGGACTCGGCCCGTCTCGCCTGGGACAAGCCGACTGCGAAGGTGCTCGTATCTCGTGCCGGAGTATCGACCCCCCTCTCGATCGCTCTGTCGAGGGATGCCTTCCGCGAGCTCGGCGCGAAAAGCGTGCTGGACAGCCTCGCCGACGGCCTTCCCGTACCTCTCGTGGTGAAGCCAGCACAGGGGGGTTCCGCCCAGGGCGTTACGCTCGTGGATGACCGGGACGATCTTCCCCGCGCCATGGTGGATGCTTACACCTACTGCGACGTCGCGATAGTGGAACACCGCGTTGCCGGTACCGAGATCGCGATCAGCGTGATTGATACGGGAGATGGTCCCGTCGCCCTGCCGGCCGTCGAGATCCAGCCACTCTCCGGTGTCTACAGTTTCGAAGCGAAGTACAACGCCGGCGAGACCCGCTTCTACACCCCGGCGAGACTGAGCGACGAAGCCTCTGAGGTGGCGGCTGAAATGGCGCTGCTCGCCCACCGCGCGCTCGGCTTGCGCCACCTGTCTCGCGTCGACCTCATCGTGGATGCTGCGGGAATCCCCTGGTTTCTCGAAGCGAATGTCTTGCCCGGACTCACCGAGACTTCCCTGTTGCCGCTGGCACTCGAGGCCGCCGGACACGACATCGGATGGGTCTATTCGGCTCTCGCCGAGACGGCAATACGAGACTCAAAGTAGAGCCAAAACAGCGCTTTGATCTGCATTTTAGCCAAAACCGGGTTCATTCAGTTCTGCGAGAATCCGGTTGAGGTCGGCGACTGTGGCGAAGTCGATCACAATGGTTCCCTTGCGTGAACCGAGGCTCACTTTCACACGGGTATTGAGTCGGTCACCCAACCGTTCTGCGATCTCATCGAGATGTCCCTGACGGCGCCCCGCGCTTGGTTTGCTCGCGCGGGATGGCTTCGTCGTCACCAGTCCAGCGGCTGCTTCCGCGGCACGCACCGAGAGGTCCTCGTTGACGATTTTGTCGGCGAGGCGTTCCATTGTCGCCTCATCCCCAGCAGAGAGGATGGCGCGGGCATGCCCCGCACTGAGTACACCAGCCGCGACGCGGTTCTGGACCGCGATCGGTAGCCGCAACAGACGGATCGTGTTGGTGATTTGCGGGCGGGAACGGCCGATGCGCGTCGCAAGCTCGTCCTGCGTGATTCCGAAGTCAGCGAGCAGCTGCTGGTAGGCGGAGGCCTCCTCCAGCGGGTTGAGGTTAGCGCGGTGCAGGTTCTCGAGTAGGGCATCCCGCAGCATCGCATCATCCGCGGTGTTCTTGATGACCGCCGGGATGCTCTCGAGGCCGAGCAGCTTGCTCGCCCGCAGCCGACGCTCACCCATGACCAATTCGTACTGCGGCTGGCCGGCACGGGCACCGGTGAGGGGACGCACCACGATCGGCTGCAGAACCCCTACTTCACGAATGGACGCGACCAGTTCGTCGAGGTCCTCCTGAACAAAGATTGTTCGGGGCTGCGCGGCGTTCGGAACGATGTCACTCGGCGAGAGATTGGCCAGTCTCGCGCCAGGCACACTCACCAGCTGGTCCGCCACCACGTCGGCAGCCTCCGCTGAAGAAGTAGGAAAAAACACATCGACTGGGCGGGCAGGGCTACCAAAGTCGGTCGGAATAAGAGCTCCGATACCGCGTCCAAGTCCGGTTCTCTTTGGTGCGGCCATCAGTGCGGGGCTCCTCTTCGGGCGATTTCGGCAGCGGCTTCGAGATACGAAAGCGAGCCGGGTGAATTTGCGTCGTAACTGATCACTGTCTGACCATAGCTGGGAGCTTCGGAGATTCGTACCGATCGAGGGATGAGTGACGCGAGCACCTGTTCGGGAAAATGGTCGCGCACATCCTGCGCCACCTGGTTTGCCAGGTTGGTACGAGCGTCGTACATCGTGAGCAGGATTGTCGAGACCATAAGCACGGGATTCAGGTGCCGCTCGATGAGTTTGATATTCGTGAGCAGCTGGCTCAATCCCTCCAGGGCGTAATACTCGCACTGGATGGGGATGAGCACCTCCTGCGCGGCGACAAAGGCGTTGATAGTGAGCAGTCCGAGGGATGGAGGGCAGTCAATGAAGACGTAATGAAAGGGTTCAGCGCTCTCATCGAGGAACTTCTCGAGCGCCGTGCGCAAACGCTGTTCGCGCGCCACCATCGAAACAAGTTCGATCTCCGCGCCGGCCAGATGGATCGTCGCGGGCACGCAGAACAGGGTGTCGAAATCCGGACTCTTCTGGATCACATTTGCAATGGGCTCGTCATTGATGATGACCTCGTAAACGCTCACTGTCTCGGACCGATGCTCGATACCGAGCGCCGTGGATGCATTCCCTTGCGGATCAAGATCGATCACGAGCACCCGAGCGCCACTGCGCGCGAGGCCGGCGGCCAGGTTGACCGTGGTTGTGGTCTTACCGACCCCACCCTTCTGGTTTGCGACGGTGAGCACCCTGGTCTTGGCTGGCAGCGGCAGCACTGCAGCCGCGAGAGCCTGCCTCCGCCGAGTGTTCTCCGAGAGCTCGCGAGCGAGCGGTGTGTCACCGAAGGAGAATGGCGTCGTCGTCGCGGGAACTACCTTCTCCGGAACGCCGCCCGAGATTTTTAGGGGTACTGCCGGTGCTTCCGGCACTGCCGCACCCTCCGCACCCCCGGTCACCTCATCAGGAACACTGACCGCTTCGGTGTCACCCGAGGCCTCGGTATCGTTCAACATCGCTGCGTAGATCTCGGCCGCGTAGTCGACGCGAGTTCCCTCGTCATTCGGATGTTTCACGTGAAACCTTCTCGATCTGGTGGTTCATCATGCCCGACCCGGCCGAGCAAACTGCGTGCCGATGAACAGTGTCAGGAAGTCGTGCGCGACCGGTTCCCTGGCAATGCGGTGGCCTGGATTCTGTGGTGTGAACGGTCAGTCAACTGTAGCCCGAAAGACCCGTGTCACCTCGACCACGAGCCCCTCGCCGAGAGTGAGAACCTCGACATCTGTCAGCCGCGCCCGGCGGATCACCTTGGATGCGGACTCTATTTCCGCTTCCACGCTCGCACCTTTGAGAAACAGAAGCTCCCCACCCGATCTGACGAGCGGCACAGTGAGCGGAATTAGCTTGGACAACGCACTCACCGCTCGCGCGGTGGCCTGATCCAGCCAAGGAGAGAGCTTCGCCTCCTCCGCCCGAGATCGCACGACTTCGACGTTATCGAGCTCGAGAACTTCGGATTCACGCCGTAGCCAGTCGACCCGACGCTCCATCGGTTCGATCAGGATGAACTGCGCGTCGGGGCGGGCAATCGCGAGGACCAACCCGGGAAGGCCAGCGCCGCTCCCGATGTCGCCAACACGACCTGGCTTGATCAAAGGAGCGAGCAGGACGCTGTTCAGAATGTGTCTCGTCCACAGACGAGGCATCTCCAGAGGACCGATCAGTCCAAGCTCTTCGCCGCGAGCGGCAAGGTCGGCGGTGAACTGCCTGGCCCTCTCAATTCGAGCACCGAAAAGCGCCTCCGCTGCGGGCGGCTCGGCTTCGAGGGAGATATCCTGCACGGTGCTCGCGTCGTTCTCTTCAGTCACACGACAGCGCAAACGAAATGTTTCACGTGAAACTATGCGCGGGTGATGACGGTGTGGCGGTCCGCGCCCTCACCCTCGGACTGGGAGACGAACCCGCGGGCAGCGACCAGGTCGTGCACCAGTTTGCGTTCGTACGAAGACATTGAAGGCAGGGATGCGGACTGCGCGCCGCCTTCGATACGATCCGCGGCTCGCTCCACGAGCTGCCCCAACTCCGCTTCGCGCGCCTGACGCGAGCCGCCCACATCCAAAATGAGCCGCGAAAATGCGCCAGTTTTCGCTTGCACGGCGATTCTGGTGAGTTCCTGCAGGGCGTTCACGGTCTCCGGCTTCGAGAGCAGACGGAGGTTGCTGTCCTGACTCGAGTTGACGGAGAGGTAGGCGCGGCCATCTCGCGCATCAATATCGATGTCTCCATCGAGATCGGTGATGTCGAGAAGTTCCTCGATGTAGTCGGCGGCGATTTCACCTTCTTCTTCGAGCTGGGTAACGGAACGAGCCGCATCACCAGAGCCGGAGGCACCCACCGTGCCTGAGGCGTCCACTGTGCCTGAGGCGTGCAGTGTGCTGACGCCAGTACCAGCGGATTCGGCACTGTCGGCTGCTGCACCGATTACTGCCGCACCGATTACTCCAGCACCAACGGTCCCGCCGCCGGCCTCCTCGATGACGACGTCAGCGTCGGTCGTGATCGTGGGGATGGTCTCTGACATTGAAAAACTCTCTTTCTCGGGAAACGAGTAGTGAAAACGGGTGGGGCCTACTTTTTGTTACCAGTCTTCTTCGCACGGTTCTTATTCACCGGCTGGATCCGCTGGGTGTTGGTCTTGACGTCATCGACGGTGAGGGGCTCATCTTCGATGATGGAGAACCCACGACGCTGAGCCTTTTTCGCCATGCGTGACTCTCGCTGAAGTGCCGCTTCGCTGCCGGGTGTCGGCATGTTTCGGATGACCAGGAACTGCTGTCCCATGGTCCAGAAATTCGAGACGAGCCAGTAGAACATCACGCCGAGCGGGAAGGTATAGCCCGAGAAGGCGAAGACGAGAGGCAACAGGTACAGCAGAATGCGCTGCTGCTTGAACATCGGGCTTGCCTTCATCTCTGCCGACTGATTCTTCGACATGATCTGCAGCTGCGTGATGAACTGCGAACCGGTCATCAGGATGATCATGATGATCGCGATCACGATGACAGCGGGATTATTGCCCCCCGCCGTACTGATTGCCAAGTGCAGCGGAGCGATGTCGAAGAGTGAGGAGGTCCCGAAGGATTTCGATAGAGCAGGATTGAGCAGTCCAACCCCGACCACGCCGGTCTGCGCATTATGAAGCACCGAGAACAGGCTGAAGAAGATGGGCATTTGGAGAAGAAGTGGTAGGCAGGAGCTGAGAGGGTTGGTGCCGGTCTTCTTGTACAACTCCATAGTCTCGCGCGACATCGCCTCGCGCGAGAACTGATCTTTCTTACCCTTGTATTTGTCTTGAATCTTCTTCAGTTGAGGCGCCACCTCGAGCATCCGACGCTGACTTTTAATCTGCTTGACGAAGATTGGTATCAGGGCCGCGCGGATTACCAAGACCAGTCCAACGATTGACAAAACCCAGGTCAGACCGGCATTTGGGTCGAGTCCTATGAAACTCCACAGCTCGTGGAAAGCCACGAGGATCAGCTCCACCACCCATTTAATGGGCCAGAGAATCGTGTCAATGATGTTCATGGACTTAGGTCACCTTTCCGTGGCCATCGATACAACAAAACCAAAGCGAGTCATCGCGTATTTCTGCTCGACTCGCTGGGGCACATCGTCCACTCCGCCGGCGGCCCAGGGGTGACAGCGTGCGATCCGGCGTAGGCCCATCCAGCTGCCGCGAACGACGCCGTACTGCTGAACAGCTTGGAGTGCGTAGGAGGAGCAGGACGGGTAGTAGCGACACACGTCGCCGTAGAGGGGTGAGATCGCAGCACGATAGAAACGCAAAACCAGCACAGTGAGGTTGCGGGGGAGGAGGAACACGAATGTCACGACGGGATTCACGCTTGGTTCATTCCTCCGCTCAAAACCCCCGCAAGTTCCGATTGCAGGGTATCCCAGTCAGCCTGCGCTGCGCCTGGTAAAGCCCTGATCACAATCTCGGTGCCCGGGGGCAGTGCGGGGATGGCGGCGAAGGTCAGAGCCTTCAATCGCCGGCGAACGAGGTTGCGATCCACGGCAATGCCCACCGTTTTGGCTACGATGAAGCCGAACCGCGGGGGCAGTGATGGGTCACCCTGGCTGAGATAGAGCAACGCGTGAGGGCTCGCCACTCGCCGACCACGGCGCACGAGGCGTCGATAGTCATCAGCCCGGACGAGCCGGTTGGCTTTAGCCAACACCGGCTTCGACTACGCGGAGAGTTCGATGCGTCCCTTGCGACGACGCGCACCCAGAATGGCGCGGCCGGCACGGGTGCGCATTCTCAGGCGGAATCCATGCACCTTGGCGCGGCGCCGGTTGTTCGGCTGGAAGGTTCTCTTGCTCATGATTTAGGTCTCTCGCGTGTCAGAACTCCGGATGGCCAGCTCGGGAAGAGCCAGGAAGCCATCGAAGTGAAGGTAAGCCGTCAGGCTGAAGTCAACTGATTAAAAATACGGTCTTAAAGTGCTGCGGTCAAACTCTGGAGCGATCCGGCGCATTATCCACACTCAGACAAAGCCGACGTGGCAGCGACATGCGACCGGAACTAAGGTGGTGTGACTGCACAGACGGTGGATAACCCTGTGCATAACTACACTCAACCACAGCGAGGAAATAATGACGGACATCACGGATTCAACCCAGGACATCTGGAAATCCGTGCTCACCACGCTGCGCGACGATGAGCGGATCACTCCCCAGTTACAGGGCTTCCTCAGCCTTGTCGAGCCAAAGGGTGTGATGGCGGGAACCCTCTATCTTGAGGTGCCGAACGACCTGACCCGTGGAATGCTTGAACAACGCATTCGCCTTCCCCTGCTCAACGCCATCACCGGCCTCGACGGCGAGCAGTCGGTGAGCAACTTTGCAATCGTGGTTAACCCCGAGATCGCGCACGACGCTCTTGCCCAGCCCCGTGGCACGAACGTGGAACAGCCCTACATCGAGCAGCTGGCCGCTCCCTTATCACAGTCGGAGGGGATCTCGTCCGGTGTTCGCCGGGCTGATTCGCGACTCAACCCCAAGTACAACTTCGATAACTTCGTCATCGGCAGTTCCAACCGTTTCGCACACGCTGCGGCGGTGGCTGTCGCCGAGGCTCCGGCCAAGGCCTATAATCCGCTCTTCATCTACGGCGACTCTGGCCTTGGGAAGACCCACCTCCTCCATGCGATCGGTCACTATGCAGAGAGTCTGTACCCGGGAATCCGCGTGCGCTATGTGAGTTCGGAGGAGTTCACCAACGACTTCATCAACTCGATTGCGAACAACCGCGCCGCGGCCTTCCAATCGCGCTATCGCGAGATCGATATTCTGCTCATCGACGACATCCAATTTCTGCAGCGCGCCGTCGAGACCCAGGAAGCCTTCTTCCACACCTTCAACACCCTGCACGACCACAACAAGCAGGTCGTCATCACCAGCGACCTGCCCCCAAAGGCCCTCACTGGTTTTGAAGACAGAATGCGGTCGCGCTTCGAGTGGGGCCTGATCACCGATGTGCAGGTTCCCGACCTCGAAACCCGCATCGCCATCCTGCGCAAGAAGGCACAGAGCGAAAAGCTCCAGGTGAGCGCGGAGATTCTTGAATACATGGCCACGAAGGTCTCCTCGAATATTCGTGAGCTTGAGGGCACACTGATCCGAGTCACCGCCTTCGCGAGTCTCAACCGCACTCCCGTGGACCTCGCGCTCGTCCAGACAGTTCTCAAAGACCTCATCACGCTTGACAACGACAACGTCATCGCGCCGGTCGACATCATCAACCACACCGCGGAGTACTTCAAACTCACCGTCGATGACCTCTATGGGTCATCGCGCTCCCAAGCCGTCGCGACCGCTCGCCAGATAGCAATGTACCTGTGCCGCGAGATGACGAATCTCTCGTTGCCCAAGATCGGGCAGCTGTTCGGTAACCGCGATCACACCACCGTCATGTATGCCAACAAAAAGATCAGCGAGCTCATGAAAGAGCGTCGCTCCATCTACAACCAGGTGACCGAGCTCACGAGCCGGATCAAGCAGAATCACCGCTACAACTCGATCTGAGCCGCAGGGTAGACGTTCCAGTCCCACAGTGTGGATAACCTGTGGATAACTGTTGAACACGCCGACAGTCACTGTGTAATCAAAACTCTCCCTGTGGAAACTCGGCCGGCAAGCAACGGACGATGAGCCACAATTTGAGCCTGAATGCCACACACTCCCCACAACTCACACCGCTGTAGTTCCCCGCACTCGACTGGCATCGGCGGAGTTACTCACAGATCCCACAGTGGTTAAGAGTGTTAGTTCTTAATAGAATTTATCGTGAGAGAGATAACCCTTGGGTTCGGCGAAAGTACCGGTTGTGCCAGTATTGAGCTCCCGGATCAACGCTCCCTCCGAGCGCGACAATTCGATAGCAAGGGGTGCCCATGAAGTTCCAAGTCAATCGCGACGTCTTCAGTGAGGCCGTCTCCTTTGCCGTGAAGCTGCTTCCCCAACGCACCACCCTTCCCATCCTCAGCGGGGTGCTCATCGAGACAACGGACTCGGGCCTGACGCTTTCATCATTCGACTACGAGGTCTCCGCGCAGACAGAGATCGCCGCTGAAGTCGATGAACCGGGTAAAATTCTCGTGTCCGGGCGCCTCCTAGCCGATATCGCCAGCCGTCTCCCTAACGCTCCCGTGCGGTTTTCGACCGAGGAGGGGCGCATCTCTGTGACCTGCGGCTCGGCGAAATTCACGCTACTGAGCATGCCGGTGGAGGAGTACCCCACCCTTCCCGAGGTATCGGCACAATCCGGACTCCTGCCGGCCGACGCCTTCGCGACCGCCGTCGCCCAAGTCGCCGTCGCCGCGTCCCGTGATGATGTGACCCCCGTGATCACCGGTGTGCAGCTCGAGGTCTCGGAGAGCAGACTGACGATGGTCGCCACCGACCGTTATCGGGTGGCGGTACGCGCGATCGACTGGGATTCTGGAGACGCGACATCCACCGAGACCCTCACCGCTCTCGTTCCCGCACGCACGCTGCAGGAGATCGGTAAGACCTTCGGTCACAGCGGCACCATCTCTGTGGCGATCACCAACACCGACGATCGGGAACTCATCGCTTTTCGCGCAGATCGCAAAACGGTGACTTCTCTGCTCATCAAGGGCAACTTTCCGCCCGTGAAGCGTTTATTTCCCGAGACGGTCGATAACTATGCGGTGGTAAATACCGCAGAGCTGATCGAGGCGGTGCGCCGGGTATCGCTCGTGCTCGAGCGGGAGGCGGCCCTGCGGTTTACTTTCACCATCGACGGCGTGACGCTTGAGGCGATCGGTTCCGAGCAGGCCCAGGCGTCCGAGTCGATCGACGCACACCTCAATGGTGGAGACACGGTGGTTTCCCTCAAGCCCGCTTTTCTGCTGGATGGCCTGGGTGCAGTGCATTCCGAATTTGTTCGGATTTCGTTCACTAAGACGGAGAATCCCAACAAACCGGGTCCGGTGCTCATCACCAGCCAGTCTTCGAAGGACCAGCCAGGGGCGGATAATTACAAGTACCTCCTGCAGCCCAACCTCCTGCTGCGCTAGCTTTCCCAGTTACCGCCCCGGGATTCCCCGAAAGAAGCTTCTGATATGCACATCGGCCTCATTGGTCTCGGCAAAATGGGCAACAATATGCGCGAGCGACTGCGAGCGAATGGCGTCGAGACCACCGGCTACGATCGCAACCCTGATGTGACGGATGTGGCGAGCCTCACCGATCTCGTCGAGGCTCTGCCCTCCCCCCACATCATTTGGGTGATGGTGCCTTCCGGGGCGATCACGGATTCGGTCATCACCGAGCTGGCTGAAGTGCTCGTGGCCGGCGACATCATCATCGATGGTGGTAACTCGCGCTTCACCGAAGACATCAAGCACGCGGAGCAGGTGTCTGGCAAAGGCATCGAATATGTGGACGCCGGGGTTTCTGGCGGCGTCTGGGGCCTGGCCAATGGCTATGGCCTGATGGTTGGCGGTCATAAGAAGAACATCGACCTACTCATGCCCGTCTTCGATGCGCTTCGTCCTGAGGGGCCGCGCGACGAAGGATTTGTGCACGTGGGGGAGATCGGTGCCGGTCACTACGCGAAAATGGTGCATAACGGCATCGAATACGCGCTCATGCAGGCCTACGCCGAAGGCTACGAGCTGCTTGACAAGCGCGAAGACATCATCAAAGACGTCACCGGCACTTTCAAGGCGTGGCAACGCGGCACGGTCGTGCGCTCCTGGTTGCTTGAGCTACTGGTTCGCGCCCTCGAGGAAGATCCCGATTTCAAGGACATCGAGGGCTATGTCGAGGATTCCGGTGAGGGGCGCTGGACCATTGAAGAGGCGCTCGCAAACGCAGTTCCCGTACCGACCATCAGCGCGTCCATCTTCGCGCGTTTCGTGTCGCGCCAGCCGGAGGGATCACCCGCGATGAAGGCTGTTGCCGCGCTGCGTAACCAGTTCGGCGGGCATTCGGTCAAAGCGGTCGACTGATGCCGTGATCGTCACCCATCTCAGCCTCACCGATTTTCGTAATTACCGTACGGCCGAAGTCTCTCTGGTAGCCGGATCCAACCTCTTCGTCGGCAGCAACGGGCAGGGCAAGACCAACCTGGTTGAGTCCCTTGCCTATCTGAGTACTCTCGGCTCTCACCGAGCGTCCGTCGACCATGCGATGATCCGGCAGGGCACCGACTCCGCGATCATTCGCGCCCGTCTTGAACATGATGAACGGCAGATTCTTGCTGAGGTGCAACTCAATCGCTCTGCACCCAACCGTGCCCAGGTCAACCGATCGGTGATCAAGACGCGCGAGCTTCCCCGCTATTTTTCCAGCGTATTGTTCGCGCCAGAGGATCTCGCACTCATTCGCGGTGATCCAGCCGGCCGCCGTCGGTTTCTTGACGAGCTTCTGGTGCTGCGGTCTCCGAGGATGTCTGGCGTGATCGCGGACTACGAACGGGTGGTGCGGCAGCGCAACACGCTGCTCAAATCCGCGCGATCATCCGGGATGCGGGGCGATTCCCTCTCGACTCTCGATATCTGGGATGAGCGGTTGGTCGTCCTCGGATCCCAGCTGATCGACGCGCGCACCGCGCTGGTCGCCGAGCTGTCACCCGAAGTCGCGAACGCCTACACCTCGATAGCGGGTGAGGATCATCATGCGATGCTGGGCAACCAGCTCAGCATTTTTGCTGGGCGGTCGGGCGCCGAGAGTGTTGGCGAAGAGGATGTCGACGCGGGCGGACTCAGCTATGGCCGGCTCACGGCGGAGGATGCCGCCGCCGCGTTCACAAAAGCATTGGCCGACCGGCGCCGTAGCGAGCTCGAACGTGGGATAACACTGGTCGGTCCACACCGCGATGACCTCGTACTCGAGCTGAACTCCCTACCTGCGCGCGGGTACGCGAGCCATGGAGAATCGTGGTCGTTCGCGCTCGCTTTGAAGCTCGCATCCGCGGTGCTGTTGCAACGCGAGTCCTCCACCGGGGATCCGGTGCTCATGCTCGACGACGTCTTTGCCGAATTGGACGAGGCACGCCGCACTCGCCTCGCCGTGGCGATTCGGGGCTTCGAGCAGGTGCTCATCACGGCAGCGGTCCTCGATGACGTTCCGGAAGAACTCACCGGCAACACGGTGCATATCTCCCGGGGCACCATCGTGGAGCAGGACCTGTCATGAAGGAAATGGTGGACGCACCC
Source organism: Frigoribacterium sp. (assembly GCA_025363205.1). Classification (GTDB taxonomy): domain Bacteria; phylum Actinomycetota; class Actinomycetes; order Actinomycetales; family Microbacteriaceae; genus Lacisediminihabitans. The sequence goes on from JANYEI010000230.1 coordinate 20,020, forward strand.
GAGGAGTCAGAGCCGGTCTCCGTTTACCTACGGTTCCGCCGCATCTTCGGTGACGGGTCGAGCCGATCCGCCGACGCTCGCAAGCGGGCGAAGAAGGAGCCCGGGTCGACGATCCCGTTCGGGGCAGGACGTGATCCGGAGGGGCTCGGAGCGATCATGGACTCTTTGACCTCGAAGTTGGGGTGGAGTTCGCCGCTCGCGCGTTCTGAGCTCCTTGCTTCCTGGCTCGAGATCGCCGGCGCTGATACGGCCGAGCATTCGGTCCCGGTCGGTATCGAAGACGGAGTTCTCACGGTGAAATGTGACTCAACCGCGTGGGCCACCCAGCTGCGGCTGATGCGGGTTCAGATCATGAGTCGTATCGTTTCCCGGTACCCGGATGCAGGAATCGAGTCGATGCGATTTGAAGGGCCGGGTGCCCCCTCATGGAAACGCGGTCCCAGATCAATCCCAGGGCGTGGTCCGCGCGATACTTACGGCTGACAGGGCAAAATAGGTCGCCGCGGTGCCCCCGAGTCCCCAGATCGCCGATGCGCGAGCGCGAGCCCCGATGATTTGGTAGAATTAGGAAGTCGTCATGGCAGTTCCTTTCGGGGGAACCCGAGCCGCGAACGAACAATCGATCTACCTGGCAGGAGCCCAATTTCACATGGCAGAGAACCGCTCGAATTCCGAATCTGAAGACAGCTACGGAGCAGATCAGATCCAGGTGCTTGAGGGTCTCGAGGCGGTGCGCAAGCGCCCCGGCATGTATATCGGCTCCACCGGCCCCCGCGGTCTTCACCACCTCGTCTACGAGGTCGTCGACAACTCTGTCGACGAGGCTCTCGCCGGTTACTGCGACACCATCCTGATCACCATGCTCAAAAACGGTGGAGTGCGCGTCATCGACAACGGTCGGGGTATTCCGGTCGACCTCAATAAGTCGGAGAATAAGTCGACTGTCGAAGTGGTTCTCACCATCCTGCACGCCGGCGGCAAGTTCGGCGGCGGCGGCTACTCGGTGTCGGGCGGACTCCACGGCGTTGGCATCTCAGTTGTCAATGCGCTGTCAAAAGAACTCGACGTCGAAGTCCGTCGCCAGGGACACGTCTGGCGCCAGAGCTACCAGCACGGTATTCCGCAGGCTCCGCTGAAGCAGGGCGAGACCTCAGATGACCATGGCACCACCGTGACATTCTGGCCGAGCCCCGACACGTTCGAGACGGTGATATTCGACTATGAGACCCTTCGTGCACGGTTCCAGCAGATGGCATTCCTCAACAAGGGCCTCGCGATCACCCTCACCGACGAGCGGCTGCTCGAGAGCGACGAGATCGTGAGCGTCACCTACATGTACGAGAACGGACTCGTCGACTATGTGGAGTACCTGAATTCGGCGAAGAAGGTGGAGGTGGTGCATCCCGACGTGATTTCTTTCGAGCTCGAAGACACAGACCTCAAGATCTCCCTTGAGGTCGCGATGCAGTGGACCACCTCCTACCAGGAGAGCGTGCACACCTACGCGAACACCATCAATACCCACGAGGGCGGAACGCACGAAGAGGGTTTCCGTGCCGCGCTCACCACCCTTGTCAACAAGTACGCACGGGAGAAGGGGATCATCAAGGAAAAGGATGAAAACCTGACCGGCGACGACGTGCGCGAGGGTCTCACCGCGGTCATCTCGGTGAAGCTCGCCGAGCCGCAGTTCGAGGGCCAGACCAAGACCAAGCTGGGTAACACGATCGCGAAGTCGTTCGTGCAGCGCATTGCGGGCGACCAACTCGGCGACTGGTTCGACCGCAATCCCACGCAGGCGCGCGACGTGATCCGTAAAGCGATTCAGGCTTCGGCCGCCCGACTTGCCGCACGTAAAGCACGCGAACAGACCCGCCGCAAGGGGCTGCTGGAATCCGGCGGGATGCCCGGAAAGCTGCGGGATTGCTCGAGCAAAGACCCGAGCCTTTCGGAGATCTTCATGGTGGAGGGTGACTCCGCCGGCGGGTCCGCGGTGCAGGGACGCAACCCGGAGTTCCAGGCGATCCTTCCTCTGCGTGGCAAGATCCTCAACGTGGAGAAGGCTCGTCTCGATCGGGCACTCGCCAATAACGAGGTTCAGGCCATGATCACCGCCTTCGGTGCCGGTGTCGGGGAAGACTTCAATCCGGACAAGGCCCGCTATCACAAGATCGTGCTGATGGCGGATGCGGATGTCGACGGCCAGCACATCACCACCCTTCTACTCACCCTCTTATTCCGCTATATGCGCCCCCTCATCGACCTTGGTTACGTGTATCTCGCCCAGCCGCCGCTCTACCGGCTCAAGTGGACCAACTCGCCGCACGAGTACGTCTATAGCGACCGCGAAAAGGATGCCCTGCTCGCCGCCGGAGCGGCTGCCGGCAAGCGGATGCCGAAGGACAGCGGTGTGCAGCGCTATAAGGGCCTCGGCGAGATGGACTACAAGGAACTGTGGGAGACCACCATGGACCCGGTCACCCGCACCCTCCTTCAGGTGACTCTCGACGACGCGGCGGCGGCCGACGAAATCTTCGACACCCTGATGGGTGAGAATGTGGAATCCCGTCGCAACTTCATTCAAAAAAATGCGAAAGACGTGCGGTTCCTCGACATTTAGACCGACGTCACCGGTCGTGCAGCACTGTCTCTCACCGGTAGCGCACTCTCCACTTACGGCACACCACAGACTGGAACCAGATGGCAGACCCAACACCCCCGGACGACGCTGACCCGCAGATCGCTGGCAAAGAGATCGACCTTGCTCACGACAAGGTGACGCAGGTCGATCTCCAACTCGAGATGCAGCGCTCTTATCTCGACTACGCGATGAGTGTGATCGTGGGACGAGCGCTGCCCGAGGTGCGCGACGGACTGAAGCCTGTGCACCGCCGTGTTATCTATGCGATGTACGACGGGGGCTACCGCCCCGACAAGGGTTTCTCCAAGTGCACACGCGTCATCGGCGACGTCATGGGCCAGTTCCACCCGCATGGCGACTCCTCGGTCTATGACGCCCTCGTGCGCCTTGTACAGCCATGGAGCCTCCGCTACCCTCTGGCGCAAGGGCAGGGTAACTTCGGGTCACCCGGCAACGACGGCGCGGCCGCTCACCGGTACACCGAGACCAGGATGGCTCCGCTCGCCATGGAGATGGTTCGGGACATCGAGGAAGAGACCGTCGACTTCCAAGACAACTACGACGGACGCACCCAGGAGCCATTCGTGCTCCCGAGCCGGTTCCCCAACCTGCTCGTCAACGGCTCGGTGGGCATCGCGGTCGGCATGGCCACCAACATCCCACCCCACAACCTTCGTGAGGTGGGTGAGGCCGCACTCTGGCACCTGGCCAACCCGGATGCCTCCCAGGAGGAGCTCGTCGCGGCGCTCATCCAGCGCATCAAGGGACCGGACTTCCCGACTGGGGCGCAGATCCTGGGTCTCAAGGGTATCCAGGATGCCTATCGAACCGGCCGCGGATCGATCACGATGCGCGCGGTCGTCAACGTCGAGGAGCTGCAGGGTCGCACCTGCCTCGTAGTCACGGAACTCCCGTACCAGGTGAACCCCGACAACCTTGCCCTCAAGATCGCTGAGCTGGTCAAGGAGCAGAAGATCTCGGGCATCGCGGACATCCGCGATGAGACCTCCGGTCGCACCGGCCAGCGCCTGGTGATCGTGCTCAAGCGCGACGCCGTGGCGAAGGTGGTGCTCAACAACCTCTATAAGCACACCCAGCTGCAGGAGAACTTCGGCGCGAACATGCTCGCGATCGTCGACGGCATCCCGCGCACCCTCGCGATCGACGGATTCATCACCGCGTGGAGCGACCATCAGATCGATGTGATCGTGCGCCGCACCGCGTTCCGTCTTCGCCGGCACGAAGAGCGGGCCCATATTCTGCGCGGCTACCTCAAGGCCCTCGACGCGCTCGATGAGGTCATCGCACTGATCCGTCGCTCGGCCACTGTTGAGGATGCCCGCGAGGGCCTGATCACACTGCTCGAGATCGATGAGCAGCAGGCCCGCGCCATTCTTGAGATGCAGTTGCGCCGTCTCGCGGCCCTGGAGCGCCAGAAGATCATCGAGGAGAACGAGAAGATCGAGATCGAGATCGCCGACTTTAAGGCGATTCTGGCAAGCCCGCAGCGTCAGCGTGACATCGTGAGCGAGGAACTCACCGAGCTCATCGCGAAGTACGGCGACGATCGCCGCACCGAGATCATGTTCGGCTTCGACGGCGACATGAATGTAGAGGATCTCATCCCCGAAGAGGAGATGGTGATCACCGTCACCCGCGGTGGCTACATCAAGCGCACCCGCAGTGACAATTACCGCAGCCAGCACCGCGGTGGCAAGGGCGTCAAGGGTGCCCAGTTGCGAGCGGATGACGTGGTCGAGCATTTCTTCGTCACCACCACCCACCATTGGCTGCTGTTCTTCACCAACAAGGGCCGCGTCTACCGGGCGAAGGCCTATGAAGTACAGGAGGGCGGTCGCGATACCAAGGGCCAGCACGTGGCAAACCTGCTCGCGCTGCAGTCGGATGAGGAGATCGCACAGATTCTCGATATCCGCGACTACGAAATTGCCAAGTATCTTGCCCTGGCGACTCGCGGAGGCCTGGTGAAGAAGACCCTCCTGTCGGAATACGACACCAATCGAACCGGCGGGATCATCGCGATCAACCTGCGAGAGGACGACGAGCTGGTCTCGGCGATGCTCGTGGAGGAGGATTCTGACCTGTTGCTCGTCTCGCGCAAGGGCATGTCGATCCGCTTCACGGCCTCCGACGACGCGTTGCGCCCGATGGGTCGCGCGACCTCCGGCGTGATCGGCATGCACTTCCGTGACGAGGACACACTGCTGGACGCATCCGTCGTCGCGGACACCGGGTTCGTCTTCGTGGTAACCGAGGGTGGTTTCGCCAAGCGCACCGCCGCCGACCAGTATCGCGTGCAGAATCGTGGGGGCCTCGGCATCAAGGTGGCCAAGCTGCAGGAAGCTCGGGGCGACCTCGCCGGCGCCCTCATCGTAGAGGATGACGACGAGGTGCTCGTGGTCCTCGCCAGCGGCAAGGTGGTACGCTCGTCAGTCTCCGAGGTGCCCGCCAAGGGTCGTGACACCATGGGGGTAGTCTTCGCACGGTTCGCGGACGACGACAAGATCATCGCAGTCGCGAAGAACAGTGAACGCAATCTGGAAGCCGAAGGCCAGGATGCTCCCGAAGAGGAGCCCGCGGCCGGAAACGTCCAGACCGGAAAGGACGGGTCCGCAGATGAGTAGCGTCGCCGAAAAACTCCAACGAAAATCCCAGCGGGCCACCGCCACGAAGCAGGTTCGCCTCAAGCTGGTCTACGTCGATTTCTGGTCAGCGGTCAAACTCTCGTTCCTCATCGCACTGACGCTCGGCATCATCCTGATCGTCGTCTCTCTTCTGGTGTGGATCGTGCTCGATAGCACGGGCATCTTCGACAACCTGAATAAGGTTTTGCGTGACATCCTGGGACAGCCGACGTTCAGCGTCACGGCCAGCTTCTCACTGGCGCAAGTGGGCCTGTTCGCCGTTGTGGTAGCCATTCTGAACACGGTGATCGGCACCGCCCTTGGTGCGATTACCGCAATGTTGTACAACTTCAGCGTGCGTGTCACCGGTGGCCTACTGGTTGGCTTTACCAACAACTAGCGGATGGGGTCGCTCGATTCGGTGAAACTCGGCTGGTGCGATACTGTCGTATCTGCCCTGAGTGAATCGGGGCATTGGGGATATAGCTCAGGCGGTTAGAGCGCTTCGCTGATAACGAAGAGGTCCCAGGTTCAAGTCCTGGTATCCCCACGTGTGTGTCAACACCGGTGTGGCCCGACGGCCCTCGGGGCTTTAGCTCAATTGGTAGAGCGCCGCCTTTGCAAGGCGGAGGTCAGGAGTTCGATTCTCCTAAGCTCCACCCTCGCTTCTCCTCGCAGCCGCAGCTCTCTCGAATCCGGCAGGCTCCTGTGCCTCCATCCGCCTTCGCGCCGGTGTGAAATGCCCTAGCCCGGTGTGAAATGCAGGACGCGGCGTTACGGGTGGGGTGTGTGAGCCTCACCCGCCACAGCAGTCACACGGGTTCCTGCATTTGCAACCAGAACGCTGGCTGCCGGATGTTGACGCCGATGTTATGCGCCGATGTTATGCGCCGACTTTGTGCGCGGACTTTATGCGCCGGTTTCAGACGCTACGGGCGAGCAGACGAGGGGGCCACAGGGTCTCCCGCGTCGTCATCGCTCACCCACAGCTCGTCGTCGGCTCGCAGGGTCTGCCAAGCGGCGTAGGCGACTCCAACAGCAGCGATCGCCGCGAGGCCAATCAGGATGTAGCGGCCCGGGCCAGGCTGAGGCTTGGGCGGTACGACGCCGACCTTGGCACCGAGATGATTCCCGGCCTTGCGTACGTTGCTCAGCGCCTCACGCACCCGCGGATCCTTGGACACCTCGAGTACGGCAAGAGCGGAAGCGATAGCCGAGGAGACAGCGGGGAGCACATCCCGCTGCACCTTCTCCCGTGCGGTGTCGGCGACAGCCCGACCGGAGGCGACTCCCAGGTCTACGACCGGGCGAACCCGGTGGTCGTAGGTCTCGCGCACGCGCGGAGCAACCTCTTCACGACCGGCGTTGGCCGCTTGGCGACCGGCCTCCCTGACAACGAGAGAGGCGTGCTCAAGCACTTCCCGCTGGTCCTCCCAGAGGTCAGAGGCTGCGGCGCGGAGCCGCTTCAATTCTTTCGCGCGTTTGCGTGACAGGGCCAAGGGAACCTCCAGTAGTCGGACGGAGAATCCTTACATCTTTGCACGCACGCCTGCAGACACAAACCCGGTTGACTGGGTGCGCCCTGAACGCTACGGATTGCTGTGAAAGAATAGGAGCATGGCTATGCATACCCACACCGCTACTTTCCACACCACCGAGGGTGACATCACGGTCAACCTGTTCGGCAACCATGCGCCGAAGACCGTGAAGAACTTCGTCGGTCTTGCTTCCGGGGACATCGAATGGACTCACCCCGGCACCGGTACGGTGTCGAAAGACAAGCTCTATGACGGGGTGGTCTTCCACCGAATCATCGACGACTTCATGATCCAGGGTGGTGACCCTCTCGGTCAGGGCACCGGAGGACCCGGCTATAACTTCGACGACGAGATTCACCCGGAGCTCACCTTCACCAAGCCGTACCTGCTCGCCATGGCGAATGCGGGAAGTCGGGGCGGCAAGGGCACCAACGGCTCGCAATTCTTCATCACGACTGTGCCGACCACGTGGCTGCAGGGCAAACACACCATCTTCGGAGAGGTCGCCGATGAGGCATCTCGCGATGTCGTCAAGAAAATCGAGGCGGTCAGGAAGGACCGAAGCGATCGTCCGCTCGAACCCATCGTGATCAATTCGGTCTCGATCGACGAAGTCTGATGCACCGATCCGGTTGCTCCCTCGAGAGCGAGCAGTGAGCGAGACGTCGGCCAACCCCGACAATTTCTGTTATCGGCATCCCGACCGCCAGAGTTTCGTGCTGTGCCAGCGATGCGGGCGCACCATCTGCGCCGAATGCCAGACGCCGGCGGCAGTTGGGGTGCATTGCCCAGAATGTATGCGGGAGTCGCGACAGAGCGCTCCACGCACCAAGCCCGCTCTGGTGACCTCTGTGCGGCGGCTCGCGCAGCCCGGAGCGCCCATCGTGACCTACACCATCATGGCCCTGTGTGTCATTGTGTTCGCAGCCGAGGTGGTCACCGGTCAGCTTGTGGGATCGGGCAGCCCGATCGTGAGCGCACTGCTGTATTACCCGCCGTACACCTCGATCGAGCCGTGGAGGATGTTGACATCTCTCTTCGTGCACGGGTCGATCCTGCACATCCTTTTCAATATGTACTCGCTCTTCATTCTGGGACCGGAACTCGAGCGGCTGGTAGGACGTTGGCGTTTCGTTGCGCTGTTTTTGCTGAGCGGTCTCGGCGGCTCGGTGGCGGTGCTACTGAGCAGTCCGGCCTCACCGGTCATTGGAGCATCCGGCGCTATCTTCGGCTTGTTCGGGGCCTACTTCGTCATTGCCCGGCACCTGGGCGGCAACAGCCGCCAGCTCATCATCGTGATCGTGATCAACCTGGTGATTGGCTTTATAGTGCCCAACATTGCCTGGCAGGCGCACGTGGGCGGTCTGCTGATCGGGGCGCTTGTGGCCTTCGTGCTTGTGCGCACGCGCGACCGTCAGAAGCGCGGCATCCAGCTGCCTCTGCTTGCGGGAGTTTTAGCCCTGCTGATCGCGGCGACCTTCGTCGGAGTACAGATCATCGGAGCATGACCCGAGAGTTATCCACAGGCTTTTCCACAGTGGGGATAATTACAGCCGTGTAATTGCCCCCAGCACGGGGGTGTGCAGGTGGTGAGGTCAGCGCCAGCGTGTGGTCATGAGGAAACCGACGAACAGGATGCCGAAACCCACCAAGATGTTCCACTGGTTCAACTGCGGAACGGGTAGGGTGCCTTGGCTCACATAGAAAATGATGATCCAGGCGAGGCCGATGAGCATCAGGCCGAACATGATCGGCTTGAACCAGACCGGGTTCGGAGCATCGTCTCCCGAGCGAGCATTTTCGGGAGGAGCGGCTTTGGTTCGAGGAGTGGATCTTGCCATTTCGAAATTCTAGCCTGAAAGGGCTCCGAGCCTAAAAGTGCCGAAGGTGCTCAGCTGCGTCTCGCAGATCTCTTGTTCGGACCGAACACTTAGAATCGAGATCATGGACGACGATCGGCGAAGTGGTGCGCACACGGGTGCGCTGAAGCGCCGGAACCGCGTTAGCGTGATCGGCATCGTCGGCGAACTCCTTATCACCACGGGCGTTCTGGTCTTCCTATTTCTCGGCTGGCAATTGTGGCTCAATGATCTCATCGTCGGTACCGACCAGAACAACGTCGGCACGGCGCTCGGCGAGAGCTGGGTTGGCGGGGTACCGGCCCATCAGCACACTACGGCCGACGCCTCTTTTGGCGAGCCGGTTGTCGCCATCGCTCCCGCCAATGCCGTGCAGTTCGCTGTGATGTATGTGCCGCGCTTCGGACCGGACTACGCACGATCGATCTCTGAAGGTGCGGAGACCGCGAAGGTGCTCGACAAGAACGGCATCGGGCACTATCCGGGAACTCAGATGCCCGGTGAAGTGGGAAACTTCGCCGTGGCGGCGCACCGCACCACCCATGGCGCCCCGTTCAAGGCTCTCGCAACCCTGCAAGTCGGCGACAAGATCTACGTGCAGACGCAGGACGGCTACTACACCTACAATTTCCGCGGGCTCGAGTACGTGCGCCCCACCGGTGTCGGTGTGCTCGACCCGGTGCCACAGTTCGCCGGCGTCGCGCCGACCGATCGCTTCCTCACGATGACGAGCTGTAACCCGATGTTCTCCGCATCCGAGCGCATCATCGCGTACGCTGCCCTCGATTCCTGGCAACCGATTTCCGCCGGAGCGCCCGCCGCCATCGCGGCTGCCCTCACGGCGAAAAGTTAGGGCGGCAATGTACGGAGCGCTTTGGCGACTGATGCCCGGCCCACTATGGCTTCGCATCATTCTCTTACTCCTTCTTTTCGCGGCGGTACTCGCCGCACTGGTCCTGTTCGTGTTCCCGTGGCTCAACACCTTCGTGAACGTGAACGACGTGACGGTGGGAACATGACACACATTTTGGTGATCGACAACTACGACAGCTTCGTCTACACACTGAACGGCTACCTGTTACAGCTCGGAGCGACAACGGATGTCGCGCGCAATGACGCCTTCCCGGTGAGCGACGCTGCGGCACGCATCGCGGACTACGACGGTGTGCTGCTTTCGCCCGGCCCGGGAACTCCCGCTGGCGCGGGAGTGTCGATTCCGATCGTCACGGCGGCCCTGGAGTCGGGTCTACCGCTGCTCGGGGTGTGCCTCGGTCACCAGGCCATTGCCGAGGCTCTCGGAGCCACGGTTACCCACGCCGAAGAGCTCATGCACGGCAAGACCTCGCTCATCACCCACGACGACAGCGACTTCTATCTCGGCGTGCCTCAGCCGTTCCGAGCGACGCGCTATCACTCGCTTGCGGTGGTCGACTCGACTGTGCCCGATGAAATGGTGGTCACCTCGCGCACCGAGGGCGGTGTGATCATGGGTGCCCGTCACGAATCCGCCCCGATCTTCGGGGTGCAGTTTCACCCGGAATCGGTGCTCACCGAGGGTGGCTACAGCATGATCGCGAATTGGCTGACCGTTGCCGGCCTCGCAACGGCGCGGGAGGCCGCCAGGGGACTCACCCCGCTCGTCAACCTCGGTTAGTCACTCAGTCCGTCACGGAACGTGAGTTGAGTACACCGGGATCGGGAAATCAGCCGCTGCAATAGGTGAGTGTGACGGTGGAGCGTTGTGGCTGGTCTCCGGTGAGGGATTGTGCCTCCACCTTGCTACCGGGGCAGGTTCCGTCGGGCACCGGGTTGCTCGTCAGCTGCAGGGCAGCCAACTGAGTGTTCGCGTCGCCGATGTCGAGACCGACCACCGGGGGGATAGTGACGAGCCCGGTGGAAATGACGAGGTTCACGACGTCGTCCTCACGGGCGGCTGTGCTCGCAGCCGGGTCGCTGCGAATCACCGTGCCGGCGGCAATGGTCGCCGAGTTTTCGGGCGTGTTGGTGCCCATCGCCAGCTTTCGGGCCTCGAGTGCGGCCTGCGCAGCTTCGACGGTGAGATTGCTGAGGCTCGGAATCGATGTTGGCGTCTTACCCGATGAAACGGTGATCAGCACTGTGCTGGCTTTCGGCACCTTCTGGCCGGCGGCCGGATCGGTGCTGATGATGTGTCCGTTCTCCACGGTTGAGCTCGACTGGTCGAGCTTGGTCGTCTTGAGTCCGAGATCCTTGAACTTGGCCGCCCCTTCGTTGTAAAGCTGCCCGGTGACGGACGGAACCTTGACCGAGAGGTTATCGCCGATCGTGGCGGCGGGCAGATTCGCGACCCAGAACACCACAGCGATCAGGATCACTGCCAGAGCCGTGATCCCCACCCAGATCCAGGCCACCGGCGGCCGAGTCTGGGTTCGCGCGCCGCGCCCTTCGTTGGGAGCGGCCAGTTGCCGAAGCGCGGCTTCGGACCCGGCGGTCGCCGACGGGTTGACCCCGAACAGTGTCGAGTTGAAGTCGCCGACCGGGGGCTTGCGAGGCGGGATACCACCCGCACTTGCATCCTCGAGATCCTGGCGAAATTCAGCCGCAGTCTGGAAGCGCTGGAACTTGTCCTTGGTAAGTGCGTGGAGCACCACGGAGTCGAGCGAGGGAGACACCCGTGGGTTGACCGTGCTCGGTGCCACGGCGGGTTCACTGATGTGCTGGTAGGCGACGGCGGCGGCGCGGTCTCCACGGAAGGGGGGTCGACCGGTGAGCAGTTCGAAGAGCACGACCCCGGTGGAGTAGAGGTCGGTGCGGGCATCCACTGTCTCGCCGCGCGCCTGTTCGGGAGAGAAGTATTGGGCGGTGCCCAGAACCGCGCTGGTGTCGGCGACGGTCGCGGAGTTGTCGGAGACGGCGCGGGCGATCCCAAAGTCCATCACCTTCACCTGGCCGTTCTGCGTGATCATCACGTTGCCAGGTTTGATGTCGCGATGCACGAGCAGCGCTCGGTGGCTGTACTCGAGCGCGGTGAGGATGCCGGAGACAATGCGCACGGCTTCCTTGGGCTCGAGAGGTCCGTCGGCGACGATGTCCTTCAGCAACCGGCCATCGACGAATTCCATGACGATATACGGCACCTGGGATTCGAGCCCGTTCGGCTCGCGTACCGTCTCCTCGCCCGCATCGAACACACGAACGATGGTGGGGTGGGCCATACGGGCGGCCTTCTGCGCCTCTTCGCGGAACAGCACTCGGAATCGCGGATCCGTTGCAAGCGCCGGCTTGAGCAGCTTGATCGCCACGCGCCGACCGAGCCTGATGTCGTTGCCGACGTGAACATCCGACATTCCTCCACGGCCAATGAGCGCGCCGACTTCATAGCGGCCGGCGAGTAGCCGAGTGCCTTCAGTCACGAATTATCTCCTGGGTGATGCGGGCAGGACCCTGTCAGTGTAATGCGTCGGGGTCTAGCAGCCCGCTGGCTAGCTAGGGTGCGAACGAGGGAATCGTGAGTGTCGCGGATGAGGGAGACGGCCCGCCGGAGCACTGGGCAACGTAACTCATGGTGTTCTGGGTGGGCTGAGTGCTGCTCCCGGTGTTTGGAGCGAGGGTCCAGGTGAGACTGGTGGTTGTCGGCGGCACCGGGTTAGCCGGAGCAAAGGTCGAGGGAGCGCTCGCGATGAAAGTGAAATTTTGCAGGGTCGAACCCGCGGGGCAGCCACTATAGGGCGGAATCTTGACGATGACGATATTGGTCACGGTCGCGTCGGGCGCGGTGAGGGCACCGGGTTGGCTCGCCGTCGCGGGCACGTCCCCGTAGAACCGCACGGTAATGGTGTCGTTCTTGCGCACATTGCCGGTGGGGTTCACAAAGTAGGCGGTGCCCACCTTCGACGCGTCGGGCGCGGGCGCGGCATCCGGCACCATATTGGCACCGAGTTCGAGCTTGTCGAGTTGCGCCTGCACTTCGGCCAACTTCTCGCCGATGAACTTAGTCGGGCCGATGTTGACGATATTGCTCGTGGGGGTGGGTGACGGCGTCGTGGGGGTGGGTGACGGCGCCTGAGACGGGGTGGTGGGTGACGTGGTCGGCGCGGGCGACGGATTTCCCACCAGGGTGATCAGGGTGCCGACAAGCACGACGACGAGAATCGCGACAAGCGCGATGAGTGGCCAGGTCCAGGGGCTGCGAGTTTTGGTCGGCACCGGAGTCGTTGGGGGTCCGGACTCGACCCCGTAGGCCGTGGTGAGCAGACGGGTGGCCTGAGTCGCCGGGTTTTCCCTTAGCAGGGCGGGGAGCGTTCCCGCACCGAGCACGCCGGGTACCGCGGATGCCGCGCCCGCGACATCCCCGCGGCGGAGCGCCTGCGCTGCTCGAGCGAGATGCGCGGCGGAGGCGGGGCGATCAGCCGGGTTCTTGGCAATACAGGCATAAACGAGATTACGCACGGGCTCGGACACGGTGATCGGCAGCTCGGGTGGAGCCTCATTTATCTGAGCCATAGCGATCGCCACCTGCGACTCGCCCGTGAACGGCCGTTTGCCGGCGAGGGCTTCGTACGCGACGATGCCGAGCGAGTAGATGTCGGTGGTGGGCGAGGCGGGGTGTCCGCTGGCCTGTTCGGGCGAGAGATATTGCACCGTGCCCATCACCTGGCCGGTGGCCGTGAGCGGCACCTGGTCAGCGATGCGGGCGATGCCGAAGTCAGTGATCTTGACGCGGCCATCCGGAGTGATCAGCAGGTTGCCCGGCTTGATGTCACGATGCACGAGGCCGGCCGAGTGTGCGGCGTGCAACGCGGATGCGGTCTGGGCCACGATGTCGAGCACGCGGTCGGTGGAGAGCACGCGTTCGCGCTCGAGGATGGTGGATAAGGCTTCGCCCGGTACCAGTTCCATTACGAGGTAGGCGCTGCCCTCTTCCTCGCCATAGTCGAAGACGTTGGCAATGCCCTCGTGGTTGACCAGCGCGGCATGACGAGCCTCGGCGCGGAACCGCTCGAGAAAGCCGGGGTCACCGAGGTACTCATCCTTGAGGATCTTGATGGCGACAGTGCGCCCGATCACCAGGTCGGTCGCCTGCCAGACCTCGCCCATGCCGCCGATAGCGACTCGGCTGGAGAGCTGATAGCGTCCCCCGAAAGTGAGGCCACTTGTAGGTCTCATTTGCCAAGCACCGCCTCTATAACTTTTTTTGCAATTGGTGCTGCGACCACATTGCCGAAGCTCGTTCCGTTCTCGACAACCACCGCTACGGCGACCTGCGGATCGTTCGCGGGTGCGAAACCAGTGAACCACAGGGTGTACGGCTTGCCGATGCCGTTCTGCGCCGTTCCGGTCTTACCGGCAACATCGACCCCACTAATTCTTGCATTACTGGCGGCCCCGTTGCTGACGTTATTGACCATGAGCCGGGTCATGGTGGCGCTGGTGGCTGGCGTGATCGGTTGGCTGAACACCCTCTGCTGGAAGGGCTGGATCTCCGTGAGATCGGGCGCGGTGATCTGTTTGATGAGAGTCGGCTGCATGAGCGATCCACCGTTGGCGATGGCAGCCGATGTCATGGCCACCTGCAGCGGGGTGACGCGGTCTTCGAACTGTCCGAAAGCGGAGAGTTGAACCTGGGCGGTGTCCCCGACGTTATAGATGCTCGGTGTGACCCTCATGGGGATCGAGAGCTTCTGACCGTAACCGTATGCCGAGGCATACTTTTTGAGCTCTTCACCGCCGAGGGCCGCACCGAGCTGGGCCATCGGGATGTTGCAGCTGAGCCTCAGGGCATCCGCGATTGAAACGGTGGCCTGCCCGCCGCAACTGCCACCCTCCGCATTGTTGATAGGGGTTGAGGTGCCCGTAAGGGTGAGGGTGCTCGGGTTGGGGAAGGTGTCTTCGGGCTTGTACTTGCCGCTGTCGAGGGCGGCGGAGGTGGTGACCAGCTTGAACACCGACCCCGGGTAGTAGAGGTCACCGGAGATGGCGCGATTAACCAGGGGCTTCGTGGGGTCGGCGAGCAGTTTCTGGTAGGCACTGATCACATCGTTTGAGTTGTGAGAGGCCAGCAGATTGGGGTCATACGCGGCCTTCGACACCATGGCCAAAATCGCGCCGGTGCGTGGATTGAGGGCGACAACCGCGCCGGAATTGTTGCCGAGGGCATCCCACGCCACCTGCTGCACCTTCGGGTCGATAGTGAGCGAGACCAATCCGCCCTTCGGTTTCTGTCCGGTGAGGATCGAGTTGACCTTCGTGAAGAACTGGTCGTTCGCAGTGCCGCTGAGATAGCTGTTGAGAGCGCCCTCGACCCCGGTGTTGCCCTGATTGAGGGTGAAGTAGCCGGTGACTGCAGAGTAAAGCTGTGGGTTGGAGTACACCCGCTGGAACTTGTACTTATCGGCGGCGGGCTTCGATTCGGCGATGGCCTGGCCGTTGACGAGGATCGGGCCGCGCTCGGCCGAGTAGCTGTCGTACAGGGTGCGCACGTTCCGGCTGTCGGCGTTGAGCGAGTCCACCTGGAACACGGTGATGATCGTGGTGGAGGTGAACAGTGCGAGGAACATGAGCATTACCGCGATGGTCACGCGTTTGAGCTGTCGATCCATTACTCCACCACCAATTGCGGCTGGGTGCGCACGCTGTCGGACAGTCTCAGCAGCAGGGCCACGATGATCCAGTTGGCAACAAGCGACGAACCTCCGGCCGCGAGAAATGGCGTGGTGAGACCGGTGAGCGGGATCACCCTGGTCACGCCGCCGAGCACGATGAAGACCTGCAGCGCAAGGACGAACGAGAGGCCGACCCCGAGTAGCCGGCCGAAATCGTCCTGACCGATGAATCCGATTCGGAACCCTCGCGACACGAACAGCAGGTAGAGGGCGAGGATGGCGAAGAGGCCTGCCAGGCCGAGCTCCTCACCGAGGCTCGCGATGATGTAGTCGCTCTCGGCGAGTGGCACGATGCCCGGGCTACCTTGGCCCCACCCGGTGCCGATCAGGCCGCCATGGGCGAATCCGAAGATGCCCTGCACGATCTGGTAGCTGCCACCGACCGCGTCATAAACCTTCGGATTGAAGGCATCCAGCCAGGAGTTGAAGCGTCCCTGCACATAGCCGAGCACGCGGCTGGCGATGAGCACACCACCAACGAAAAGTGCGAGACCGAGGATGACCCAGCTCAGGCGCCCCGTCGCGACATAGATCATCACAAGAAAGAGGCCGAAGAAGAGCAGCGCCATTCCCAGGTCATGTTGGAACACCAACACGGCCATTGCGGCGATCCAGATCACGAGGATCGGGCCGAGGTCCCGCACGCGCGGAAAGCGCATCCAGAGAAACTTTCTACCGACGAGTGAGAGGCTGTCGCGCGCGGTCACCAGGTAGCCGGCGAAGAAGATCGCGAGGGCGATCTTGGCGAGCTCGCCGGGCTGGAAGTTGAAACTGCCGAAGCGAATCCAGAGCCGGGCCCCGTTGATCGTTTGGCCGATGCCCGGCAGCATTGGCAAGAGCAGCAGTGCGATGCCGACGAACATCGCGATGTAGCTGTAGCGCTGCAGAACACGGTGATTGCGAATCAGCACAAGCACCACGAGAGCGAGCAGCATGGCCAAGGCAGTCCAGGCGATCTGTCGCACGCCCGCCGCTTCCCAGCCCGAGTGATTTTTGGCGATGTCGAGCCGGTAAATCTCGGCGATACCGAGGCCGTTGAGCAGGGTGCTGATCGGGAGGACAAACGGATCGGCCTGTGAAGCCACGAAGCGAAGGGCCACATGGATGATCAGGGTGATGACGCCGAGGCCGGCACCGAGGGCGAGCACCGGGCCCTGCACGCTGCCAAGCGCGCCGAGCTCCACCAGCGCTATCGATGCGCCCACGATGGCGAAGGCGAAGACCAGCAACACGAGCTCGAGGTTGCGCAGCTTTGCCGGCACTCGCAGCCGCAGCCGGATGGTGCTCGTGAAGGTCGACAGCGCGCCAGCATCGTGGGCCGGGGCCCCGATCTGGGTGATGCCGTTGGGGCTGGTCACGATGCCGCTCTACTTCGTGGCATCTGTCAGTCGCTTGATGATCGCCGTCGCGTCGGCAAGGTTGGCGGCACTGATGGTGTCTTCGACGGTCTTGCGGGTGTAGCTCGGCAGGTCGTTCAGTCGCACGCTCGTCTCGGAGTAGATGCTGTGCAACGAGATTGGGCCGAGATCCTGCTGGATTCCGCGGTAGATAGCCACGGTTTGGCCGTCGGCGCCCACGTAAAACAGGGACTGCGACCAGCGGTATCCCACAAACAAAGCGGTCATGATGAGTGCGACGATCACGACGATGCCGACCAGCCAGGTGATGCGGCGGCGGCGCGCGCGGCGACGGTCTTCGAGAATCAACTCGTCGAGATATTCGTCGGATTCCGGCTCGAAGTGGCTGTCTTCATGCGCCTGGGTCAACTTGAGCGGATGCAGCAACAGTGTGGGCAGTCGCAGCGGACGGCGGCCCGACTCGCCCTCGAAGGAGAGTGGCGCGGCGGCAGACCCGACGACGATGACCGGTACGGAGGCGGACTCACCACTCTCGTCGATATCGACGATCACCACGGTCACATTGTCGGGGGCACCCTGGTCGAGGCTCTCTTTCACCAGGCGGTCCGCGGCATCCTTCACGGCGGGGAGTGATTTGAGAGCCTGCGCGATTTTGTCGTCCGAGACGTAGCTCGACAGGCCGTCGGAGCACAGCAGCCAACGGTCACCGGCGAGAACGTCGAACACCGTAGTGTCGATTTCGGGGGCGGCATCGACATCGCCGAGCACCCGCATCAGCACCGAGCGCCGGGGATGCACGGCGGCTTCCTCGGGAGTGATCCGGCCGCTGTCGACGAGGCGCTGCACGAAGGTGTGGTCGGCGGTGATCTGTTTGAGCGTGCCATCCCGCAGGAGGTAGATGCGGGAGTCGCCGATATGGGCAATGGCGACCTGCGATCCGGAGCGCAGGATTGCGCTCACCGTCGTGCCCATTCCGGTGAGTTCGGGATGCTCGAACACGGTCTCGGCGAGCATCGTGTTGGCGGCGCTGAGGGCGGACTGGAGCGCGAATTCGGCGTCGGCGGCCGAGGCGAACTGCCGGTCGGCTTCCATCACGCGCTTCAGTGCGATCGCCGAGGCGACGTCACCGCCCGCGTGACCGCCCATTCCGTCGGCGACGACGAAGAGCTGCGTGCCCGCATAGCCCGAGTCCTGGTTGTTCGCGCGTATCTTTCCGACGTGCGAAACGGCCGTGCTCTTGCCCGATATGGCCATTCACCTACCGCCGAAGTTCGAAACTGGTCGTGCCGATCCGAACCGGAGTGTTGAGCGGTACCGGTGTGGGAAGGGTGACCCGAGTGCCGTTGAGGAACGTGCCGTTGGTCGAGTCTAGGTCTTGAATCACCCAGTCCTCACTCCAGTGCATGAGGCGCGCGTGGTGAGTAGAGGTGTAGTCGTCGCGAATGACGAGACCGCTCTCGCTCGACCGGCCAATGGTGAGCGGCTCAGTCGGAAGGGTGAGTTCGAGCCCTTCCTTTGGCCCGGAGGTGATCACGAGCCGGGTGGCGACAGTGGCCGAGGACTGTGCGCGGGGTGGCTGTGCCCTGTCTGACTGCACCGAGAACGCCTCGGTGGCGTCAGAGGCTGATCCCGGATTCCACGCCGGGGCAGGAGTGGAAAATGTCACGGGTGGAGCGACGGCCGACGCCACGAACGGCTGGCCAGCCGCGACATCCGCGGGGAGGCGCCGCGCGCGCTGCCCGAACAGATCGGTGCGGAGGGCGTAGACAACGGCGAAGACGAAAGCCCAGAGGATGAAGAGAAAGCCGAACCGCAGAAGAAGGAGGGTGAGTTCACTCATCGACGGCCGCCGACACCGTCGTCGTCGGCACGGAGATCGGAAAACTGGTCAACCGACGCTGATTGGGCGAGCACCCGGAACACGATACGGGTTCTTCCGATGTTGATGACGGAATCGGGGGCGAGTGGCGCTTTGTGAACGGGGGCACCGTTGAGCTGCGAACCGTTGGTGGAGCCGAGGTCATTGACCTCGGCTCGGGTGCCGTCCCAGAGGATCTCGACGTGCTTGCGGGAGATGCCGGTGTCTTCCACCGTGATGTCAGCGTCGCTGCCTCGCCCGATAATCGTGCGACTCTTTACGATGGGGTAACGCTTGCCCGCGACATCCAACACCGGGGTCCAGGCGACGGTGCCCTTGACGCTCACGGAGTCGATGCCGAGCACGCCCTGGATGAGGGCGGGATCTGCGGCCAGAGTGATGCTGATGCCGCCGGAGAACTGGTAGTGCTGGGCGGCGGCGTGCTGCTGCACGAGCCGACTGAGTTCGTCGACGAGGGTGGGGCCGAGGGCCGTCATCTTGGCGTAGTCGACGTTCGAGAGGCGCACCGTGAACCTGTTGGGTACCAGGATGCGGTCGCGCGCGACGACCGCGGCCTTGGTGTCGAGCTCCCGGCGCAGGGCAGAGGTGATCTCAATCGGCTGCAGGCCAGACTTGAAGGTCTTGGCGAACGCTCCGTTTACGGCGCGCTCTAAGCCCTTTTCGAAGCTGTCCAGCAGGCCCAAGAGGCTCCCTCGTCGACGGTGGCTATGTGTAGATAACTAGGTAGATGTTAGCCGTCCGCCCTGTGACGCGGGTATCGGCGGGTGGCACTCGGGCAGCTCCGTCGCTGTGGTAATCTCACTAGGTCTGCGCGAGTGGCGAAATTGGCAGACGCGCACGGTTCAGGTCCGTGTGCCCGTGAGGGCATGGGGGTTCAAGTCCCCCCTCGCGCACAGTGGGGCGAAAAGGGTCGACCGGGTATATCCCCGTTCGGCCCTTTTCGACATGAAGTGCACAACCGATCGATGAGCACGTGCCGGTGAGATCACCGACTGCGGAGCACCGAGTTCATGATGGCCGCGTCACCCTCTGTCACGTTCCGGGTGCCACCGGCACCGCCGGACGGCACTGCCAGAGCTGACTCTCAGCGCCCACCCGCCAGATTACGGTTGCGCTGGGCAACGCCTCCCACCCCATAGGGATAGTCGTCAGCGCGAGGCGCGCTCGCCGCGGTGAGGCTGGCGAGTTCGTCAGACGAGAGCTGCAGGTCAACCGCACCGAGATTGTCACTGAG